>JANWYX010000427.1 GCA_025055055.1 Caldilinea sp. | reverse complement strand
GAGGTTGTTCAATCAGCTTTTCCAGATAGATGCGGTCGTCGCCGAACGCGTTGAGCGCCTCTCGCCGCGCCGACTCCAAGGCAGGGGGCAGATCCTCCGGACGGTAAACGATGCGCATACCTTTGCCGCCGCCGCCGGCCGTCGCCTTGACGAGTACGGGATACCCCAAGGCGCCGGCGGCGGCCAACAGATCGGAATCACTCTGACTCTCCTGATAGCCGGGGACAACAGGCACGCCTGCGGCCGCCATCGCCGCACGCGCCGACGTCTTCGACCCCATGATGCGCATCGCTTCGCCGCTTGGACCGATGAAGACCAGACCGGCGGCTGCGACGGCGTCGGCGAAAGCAGCGTTTTCAGAGAGAAAGCCATAGCCGGGATGGATGGCGTCACACTCCCGCTCGATCGCTGCCTGCAAGATGCGCGCGCCGTTCAAGTACGACTCGCGCGGGGATGGCGGCCCAATGGGAACAGCTTCGTCCGCCAGCGCCACGTGCAACGCCTGCGCGTCGGCCTCCGAATACACGGCGACGGTGGCGATGCCCATCTCCTGACAGGCGCGGATGACGCGCACGGCGATCTCCCCGCGGTTGGCGATCAGGATTTTACGAAACAGCGCCATGGTTAGCTCCTGGATCTGATGCTCAGTTTGCCGGACGCCAGAGCGCCATTATAATCTCAAAGATTGTCGTTGTCAGATAAGATAGCCCGGTGCGGGTTTCGTCACACATTATGCAACATTTCTTCACTGCGACAAGGCGCAAACCGTGATCCGAATCATATGCCGTTATGCAGATGGCCGAGTGGAAGTGGATGCACCGCTCGATCAACTGGCCGATCTGTTGAAAGACGCCCATAACTCGATTTGGGTGGATGTGCAGGGCCGATCAGATGGTCAGCATGAGCGCCTCCTGGCCGATGTGTTCCATTTTCACCCGCTTGCGATTGAGGATGCGCTAAAAGATTCACACGTGCCCAAGCTCGATGATTACGGCACGTATCTCTATCTGGTGTTTCACATCGTCGCTCTTGGCGCAGAGCCGATGGATATCGACACGCAGGAGATCGACGTCTTTCTTGGCCCCAACTATTTGGTGACGTTGCACGAGGACGTTCGTCGTTCGATCGAACGATTGTGGAACACCGAACATCATGTGGAGGTCGGGTTGGCACGCGGGCCCGCCATGTTGCTCTACGAATTGCTCGATGCGCAGATTGACAATTTCATTCCTTTGATCGACGCTTTTGAAGAGGAGCTAGAACGGCTCGGCGACGATATCTTCCGCGCCGATCAAGAGCAGCGGGAGCTGCTCAATCGGCTGCTGACGGCCAAAAGCAGCGCGCTGCGATTGGTGCGGATTCTGGCTCCGCAGCGCGAGCTGCTGGGTCGGCTCTCCACCGGCGAGTATCGAGTGGTTCCATCCCAGGTTCGTCTATACTATCGTGACATCTACGACCATCTAATGCGGTTGGCAAGCCTTGCCGACAGCATGCGCGACCTCGCCAGCAGCACAATCGAGACGCATCTGGCGCTGGTCAACAACCGCATGAATGAGGTGATGAAATTGTTGACAATGGTTTCCACGATCTTTATCCCGCTCAGTTTTTTGGCGGGGGTCTACGGCATGAACTTTGAATACATGCCGGAGCTAGGAATTTGGTGGTTCTATCCGTTGATCTGGTGCGTCTTTATCAGCATCGCGCTGACAATGCTCTGGATCTTTCGCAGAAGGAAGTGGCTCTGAATGTTTTACACAGTTTGCAATCATCAACTATTTTCGAATCCGCAGCCGCTGCCCGGCATGCATCCGATCACGGCGCTGCGCGGCCGGCTGTTGCCGCCGATGATCTCGCAGCTGCACGAACGTCTACATGAATGGCAGGAATTAGGGCTATCGCCCGGGCCGATCACACCCGATCGCATCTGGTGCACCCTTTCGGATGGAGGCGAAGCCCAGCTTGCCTTCAGTTTTGACGCCGGCGCCTCTCCGCGCCCTCTCACGCACGTCGGCCTGGCGCAAGAGCTGGCGGCCTGGCTCGTGCTGCTCGACAAATGGATGGAGACCTTCGTCGTCATTGCGCGCGCACGCGAAGTGTGGAGCGCACAGGAGCTGGCCGGCGCTTTGACCTTTACGTCGAGAGCGTTCTTGCCCGTTGCATTGATCCACATGCCGCCGGACAACTGGCAGCGCGTGGCAATGGCGCTTGCCATCGCCGTCGCCGATGGCGAGCTGCAAAAGGCTGCGCATTCCGACAAACACTGGGTGAAGCCGACGCCTGTCTAGAATTGACGAGGATCGAAAACGATGAGCGCCCGGTCTGAATTGCCGCCGATCGACGAACATACGCAGCGCCACTGGCGTCGTCGCCGCAACGACCATTCGGCCGGGGGCGTGATATATCGCATCGCCTCTGACGGAGAGATCGAAATCGTGCTGATCGCCACGCGCAGCGGCACGCGCTGGCAGTTGCCCAAAGGCACTTGCGAACCCGGAGAAACTGTCGAGCAGACGGCGCTGCGCGAGGTGGCGGAAGAATGCGGACTTGTCGGCGTATGTGAGGCGCACCTCGGTGCCATCGAATACTGGTACTGGGACACGCATGGCCGCACCGTTCCGGAATTGGTGCACAAATGCGTTGATTTCTATCTAATGCGCGCTGTGGATGGAGAACTGAGCGACGCCAGCATTGAAGTGGACGGCGTCAGTTGGTTTACTCTGGAGCAGGCGCTGGAAGCGCTCACCTATCCTTCTGAACGCGATATCGTGCGGAAAGCGGCTGCGCATCTTTTGCGCTCGCAATAACGTGGTGTGCGCTTCGCGTTCCATGCCACGGCATGCTCTATGCAACCATGCAGTGCGCGCACTGTTCCTCTAGCGCTGATAGGCTACGCCCTGCTCACCGTAACCGGTCAACTCGGCGTAGCCTTGCCCCCTGACTGCTTCTCCTCGCATCGAACCGCGCACCTCGATGGCGCCCTCCCAATAGACGAAGCTGACGTTCATTTCCTGGTCGGGGATCAACGGCTCGATGGCAAGGTCGATGGCAAGCTCAGGGAGGGTCAGCCTCCAGCCGGAGGGATAGGTGACGCCGGTGTGAGGGCTTGTCCAGAAGCCGGTCGGCGCAAGCACAAAGTCGTGTTCGGTCACGATCTGTTGCGCGCCATCCGGCCAAATCAACGTACCCTTGATATCGGGATTGACACCACCGTCCACCAACCTGATTTCATAAAGCATCAGAATGGCGCCGTTATCGAACTGAATGCTGAACCAATCCCACCCTACCGCGCCTGCGGTCAGCGCACTGGTGCCGAATTCATGATCCATCCAACTGCGACCGCTCACCGAGTAGGTGCGTCCGCCGCTCGTGACCGAACCGCCGGTCTCCAACCCCACGAGGCTATAGTAATAAGAGGCGTTGCCCGGCTCCGGCCCCTTTTGGTGAAGGCCGCGCACACCGTGCAGAACCGGTGGTCGCGTCTCGCGCAAAATCAGATCGATCGCCACGACGCCCTCTTCTCCCTCATCTCTCGCCAACAGCCGATGCACGCCCGGTTCGATCTCTTCCGCCGACCAATCCTCCAGCCAGACGCGAAAGCGCGGCTCGCTTACGGCGCCGGCCAATTCGCCCGCCCCGCGGCTATAGCGGTCAAAGTCTTCATGTCGCCTGCGTTCGCCGTCGGTCAGGGCGAAATGCGCCATGTACACCTGATTGCCGGCAAGTCTCGAACTGCGGGCAGGCATCGTCGGCGTCAAGGCGTTGCGGAAAAAGGTCAACTGAAAGCCAAAGGGAACCCCCTCCGCAGCGGTCAAATTGCCGGTGTAGTACCACCACTCTGTACGATATTCGGGGTGTGCACCATGATCCTTCGGAAAGGAGAGTTCTATCGGCGCGTAGGCGCGAGCAAAACCGGCGTCGTCGGGCGCGCGCATCGCCTCTACGACGCTGGCGCGGATCGGGCGATCGGCGGCCTGCACAGCGCAACCCGCCACACCCCAGGCGACAAACAACAGAAGCATCCACCATCGAATTGTTTTCATATCGCTATTGTGACAGAGTGCACAAGCCTCCTCTGTCAGCAATTGTCCGATGCTATTGTGGTAGACTTCTCATAAAGAGGAGCTGCAGAACATCCTCGAAAAAATCAGCTTTCCGAGAAAGCCTCTAGCTAAAGCGATCAAAAGCAATAGAAAGGGTGACGGAAATGTTAGATTTCACGCCGGTCCGTGAGAAGCGCATGACGGTCGCCGAACTGTGCGCCGGGCTGAGCATCGACGACTTGCGCGCCTTGACCAACGAAATGATCGACGCCATGCTGGCGTTGATCGCCGACTGCACCGACGAGGAGGTGGTTTTTCAGCCGGTCGATCCGCACGCCGACGACCCGTTCGCTGCCTCTCCTGAGGAGGCCAACGCAGCGTGGACTCTCGCCCACGTGATCGTTCACACCACCGCCTCCGCCGAAGAATCGGCTTTTTTGGCGGCGGAGATGGCGCGCGGGGTGCCAAATCATGGCCGCTCGCGCTATGAGGTTCCCTGGCAAAGCATCACAACCATCGAACAATGCCGGCATCGCCTCGAAGAAAGTCGGCGCATGCGCCTCGCCAGCTTGGAGATGTGGCCAGACCACCCTCATTTTGATATTTGCTACACGCCATGGCGGGGCGCCGGCGAAGTCAACTGCGTTGGACGGTTCGTGTTGGGGCTATTTCATGACGACGACCATTTGGGACAGATCGCAGAGATTGTCCGCCAAGCGCGTCAGGCGCGTGAGAGCGTCTGAGGAGATGTCGCGCCGGAGGCATAACCTACGATCGTAGGGTCGGCCTCCGGCCGCACGATCCCGGAGGGATAGTGTTCAGCGCGTTTCGGTGACCTTGCGCAGCCCGCGCGGGTGATCCGGGTCGAAATCGCGCACCGCTGCCAGGTGCATGGCAAAGAGCTGGCAGGGCACGATGGCTGTCAGCGCAGACAACCACTCCGGCGCTCCGACCGGGAGAGGAATCGAGATGCGTCCCATTGCCAGCGCCTCTGCGTCGTCGCTGATGACGACAATCTCCGCCTCGCGCTGCTTGAGCGTCTGCATGAATTCCTTCATCTCCGGCAGGAGCGCGCCCGAGGGAGCAATGACGAAGGCCGGAAAACCGTGTTCGATCAACGCCAGTGGGCCATGCATAAAGTCGGCGGTGGAGTAAGGCTCGGCGATAGTGTAGGTCAATTCCTTGAGTTTCAGCGCAAACTCGAACGCCGTAGCGTAGTTGTAGCCGCGGCCGAGCACCACGCAGTCGCGCATGTAGCGGTACCGTTCGGTGAGAGCGCCGATCTGAGGGGACAACGCAAGGATCGACGCCACATGCTCTGGAATAGCGTTGAGCGCTTGTTGCATTTGCTCATCGCCGGCCAGTTCGGCGCTGAGCGCAGCGATGGCGGCCAGCGACGCCGTATAGGTTTTGGTGGCGGCAATCGAGCGTTCCTCGCCGGCATGCAGCGCAATCACATGCTCGGCCTGGCGCGCCAGATCAGAATCCGGGAAGTTGGTGACGGCGGCGGTCATGGCGCCCTGTCGCCGCGCCTCAGCCAACACGGAAACGATGTCCGGGCTTTTGCCGCTTTGGCTGATGCCGATGACCAGCGCGTTGCCAAAGCGAGGCGGTCGCCCATAGATCGAGTATAAGCTTGGCGTCGCCAGCGCCACGATTAGTTCGTTCATGGCGCCGAACAAATACTGCGCGTACCGGCCAGCGTTGTCGCTCGTCCCACGCGCAGCGATCACGATGTAATCCAGCTTGCGGGCGCGGATGGCGCTGGCCAGCCGCTTAATTGCAGGGCGCTCTCGTTCCAGCAGAGCGCTCAAAACGGCAGGCTGCTCATGAATCTCTCGATAGAGATAGGATTGTTCCAGGGACACGCTTGTTGCTCCTCGATCTGTCAGGATTCTTCACGCACATAACAGGTCACGCCCGCAATCATCGTGCGAACTACTTCGATGGTCGGCGTGAGAAAGACCAGGTCCGCCCATGCGCCGGCGCGCAGCCGCCCACGCTCCCGCCCGAGGCCGAGCAGGTCCGCCGGCGTGGAAGTGATTGTCGCCAGCGCCTGGCCGAGCGTACAGCCCGTGTACAGGATCAGCCGGCGCAGCGCCTCATCCATCGACAACACGGAGCCGGCCAGCGTGCCCGACGCCAGCCGCGCCACGTTGACCCCGCGCGCGTCTTCGGTGACGAATACTTCGTGATCGGCGATCTGATAGCGACCCGGCGGCATACCCAGCGCCGCCATCGCATCGGTGACCACGCTGAGGCGGGAAGGCCCTTTAGCGGCCCAGGCCAGCGCCACGATGGCCGGATGCACGTGAATGCCATCCGGGATAATGCCGACCGTCACCTCCGTCGCATGGAGCAGCGCGCCGGGCAGGCCGGGCTCCCGATGTTCAAGCGGCGGCATAGCGTTGAAGAGGTGCGTTCCGTAGCGCACACCTGCCGCAAAGGCTGCGCGCGCCTGCTCGTAGTTCGCCATGGAATGGCCGGCGCTGACGACGACGCCTCGCTGTGCAAGCACGCGCACCAGTTCAAGCGCGCCATCCAGCTCCGGCGCCAGCGTGACCAGCCGCACATGCTGCTCCGGCGTCCAGGCGGCGACCTCTGCGAGCGCCGGGGCGCGCAGATAGGTCGGATTATGCGCGCCTTTTTTCTGGGGGTTGAGAAACGGCCCTTCGCAATGAAGACCGAGCGGGTTGCTGCCGCGCCAGCCGGAGGGTGGCCCCGATTTCAGCGTCTCCTGCGCTTGCGCCACCTTCTGCGACGGCGAGGTGATAATGGTCGGCAAAAAGCTGGTCACCCCCCAGCGCGGCAGCTTTTCCGCCACCCGCCAGATCGACTCGGGCGCCCAGGTGAAATCTTCGCCGAACGCGCCGTTGAGCTGCAAGTCGATGAAGCCGGGCGCCACAATCAAGCCTCCGGCGTCGATGATCTCCGCATCGCCCGGGACGCCTAGGTGTGCGGCGTCGCCGATGGCAACGATCCGTCCCCGGTCGATCAACAAAACGCCTTCGTCGATCCGCTCGTCGGGCGTCAGCAGCGTTGCCCGTTGAATGCATAACATGGCACAACCTTGTTCTGTTCTGAAAACGGAATTCGTTCAATGCCCAAAGACCTTTTTAAAAGAGAAACACAGAGCTCCGGTTATACAGACCTCTACACTCTCTGCGCCTCTGCGACGATTTTAGTCACTCGCTCGAAGCGAGTCGACGGCAGTTTAGCAGATCGGCAGCCAATGCAGCGGCGCCCCAAGCGCCCAAGTTGCGCGTTGGATCGGCGATGCGCAAAATTTCAGGGCGCAGCACCGCGCGCGCCAACGCCGAACTTTCCTGCTGCCGCAGCCACTCCGCCATGATGGGGCGCAGGTAGCGTTCACCGGCGCGCGTCACACCGCCGCCGAGCACCACGCCATCGACGTCGTAAGCCAGCACCACGCTGCGCAACGCCCGCGCCAGCTCCACGCCGACGTCGTCGACGATGCGTTGGGCCACACCATCGCCTGCAGCCGCTGCGTCGTAGACAGCACGCGCCGTGATCGACTCCAGCGCAGCCAACGCTCCCCCCGCCCCCTGAGCGATCGCCTCCTTCGCCCGTCGCGCAACCGCCGTGGCCGAAACAAGCGTCTCCAGACAGCCGCGCGTGCCGCAGTTACAGAGCGGGCCGTTCGGATCGACGATCATATGGCCGAACTCGCCGGCCAGCCCGTGGCGTCCACGCACCAGTTTGCCATCGAGAATCACACCCACGGCGAGGCCGGTGCCGATGCTGACGTATGCAATGTTTTGGTCGCCGTTCGGATTGTCGAAACGATAGACGCCGAGAGCTGCCGCGCGTACATCATTCTCAAAAGCGCAGGGAACGCCGAAGCGCTCGACGAGACGGGGGATGAGCGGATAATCGTACCAGTGCAGGTTGACAGCAATGCGCACGATGCCTCGTTCATAGTCTTGCTGGCCGGGGATGCCCAGCCCGATGGCAGCCAGGCGTCGAGACGCATCGCCCAGCGCCACCGTCTGCTCGATGGCAGCCGCCACGCACCACATTGTAGCGTCGGGACTGCTCAAGTCGGTGGGGACGGTCAGCTCGCCGTGAGCGCACAGACTTTCATCGAGCAACACGGTGGACACCGTGGTGCCGCCGATATCGACGCCGACCAGCCAGTAGGAGGAGAGAGTGGATTCAGAATTTTGAGAGAGCGCGTCCATTCCAAATTTGCCGATCTATCAGACTGCGGTTGGAATTGAGATGTTTGTATGATACATCGCGCCGAAGAAGGAGCGAAAACTTCAGGGTTTGCGGAGGGCTGCCGACCTTTCGTGAGGCGTCCCTCCTCCGGGAAGCTTGGGGCGTTCGGGGAGAGGGCGGCAAATAAGGGAAGCGCCCTGTTTAAGATATTTTGGGACAAATTCATGCAACAATTTTGGAGTGCAATCGGCTTTCTCACGACGGCGCCGACGCCGCCGCATCGTTTTGTATTGGATCGGCAGACGCTTTTCTGGTTTCCGTTCGTTGGGCTGGGGATCGGCGCAACATTGACCGCATTGGCGTTTCTGTTTGGGGCTCTCTTTCCGCCGGCGGTGACGGCCGTGCTTCTGGTGGGGACATGGGCGGCGTTGACAGGCGGACTTCACCTCGACGGTTTGGCCGATTGCGGCGACGGCCTGTTGGCACCGGTTGCCCGCGAGCGCCGCCTGGAGATCATGCGCGACTCTAGAATCGGCGCTTTCGGCGTAGTGACGCTGGCGCTGACGCTGATGCTAAAAACAGCTGCGCTGACCACCTCGCCGATCATCTGGCCCGCTCTGCTGTTGGCGCCGATGTGGGCGCGGTGGCTACTATTGGTGGCGATGCAGCGCCCGCTTGCGCGATCGGACGGCATGGCCGCACGCATGAGAGTGGCGTTGCACGTGCACTCGCTTGCACTGTTCGCCCTGCCCGCCGTAATTTTGACGGCGGTGCTAAGTTCTTGGCATTGGCAGGCAGCGCCGGCGAGCGTCGTCGCCATCCTGGCCGCATGCGGCGTGCTGCGCCTGGCAGAACGACGGATCGGCGGCGTCACCGGCGATGTGTACGGCGCCGTCGTCGAGGTGAGTGAGGCTGCGTTTCTCTGCGTTGTGTCTCTCGTAATTGGCTGAGGGATTTCACTGGATCGTAGTCGTCAAATGACGGCAATCTTCAAGGAAGTCCGACACAATCTTTTGTCGAAATTGGCGATCGTTGAAAATGAAAGGGCTTGCACTAGCTTACCCTTCTGCCAAGTATCGAATGGTCTCACACAAGAGATAATGGCCAACAACGTTGCGACGCATGCCGTAGGGTTGTGCTCCTAGACCTCCTTGGAATCGCAAGGTGCTGGCAAGCAATCTCCCTCTCCCGATTTGAATTTCTATCATGTAATCTGCCACATAGAATTCTCTGGCATCAAGACGGCGCAGCAAAGATTGTACAGGCTGGGTGTCTTGCAAAAATTCCTTGATACGCGACGTATCGAAGGCAAAATCTGTCGCTAAGCCCCAAAACTGCAGATCGGTGAATCCTCGATGAGGAAAACGCAACCAAATTGGATGAGGGTACAAGAGTTTAATCGATTCGCGCCAAAAAGGAACCTGACGCGTAGGCAAAGGGCTATATCCTTGTTGCATCAAGAACACTCTACCGCCGGCACGCAAATGATCCATTAAACGCGAAGTGAGCGTTGTGGTCACAATCACGTGTGGCAGCATCACACAATTTTCCAGATCAATCACGTAGGTCTGCGAAAACGGTTCTCCCCAATTGCGCAAGCAACCGTTTGGATCATAAATGGCAAAGGTTTCAGCCCCGTAGTGAGGATCGGGATAGATCCAGAGCGGCCACTGGTTTTCAATTTTGCGAACGCCGTCGCAAATCCTGGCGTTTAGGCGCAATTCTGTTGGCGACGTGACAAGGGGCAATTCTTGTTGAACAGTGGCTACTTTATGAGGATGCCCCAACCACGGTTCTGGAGGGAGCGGATAAGAGCCGCTCATATGCAGGCTTCCGTTCAGATCGTCGATTCCCCATTCAAAATATGCATTTGCACTCAACGCTTCACCGGCATTGTTCAGAATAAAGTGAAAACGAGCGATGTCGCCAGAGCGCCAATTGAACATATCCAGTCGATCGGGTCGATCCCCCCCGCTCTTCCATACCCGCCGTCGATCGACTTCCAAACACAGGATTGCGTCATCGTTGAACCGGCGCAGCTCGGCTGCAGCCCATTTGGTGTTGCCGAAGTCATCCAACACACCAGAAGTGTTGATGGGCGTGTCGCGCACACCGGTCACTACGTATCCGCCAACGCCGGAGCGACGGCGAACAGCTTCAAGGATATACTTGATCACCGTCAAGGATTGCGCGCGCGCGAGCGTTGTCAATTCTTGCGGCGTAAATCCCAGATCGGCGTCTTCAATTCGTTGCAATTGATCGAGCAGTGCAGCCACTTGAGGGCGCAAGGCGTGAAGAGGGTTTTCCTCGGTCATCCACCACGGTCGCTTTCCATCATTGGCGGCGATGATTGCGTTCAAATCTCGATAATTGTCCGAATCATTGAATTCACCGAAAACCCAGGGCCGAGGCGTTCGCCAGTCGCGACGCCAGTGATCTAGCATTGGCTCAAAAAAATGAAGATCGGTGTAGGTGTGATAATCGTAAAAGTCGGCCAGGTCGAGTTCGGCACCGCCGTAAGCTTCGGCCGTTCCACTATTGTCACAGACAAGAGCGCCCGGGGCCGCCCTGCGTATAAGCAAGGTGAGTTGGCTCAGCAGCTCGGCATCAACGCTTTGGTCAAGCTCACAACCCACGCTGTAAACCACAACAGAAGGATGATGAGCGGCTAGCCTCATGTAAGCAGCGTATTCCTCGACCAAGATCATGCGCAGTTCTTCCGTGATTTCTGGCTGCCACATCGGCCATTCTTGCCAGAGAAGTACGCCTTCCTCGTCGGCGATTTCGTAATAACGTTGATTAGGTACAAATAGGCATAATTTGATCAGGTTGAAACCTAGTTCTCGAACTACGTGAAATTCACGGCGGATCTGTTCATCAGAAAAAGCAGGAGCGATCGAGTCCGGATCCCAACCCCAGTGCAACACTCCTCGCAGACAAATCGGCCGATGATTCAATAAAAGTTGCTCACCTTCCGCCTTTAAATGCCGGAAACCAATGCGTTCAGTTGCTAAAACCAGCAGCGTCCCCTCTATCCAAAGCTCAACGTCAATGTCGTAAAGAACAGGATGTTCTGGGCGCCAGAGTTGGGCGTCTGGCACGTATAAGTCGCTATTCCAACTGCCGTCATCGTTGAATTCGAGGAAACGCAGCGATGAGAAATCAAAGCAACAGTTATCTGAAGAGCGTGCTTGGTGATGGGGTGGTGCAGCGTGCTCGAAAAGAGCAAAGAGTGGAACTTTTTTCGGGTAGTAAGCGCCGCCGAGAGTTTCTGCGGCGGGTGGTTACTTACTTTCTGCTGAGCGCGTTAGGCCTGATCATGAGCTTGCCGTTTCTCTGGATGCTTTCCACCGCGCTCAAGCCCGATGCGCTGGTCTTCAGCATCCCGCCAGAATGGTTTCCGCGCCCCTGGGTCTGGCACAACTTCATCGATTCTTTGACGCTGCTGGGACATCCAGTTCATCTTTACGTCTTTAACACCACTTTGATCGCCGTGCTCGGCGTCCTGGGCGTAACGCTATCCAGTTCGTTGGTGGCTTTCGGTTTTGCTCGTCTGGATTTCCCAGGCCGCAGTACACTGTTTTTGCTGGTGCTTAGCACCATGATGCTGCCGCGCATTGTCACTATTGTTCCTCAATTTATTCTGTTTCAAAGGATTGGCTGGCTGGACACCTTCGCGCCTCTAATCGTACCCTACTGGTTTGGCGCCCCTTTTCACATTTTTTTACTGCGCCAATTCTTTCTTTCCATCCCGAAGGAACTAGATGACGCAGCGCGAGTGGACGGAGCGTCAAGTCTCCAAATTTACTGGCGCATTATCTTGCCGCTTGCCAAGCCTGCTCTGGCCACCGTAGCGATCTTTGCCTTTACCTATCACTGGAACGATCTTCTCGAACCGCTGATCTTCTTATCTTCGCAGCAAAACTGGACGCTGGCTCTCTTCCTTGCAAGCTTCCAAGGCTACATGCAGCAGCCGCGCTGGAATCTTCTCATGGCGGCTTCCACCATCCTGACGCTGCCGGTGCTAATTCTTTTCTTCTTTGCGCAACGCCTATTTATCGGCGGAATCACGGTGACAGGAATCAAGGGTTAAACGAACTGATGTTCTGGCTTGACTTAATTTCCCAGCTTCACCGCCCAACCGATCGATCCCCGGCGCGCTCGATCTCCGCTTCACGGTCACGTGCAGGCTATCGCTGCTGCCGCCCTTGAGCGGTCGATGCAACCGCGGGCGGTAGGGGATCCTGGGCGTGCGAGAAGTCGTCGCGCAGGGTGAAGACCTTCATCAGGTTGACCCACCGCGCGCGACCGTTATCGGCTTGGGCAGCGTTGCGTCCCGGCCGGTGACGGTGTTGACCAACTGCGCCACCGTCGATGGCCCGAGCAGTGGTCCGCTTTAGACCGGAGAAAGCGCTCCGGTGAGCACGCTCAGCATCAGCGTCAACACGTTGTCGGGGCCGAGTGGATCGGCCCCGACCGGCATGTGATTCAGAATGTAATACAGGCCAAAGTTTGACCCACCCATGTAAGTGCGATACCACGCCTCGTCGTGTGCATCCACGCGAAGCTGGCCACTGCCCAGATCGACGACAAGGATTTTGCCGTGATAGCCGTAGGGCATGAGCGTCTTCAAACCTTTCTACGCTTACGCACGGATTTCCTGCCGTTGGAAGAGCACGTAGGCCAGCGCAAAGAGGAGGATCGTGGCGGCGATCAGCCCCGTGAGCTGCGGCCAGATCAGCATTAGACTCTGCGCCAACGGCAGCGGCGCGCCGACGATGGCGCCCTCCAACTGTGTGGGCAACAGAATGCCGAAGGAGCGAATCGCCGGGTTCAGGATACCCAACGTCGCTTCGACGTACAGCGTGTTCGGCGAAATGCGCGACAGCGCCTGCTCTATCTGAATTTGCCGCAGCAGCTCCTGCGCCGTGCCATAGGTGACCGGACTGATTAGCCGCGCTAGTAAGCTGGTCAGCATTCCCCAGAAGATCGTGAAGAAGAGCCACACGGCCAGCGCACCTAGAGCGGCCGTCGCCGGCTGACGGAAAATTACCGAAAAGACCAATCCCAACGCCAGCCAGATGCCGCCATAAAAGATGGTGGCCACCAAGAAGATGAGGCTACGCGCCACCTCCTCGCCGCTCGGCGGCAGCCCAAGCCCCAGAATCCCCATACCCATCACCAGCAGCCAAATGGCTGTCAACACTAAGGCCAACGTGAAGAAACCGGCCAGAAACTTGCCCATCAGCAGCGCATCGCGATAGATCGGCTGCGCCAGCACACGCGACATAGTGCGCCGGTTGAACTCTCCGTTGACTGCGTCGAAGGACATCGAGATTGCAATCAAAGGCACCAGAAAGCTCAGGAAGCCTATAAAGGCCGGAAGCGGCTCACGCGCGGTGGTGAATAGCCGCAGAAAGATGAAGGGATCCTGGCCGACGGTCTGACGCACGCCCTGCATCACTGCGTACACGGTGCCCACCGCCGTCAGTAGGATCAACACTTCCAGAATCTGCATGCGCACACTGGAAAGATGGTCAGCCATCTCCTTGGCCACCACCGCCCACAGCCCCGTCCACGGCGATCCTTTGCGTTTGCGCGCCTGGCTTACCGGCTGTGCGGTGGGCGATTGCACCTTAACTGCCTGCGCCATTAGTCGCCTCCTTGAAGTAGACGGAATAAATCTCGTCGAGACTGGGCGCCTCCACGTCGAGGCCGTAAAGTTTGCCGCCGGCGTTGACGACGGCGCTGGCGGCGTCGGCGCGCAGGTCACGCGCGCCGTGGATGACAAAGGTTTCCGGACGCGTCTGCTCGACCTTCTGGACGCCGGGTAGCGCAAGCAGCGCACGCTTGATGGCATCGACGTCGCCGCTTGCCTGCACTGTGATGCGATAGCCCCCGCGCAACACGCGCTGCGCCAACTCGGCGACCGTGCCGCTGATCATCATGCGGCCGTTCGAGAACAGACCGACGCGGTCACACACCTGCTGCACCTGATGCAGCAGGTGTGAAGAGAGCAAAATCGTGATACCATCCTGCTTGAGCTGAAGGATCATGTCCAAGAAAGCATGCGCCGCCTCCGGGTCAAGCCCCAGCGTCGGTTCGTCCATTATGATGATCTCCGGCTGCTTCAGCAGCAGCTCGGCTACGCCTAGGCGCTGGCGCATGCCGCGGGAGAAGGTGGCGACCGGATGGTCGATCACCTCTCCCAGCCCCATGCGCTCGATGGCAGCCGGAATGCGTTTGGCAGCCTCGGCGTGGGGCAGACCGTTGAGCCGAGCAATGTAAGCAAGGTTCTCGCGGGCAGTCAGCTCGTCGTAAAAGCCGATGGCGTCCGGCAGATAGCCGACGCGCGCCTTCACGTCCAACGGCTCGCGCGAAGGGTCGAAGCCGAGCACGCGCACCGATCCCGACGTCGGCTCGGTCAAGCCAAGGAGCATCAGGATGGTGGTCGTCTTGCCTGCGCCGTTCGGCCCCAGCAGCCCAAACACTTCGCCGCGATGCACGGTCAAATTCAAATTGTCCACCGCAGTAAAGTTGCCATAGCGCTTGGTGAGCTGGGATGTTTCAATGACGGCTTCGCCCTGCGTTTTCGAAGGCGACGTCCGCAAGTTTGCGGTGACGACGCTCATAGGCAACTCTCCTTTCGATCAGCGTCGGCCAAAGCGTCCGACCGCCAGCGCCACGACGCCCACCGCCACCGCAATCAACGCCACGCCGGCCACGCCCCACAAAGTGGATGTTGTGACCGTCACACGGAAGTCGATGCTCTTCGAAGAAACTTCGTCTCCGCGCACCGTAAAGGTGACGACGTAGTCGCCGTTAATCGCCTTCTCCGCCGGCTGCACTTGGGCGGTCACCTCGATGGTCTGGCCCGGTTCAATCGCAGCGATCTCTTTGGGCTCCAGCGTGACGTTCCAGCCGCTCGGCGCGGAAGCAGAGAGCGTAACGTTGCGCGCCGGCGCAGAGCCGGTGTTGCTCACCACCAGCTTGAAGGTGGTTGCGCGACCTGCGTTCGCCTCACCAGACAGGCGCCCATCCGGGGTCGTCAGCGATAATTCAGGCTGCCCCACCACCTCTGCGGTCAAATTCAATGAGGCTGAAACGTCGTTTCCCTGGGCACTGACTACAATCGGATATTGGCTCGCCGGAATGTTATTCAGCGCCCTCGCTTCCACCGTAATGCGTTTGGACTCGCCGCCGTTCAGCGGAACCGATGTGACGTCCTGCCCATTATACGTGAACGTCACCAGGAAGAAAGGCGGAGCGTCTGCCGTCAGATTGACGTTCATTTCATCGGCGCCTTCATTCTTGACCGTCACATTGAAGCGGAAAGCGGTCGTAGCCTTTCCGCGCAGCACGGGCAGATCCGTGGTGAGCGAAAGCGCAGGCGGCGCTTTCTCCTGCACGGTCAACTGAATCGGCAGGCGGCTGACTTGGCCCGTGGAGCCTGTCGCGACGACCGTAAAATTGTGCGTGGTTCCTGGCTCCACCCCCGCCGGCTCCAGCCGCAAGTCCACAGAAGCGTCATTTTTGCCGTCGACAAAGACGGAGCTCACCGTGCGGCCGCCGCCACGGAAGGAGAGATTCCAGCCGGTCGGCGCATCTTCAACCGACAACTGCACAACCTGTGGCTCGCCTGCGCGCACCTT
Source organism: Caldilinea sp. (assembly GCA_025055055.1). GTDB lineage: Bacteria > Chloroflexota > Anaerolineae > Caldilineales > Caldilineaceae > Caldilinea. The sequence goes on along the minus strand of JANWYX010000427.1, from coordinate 3,810 downwards.
AAGCGCCAACGTCACCGTTTCATCCATGCCCACAACCTGTGAGGGAAACGAGGTGAAGATGGTCAGAGGTTGCGGCGTGGGGGTTGGCTCCGCTGCCGTTACGTCCTGCGCATAGGTCGCCAGAGGCGCCAGCAGCAGCGCTGCCAGAACCAACAGTGCAAGTGACCATTGAAGCTTGCGCATATGCGTCTCTTACCTCCTTGTTGCTCCAAGTAAATGATGGTTTTTGGATTGATTATGATAAAAAATTCTTGACTTCACAAAAAAATGCTCGCCTATCGCAGGCAAGCACTTCTTGTGAAATCCATTACAATATATTTGAATCGACTGCTTTAGGCAAAAATGAAGTGAAGATTAAGGGATAATTAGGAAATGAGCGCCTGCACCGTCTTCATCACGCTTTCGCAATCCGCCGCCCGTGCGTTGCTTGCTGCGCGCACGGACGGGAGTTCATGTGTTGCGGTGTCTACCGATCTGAACCGGACGTACAGCGAAGTTGAACTTTGCGCGCAAGGCGTTCGCTTTCACGGTGGGCTTTTTCTTGAGTGGGCGCAGATTGAGAGGATCGCCGAAGACGACGCAGGCTGCTATCGCTGCAGCGCAGAGGGCATTGAGAAGGTTCAACGTTTTTCCGAGATGACACAGCGCGTCTATACGCTCTATCCCACCGTAGGCGCGCCCACGCTGTTGATCTCCGGCATCCCTATGCATCGCATCAAAGGCGTCGACCCTCACCAGGACACCTTGAACAAGCTGCGGGCGTTAGGGCGCATCCACGGGCGGGTGCTCGACACCTGTACCGGCCTGGGCTATACTGCGCTTGCAGCTGCGCGTTATGCAGAGCATGTCATCACCGTCGAGCTAGACCCCGCAGTGCATGAGATTATCCGACAAAACCCCTGGTCGTGCATGCTCTTCGAGACGCCGAACATCACCGCCTTGATTGGGGACAGCGCAGAGCTGCTCGAAACGTTCGCAGAGGAAAGCTTCAACTTCATCCTGCACGACCCGCCGATGTTCACGCTGGCGGGCGAACTCTATTCGCTCGCCTTTTACCGACAGCTGCATCGCGTGCTGCGCCGAGGCGGTCGTCTTTTTCACTACATCGGCAACCCGGAGAGCAAGTCCGGCGCCACGGTCACACGCGGGGTGGTGCGTCGCCTTATAGAGGCGGGCTTTCGCAGTGTGCAGCCCCGCCCACAGGCTTTTGGCCTGATTGCCTTCAAATAAACCCGCATCCGATCCTGCCTGAACTTTCCCGAAGGGTCAGATCGTGAGTAGAATGCCTGGAGCGCAGCTCGTCGAGTAGGTCGCTCACCGAGGAGGCGCGTTACGGGATAGGTCGAATGTGGAGTCAATAAATGAAACAACTAATTTTGCTTCTGGCGACGGTCTCGCTCAACGTCTTCGGACAATTGATGATGAAGCGGGGCATGAGCAGCGTCGGCGCCATCAGCGGCGATCTGAGTCTGCTGGCGGAAAGTTTGCTGCGCGCGCTGATGAATCCTTATGTGCTGGCGGGCGTCGCCTCGTATGGGTTCAGCACGGTGTTCTGGCTGGTGCTGTTGAGCCGGGTCGAGCTGAGCTACGCTTACCCTGCGCTCAGCATGGGGTACGTGTTGATCACCCTGGTGAGCGCCCTCATCCTCGGCGAGCAGGTCAGCGCCATGCGCTGGGCGGGCGTCTTTATCATTGTCACCGGCGTGATCTTGGTGACACGCGGATGATCGGTGACAGACAGCACTGCGATTTCCCTTGCAGAAACAGTTCTCCTAGGAGCGGAGGCGCCGCCCAAGAGCGTCGATCGAGGCGACTTTGCAAGTTATTGAAAGTGCAAGCAGCCACCGACTTCGGTCAGAGCAAGAGGATCATGTTGAATCGGTGGCACGCCGCGCAGGAGTTGATTTTTTCGCCTCTGGGACCGTGCGTCTTTGCGTTGATTCTATTTAGAACAAAACCAGACGTTTTTTAGAACAGAGCAGACGCTACGCCGCTGCGATCACTTCTCTGAACTCCTCTGCGCTGAGCGTCTCGCGCTCCAGCAGCGCGTTGGCAACTCTGTGCAAAAGTTCGAGATTTTCCGAAAGCAGTTTACGCACCCGCGCATGTGCGGCTCGAACCAGCTCCTGCACCTCGGCGTCGATCGCTTCGGCCACCTCTTCACTATAATCGCGCTGCTCCGCCAGATCGCGGCCGAGGAAGACCAGCTCCTCCTGCTGTCCAAACTGGAGCGGACCCATCTTTTCGCTCATACCGTATTTGGTAATCATGGCGCGCGCCATCTGCGTGAGCTGCTGGATGTCCATCGCCGCGCCGTTGGAGACGTCGCCGAAGACCAGCTCCTCGGCGACACGGCCGCCCAGCGCCACGGCAATGTTGTCGAGGAAGTACGAACGCTTCGCCAACATGCGATCCTTTTCGGCCACCCGCCAGACATAGCCGCCGGCGCCCCCACGGGGAACGATCGTCACTTTATGCAACGGATCCGAGTATTTGCAAAAGTGTGAAACGAGCGCATGGCCGGCCTCGTGATAGGCAACCACCTTTTTTTCCTGCGGCGTCATAAGACGGCTGCGCCGCTCCGGGCCGCCCATGCCCACGCGTTCGACCGCCTCCTGCAATTCCGCCATGCCGATGGCGCGCTTGTTGCGACGTGCGGCCAGAATCGCCGCCTCGTTGACCACGTTTTCAAGGTCGGCGCCAACAAAGCCCGGCGTCTGACGCGCAATCAGGTCGAGATCGACATTAGGGGCGATCGGTTTGCCCCGGACATGCACATCCAGAATGGCGCGCCGGCCGTTCACGTCCGGACGGTCCATCGTCACGCGACGGTCGAAGCGGCCCGGCCGCAACAACGCCGGGTCAAGGATGTCCGGACGATTGGTGGCTGCGATGAGAATCACATTCGTGTCGGTGCCGAACCCGTCCATCTCCACCAAAATCTGATTCAGCGTCTGCTCGCGCTCATCGTGCGAGCCGCCCAGACCGGTGCCGCGATAGCGCCCCACCGCGTCGATTTCGTCAATGAAAATAATGCAGGGGCTGTTGCGCTTGGCCTGCTCAAAGAGGTCACGCACGCGACTGGCGCCGACGCCGACAAACATCTCCACGAATTCCGAGCCGGAGATGCTGAAAAACGGCACGCCCGCTTCCCCGGAGACCGCCTTCGCCATCAGTGTCTTGCCGGTGCCGGGCGGACCGACCAGCAGCACGCCTTTGGGAATACGTGCGCCGAGCGCCGCAAACTTTTGCGGCTCTTTGAGAAACTCCACCACCTCTTTCAGCTCTTCCTTCGCTTCGTCCGCACCCGCCACGTCGTCAAATTTCACGGTAGGCTTGTCGCCCGTGAAAACGCGTGCGCGGCTTTTGCCGAACGACAGCGCTTGATTGTTGCTGCCCTGCGTCTGGCGGAAAAGAATAAAAAACAGACCGCCGATGAAGAGCAGGGGCAACAGGTTGATCATCAGCGAAATCCAGCTGCCGGCGTTGCCGGGCGCTTCGTACTTGATGTTAACCATCGCCAGCTGCGCCGGCTTGACACCGAGGCCGGTCAACGTCTGGGTGAGCGGCACACTGCGCTCGCGCCGCGAAATGACGGGCGCACTGCTGCCCGCCAACGTGATGCGCAGCTCGTCATCGCGCACGACAATGGTGTCGACCTCACCCGCTTTAATTTTGTTGGCCAGCTGCGTCAGGCTAATCTGCTGCGGCGCCTCTGCAGGTCGATAGACGTTGATGAAAAGCGTCGCCGCTGCAACGATGATCAGCAGGTAAACGAACGCATTTCGGCTCCAATTTGCACTCATTCAG
>JANWYX010000276.1 GCA_025055055.1 Caldilinea sp. | reverse complement strand
CGCCCGCGGGCGCAAAGAGGTCGGCGGCATCGCTTCCGGCCTATTTGCGCCCTTTTCACCGTTCCTGGGGAGGAATTTCAAGATAGATGCATCTGCATCAAGAGAAACCGAGCATCCGTTCTACACCTGGCGTCTCCGAGGAGCATAGTACGCGTAGAAAAAGGTGAGATCTGAAGAGCTTGTGATATACTGATTGTGCGCAAACTCGTTGCGCAAAGTATGGAGGGCCAGAAGGCGAGCATGATGAACTCTAGGGCCTCGATTATCTTTGCTGCGGTGCGCACGTTTGCCGAGGACTCTTTCGCTGCGCCGCAGAGCGAGCAGAAATTCGACCTGATTGAGAGAGTTTTTGTCATGGCTTCGCCGATCGGCGTGGAGCATGAAGATTTGATGATGTTGCTCGGAACGTTGATGTGCTCGGTCGTGGCTGCGCGTCGCCTTGGCCTTGCGTTCGAGCCGAACGTCGCTTATCGGTTGAGTGAGACGAATGTCTATCAACCCGATATATCCTTTTTCGGCGTCGAACGGTGGCATCGTGTCGGTGAAGCCTACGTCGATGGCGCAGCGGACCTGGCCGTCGAGATCGTTTCGCCGAGCAGCCGACAATCCGATCTCGGCCGCTTTGGAGCCGAAGAACATCGACCGATTGACCCCATCGAGCGCACCGTGACGCTCTACGTCAACGGAGAGATGACCATGTCTCCGCCGGAGGAGGGCGCGCTGCGTTCGCGTGTTCTGCCCGGTTTTGGGCTGCGGCCGAAATGGATTTTCCCGTCGGAAAGTGTCGAACGGCAAAGTGAGCCGGAGATCGCATGGCAACAGGGGCTGGTATGAAACGCGTGCTTTCCCCGGAGGAAATTCCTGCCGACGTGCTGGAAAAAGCGGAGGCCTGGCAGGCCCGACGCCGCAACTTCGACCCCGCGCGCGAGGCGGCCACCCTCTACGCCATCTTTCAAGAAGTGCGGGCCGTGCCGGAAAGCGCATGGGATGAACGCAACAGCTTGCAGCGCATCCTGCTGCGCCATCCCAAACAAAACCGCGAGCTTTTCTCCAAAGCCAATCTTGTCGCCGGCTATCGCCATCTGGTGGCGGAAGGCGACATCGAAGCCGACCCACTGCTCGAGAAACGCATTTGCATGAAACCGATGCGCACGCAAAGCGGCGTGGCACCCGTGACCGTCTTGACGGCGCCTGCAGGCTGCCCCGGCAAATGCATCTTCTGCCCGGATGACTGGCGCATGCCCAAAAGCTACATCTACGATGAACCGGGCTGTCAGCGCGCCGAACGCGACGGCTTCGATCCTTTCAAGCAGACGCTGGGACGTATTCAATCCTTTGAAAGCATCGGCCATGACGCCGGTAAGGTGGAGCTGCTGATCCTTGGCGGCACCTGGAGCGCTTATAGCCGGGATTACCGGGAATGGTTCGTGCAGCGCTGCTTCGACGCCATGAACGCCGCGGGCGATCCTTCGCTGGCAACTTCCACATCTCTTGCCGAGGCGCAGGAGCGCAACGTCACCGCCCGTCACCGCAACGTCGGATTGGTGATCGAGACGCGACCGGATTGGATCACGCCGGAGGAGATCGTCCATCTGCGCAAGCTAGGCGTAACCAAAGTGCAGATCGGTGTGCAGAGTCTGGACGATGAAATTTTGGCGCTCAACAAGCGAGGGCACGACGTAGAGGCGGTGCGTCGCGCCCTGGGGCTGCTGCGCACCGCCGGCTTTAAGCTGCACCTGCACTGGATGCCGAACCTCTACGGAGCCACGCCGGAAAAGGATCGCGCCGACTTTGCGCGCTTGTTCAGTGACCCTGCCATTCGTCCCGATGAACTGAAGATCTATCCATGTTCGCTCATTGCGGGCACAGAACTGTATGAACGCTATCTTGCCGGAGAGTATCGCCCCTACAGCGAGGAAGAGTTGGTCGCCTTGCTGGCCGACGTCAAGCCGACCATTCCGCCGTACACGCGCGTCAACCGTCTCTTTCGCGACATCCCGGCGCATCACATCCGGGCAGGTGTCAAGTTGAGCAACCTGCGCCAGGTCGTGCAAGAAGAACTGGCGCGACGCGGCCAGCGCTGCGGCTGCATCCGCTGTCATGAGATTCGCCGTCGCGAGGTGCGCCTCGATCAACTCGAGCTGCGCATCTACAGCTACGCCACCGATCTAACGCAGGAGCACTTCCTGCACTTTGTGACCAATCACCACTATCCCGAACCGGGGTTGATCGCCGGTTTTCTGCGGTTAAGCCTGCCCAACCACGAACGGGTGGGCAGCCGCGCCTTTCTTCCCGAAATCGCCGGCCATGCCATGATTCGGGAAGTGCACGTTTACGGGCCGGCGCTGGGCATCGGCGCAGAGAGCAATGGCCGGCCGCAGCACGCAGGTTTGGGCACGCAGCTGATCGAGATTGCCCGTCGCATCAGCCGGAAGGCGGGTTTCCGCCGCATCAGTGTGATCGCCGCCACCGGCACGCAGGCTTATTACGCAGCGCGCGGCTTCGAGCGGGGGGAACTCTACATGTCCGGCGACACAATATAAGTTTCGGTTACTCATTCATAGAGGGGCCACGACAATGCGCTCGATCCACTTCACCTGCTTCAGCGCATCGTTTGTTTCGGACGGAACGATGAGGCGAACAAGGCCGGATTGTCGGGTCATCAAGGTGCCGTCCCTGGCATAGGCAAGCAAAATAGGACGATCGGGAGAAGCGGCAAGCACCTCTGCGGGTTGTAAGCGAGCGCCAAAACCATCGGCGCTGATGACGTCGATGTGACGCCAATGCTCGGCTTTCGGCAGACAAGCGCCCAAGAGATCGCGCAACGCCACTCCGCCGAAGACAAACGGCCCGGATTTGCCATGTCCGGTGCTCACGATGTAGCATTCCGCCACCTCGGTGTAAGGCAGCGTCCGTAACTTCTCCAATGCGATTCTTTCCTGCACTCCTTCTGGCGAAAGCAGCAAAAAAGCGCCGTCTCCAGGCGGAGGCGTTGGATTGGGTTCATGGGGATGACCATGCACCCATGCAGGCTCCTGCGCTGCATCAGGGTGGGCAAGCGTCATTGCCCTTCCGGCTCCATGCTGAATGTCAAGGGATAGCCGTCGAGCCGCGCCCGAGCGCGTGCAACCTTCACCAATCGTTCGGCTTCGCTGCGCGGCCGAACGACGACCACAGCTTGCCCCTCGTTGTGCGCCACCTGTGCGATGTGCTCGGCAATCTCCTCCGAGACCAGAAAGAAATGCAACAGGATGCGGATGACATAGTCGAAAGGCGTTACGTCATCGTTGTGGATGAGCACGCGCCACCGCGGCTCTTGGCTCGGCTGCTCCCTTTCACTCTCTTTTTCGGCGGGCGCTGTCGGCGCTTCCACGATTTGGGCTTCCTGCATCATATCACTCATGATTGCGCTTTTCTCCGTCCAGCTTCATCTGTTGTCAAAAGATGACGCTCCAGGACCGGCATAACCGATTTTCTTGATTAGGTTCTTCTTGTATTTATACTATACAGATTCTGCAAGATATACAAGCTATGCTACAAAGTTCAAAGCCGAATAAGCGCCGCCTCTAGACGACCCTACAAAGGACGAACGTCACACCACGCTATGAAAGCGCAGCGCCAAACGAGCGATTATTTCTTGCACCCTTGTAGTTTTGCGTCGGATTGATTTTCGTTCAGAGCCCGATTTTTACGGCAGGCGTAGATGCTCGGAGATTTGTGGCGCCGTTCAGATTACGTGCTTCGTTCGCCTCGTGCTACAATGTCGTGTCGGCGCGCCGGTTGGCCGCCTCAAACCGGAGAGGCTATTGACTATGGGGCAAGCAATTAGCGACAGTTGGAAGGCGCAGGCAGACAACGCACAGATCACGATCGTGATCCCCACCTACAACGAGGCCGACAACCTCCCCGCCATGGCGGAGGCGCTCTTTGCCCTGCCTTTGCCTTCGCTTCATCTGTTGGTGGTTGACGATAATTCGCCGGATGGCACGGGGCGCATCGCCGATGAACTGGCCGCCCGCTACAATCAGAAAGCGCCGCAGAAATCCCCTGCGCCGTCGGCGATGCAGCGGCGTATGAGTGTGATCCATCGCGGCGGCAAGGGCGGGCTGGGCACCGCCTATGTGGCGGGTATGCGGCGGGCGCTCGAAGAAGGCGCCGACTTTATCGTGCAGATGGACGCCGACTTCAGCCATTCGCCGCGCTACATTCCCCAGATGTTGGGCGTGATGTTGGCGACCGGCGCCGACGTAGTGATCGGCAGCCGGTACGTGCCGGGCGGCACACTCGACGAACGGTGGGAGTGGAGCCGCCGACTCTTGAGCTGGTGGGCCAATCTTTACAGCCGCGCCATCCTGGGATTGCGCATTCGCGACATGACCGCCGGCTTCAAGATGTGGCGTCGCGCTGCGCTGGAAGCGATCGACCTGGAAGCCATCCGCAGCAACGGCTACAGCTTTCAAGTCGAAATGGCCTATTTGTGCGAGAAATTGGGCTTTCATCTGATCGAGATCCCAATCCATTTTGAGGATCGGCGCATCGGCCAGAGCAAACTGGATATACCGGTCAAGCTGGAGTCGGCGTGGCGCACCTGGCAAATTCGCTGGCGATATCGTCATTTGCAGCAGCGCGGTCGCACGCCGCTGCTGTGGCGAGAATCGCAGATGAACGCAGATGGTCGCGGGTGACCGCCGCCTTCCGGCTGGATTGATTGCTCATGCGCTTGCGACTTCGTGGTTTTCGCTCCGATCTTCTGGCGTTATCGACGATCCTGCTGCTGGCGCTGATCTGGTTTGCGCCGGTGTTAGCGCCCGGCCTGACGCAAGCGACGTTGCTGCCCTACGACAATTTATACACCTTTGAGCCTTGGCGTTCCTTGCAGCCCGGCCTGATCCCCCATAACGACCTGCTCTCCGACCTAGTTTTGGAGAACGTTGTCTGGAAAGCGCATATCCGAGAGGCGTTCGCCGTCGGCGAGTTCCCGCTGTGGAATCCGAAGATTCTCACAGGCATTCCGTTTTTGGCCGCCGGTCAGGCCAGCACCTTTTACCCGCTGAACGTTCTGTTCTATGCGCTGCCGCTCGACCTGGCGTATGGATGGTTTACGGCGTTGCAGATCGCCATCGCCGGCGTCAACATGTATCTCTTTGCCCGCGTGTTGCGTCTGCGTCCCCTGGCGGCGCTGTACGGCGCCGTCACCTACATGTTCAGCGGCTTTCTGATCGTCAGCGTGGTGTTCACCATGTTTGTGGCCGCCGTTCCCTGGTTGCCGTTGTTGCTGGCGGTGATCGAGTTCATCGTCCGCAAGCAGGAGGAAAAAGGTGCGCGCAGCTTTCGACCGATTCCCTACGTGCTGGTCGGCGCCGGCGTCATCGGACTGGTGGCGCTGGCCGGTCACCCGGAGTTGATCTACTACACGATGCTCACCGCCGGCGCATTTACGCTGGCGCGGCTGCTCGCCCTCTATCTTCGGATGCGCAGCGCAGCCGACAGCTCCACCGGGATGAAACCCGGGACGCTGCTGCTGCGCACCTTGAAGCTGGGTGGCTGGCTGCTGGCGATGGCGGTGTTGGGCGTCGGGCTGGGCGCTGTGCAGTTGATTCCGATGCTCGAGCTGCTGCCGCTTAACTTTCGAGAAGGCTCCGCTTCGCTGGCGCAGGTGTTGGGCTGGGCTTGGCCCGCCCGGCATGTTTTGACCTTCGTTTTGCCCAACGTTTTCGGCAACCCCAGTCATCATGCATGGTTCGATATCTGGACGCGCACCTGGACGCCGGCGACCGTCAACGCCCTGGGGGAGTCTACGCACACCATCTTCTGGGGGATCAAGAACTACGTCGAAGGCGGCAACTACCTTGGCCTGGCAACCTGGCTGCTGGCGGCTATTGCAGTTGCGGAGGCGACGTGGGTTGTCCTGAAGAAATGGGCGCAGCGTCGAGAGGCAAAAATTGAGGAAGCTATAGATTCGCAGCCGGTTGCGCCCTCTCCGGGGCAGATGTCCCCCTGGCTTCACACCTTGTTTTTCACCGGTCTGGCGGCGATTTCGCTGCTCTTCGCCTTTGGCACGCCGCTTTACGCGCTTTTGTTCTATGGCCTGCCGGGCTGGAACCAGCTTCACAGCCCGTTTCGTTGGGTCTTCCCTTTCACCTTGAGCATGGCGACGCTGAGCGCCATCGGATTGAATAGCCTGCTGTGCTGGAGAGAAAAGAGCAAAGAAGAGAGCGCCGGGCTCAGACTTTCTCTGCCCTTCATCGCGCAGGTTTTAAGTCTTCTGCTGGCGACAGCGGGTTTCATTGCACTGCTGCTCGTGTTCGTCAGCGTGCTCGTCCCTGCGCCGTTCGTTGCGTTCGGTCAGCGCATTGTGGACGGCAGCGACCTGGCGCGCATGGCCTTCGCCGACGGACGCATGTTCTGGAGCTATCAAGCTGCCAACCTCGTGCATTTTGGGGCCATAGGGTTTCTCGCCGGGCTGATGCTCTGGGCGATGGTCAGGAACAGTTGGGAGACGAGGAGAGCCAGAGAGCGGGAGCCGCTTTCGCTTGCGTTGCCCCCCACTCCTTCCTCAATTTTCCATTTCCGTCGCCACCTGCTGCCGCTGCTTTTGATCGGCGTTACAGCGCTCGATCTACATCTTGCGCATGGCCAGTTCAACCCGGCCAGCGATCCGGCGCTTTCCCCATGGACAGAGGAAGGCACGCCGCCCGTGGTGAAGTTCATCCACGCGCGCGAAGGCTTCGACCCCGTGCGCGCTGCGACGCTTGCCCCGGACTGGCGCTTCACGACCTTCAACGCGCCGGGAGAGAAGACCTTCAACGCCAACGTCGGTATGTACTACGGCTGGCACGACGTGCGCGGCTATGATTCGATCATCCCGCGGCAATACGTCGAATTCATGGACCGCATCCAGCCGCAGGAGAATGAGCTGCTCTACAACCGCATTGCGCCCATCTACGCACAGGTGGGCGGCGACGTCTATGCTGCGCTCGACAATCCGCTGCTCGACCTGCTCAACGTCAAATATCTGATCACCGAGCACGCCGTCCCCAACCCGGGCTGGCAAGAAATCTACAAAGATGACGCCGTGCGCGTCTACGAGAATCTGGAAGTCATCCCGCGGGTTTCGATCGTGCCGGAGGCGCGCGTCGCTCCACCAACGGAGCAGCCGCTGACGGAGGTCGATCTGCGTCAGGTGCTTTTCATCGAACAGCCGCCCTCCGACCCGAATGCGCTTATTCCGGCCGGCCCACAACTCCGCGAGGCACACATCAGTCGTTATACAGCCAACGAAGTGTTCATCGACGTCAACATCAGCGACCGCGGTTGGCTGCTCTTCACCGACGCTTACTTCCCCGGCTGGAAGGCGTATCTGCGCCCCTTCGGCGGCGACGAGAGCGACGAAGTCGAGCTGGAGCTGCTGCGCGCCAACAGCGCGTTTCGCGCCGTCTATCTGCCCAGGGACGGCCAGTGGACGGTGCGCTTCGTCTACAGCCCGATGAGTTTCAAACTCGGTCTGTACGTCAGCTTTCTCTCGGCGATGACGCTGTTGATGCTGCTGATCTTCTGGGCGTGGGGGCGCTACTATCGACCGGAGATCGAGGAGCACGACGTCAAGCGCGTAGCCAAGAATTCGCTGGTGCCGATGGGGTTGAGCCTCTTCAACAAGGCGGTGGATTTCGCCTTCGCCATGCTGTACGTGCGCCTGCTTGGGCCGGCGGGCACGGGCGAATGGTATTTCGTGGTGGCGATCTACGGCTTTTTCGAGATCATCAGCCGCTATGGACTGGGCACGCTGCTCACGCGCGACGTCGCCGCCGACAAAAATCAGTCCAGTCGCTATTTGACTAACGTGTTGGCGCTGCGCACGCTGCTCTGGGTCGCAAGCCTGCCGCTGATGGGGCTGGTCGTGGCCGGCTACTGGACCGTCGGCGCCGTCTGGCCGGAGCTACAGTCGATCAACGTTCAGGAGGTGCAGGCGTTAATTCTGCTGGCGCTGGCGATGCTTTTCGCCAATCACGCCGACGCGTTGAGCAGCATGTTCATGGCCTTTGAAAAGATGGAATATCCGGCCGGATTGACCAACGCCGTTGCGCTGCTCAAGGTGACGCTGGGCGCGCTGGCGCTGCTGCTTGGCTGGGGCTATGTGGGGCTGGCTGCGGTTGCGTTGCTCGTCAACATCCTGCAGGTACTTTGGCTCTATGCGCTCTTGCGTTCGACGCTCTTTAAGCCGCAATGGCACTGGGACTGGTCGCTGCAGCGCTGGATGGTCGCCACCAGCGGGCCGTTGATGCTCAACCATCTGCTGGCGACGATCTTTTGGCGTATCGACGTGTGGATTCTGCGCCCGATCGCCGGCGCGGCGTCGGTCGGCCTTTACAGCATCGGCCTCAAGTATCTAGACGGCCTCAACATTATCCCCAGCATGTTTACGATGGCGATCTTCCCGCTGATGAGCCGCTTTGCGCGCAGCGACAACAGCAATTTGCTGCGCTCATACGTCATCAGCTTGCGCCTGCTTACGATGGTCAGCCTGCCCATTGCGATGGGCGTGACGTTTCTAGCCCCGCCGCTCGTCCATCTGGTCGGCGGCGCGCAATATCTCAGCGTGGCCGGAGAATTTCGTTTCTTTGGGCAGACCGTCCCTTACGTTGGTGGCGCCGATCTCGCCTTTCGCGTGATCATCTGGAGCATCCCGATCGGCTTTGTCAACAGCGTCACTCAATATGTGCTCATCGCCGTCAATCAACAGCGCACCCTCACGCGCGCCTTTGTTGCAGGCGTCGTCTTCAATGTCGTCGGCAATCTGATTTTGATTCCCGGCTTCGGATACGTCGGCGCTGCGGTGGCCACCATCCTAAGCGAATTCAGCCTGCTGATCCCCTTCTACCGAATCGTACGGCGTCATGTGGGTTGCGTGCCGTGGCTCCAGGTCTATGCGCCGCCGTTGCTTGCGACAGCCGCAATGGGTGCCGTCGCCTACGCTCTCATCCAAACTGGCGTCAATGTATGGGCGGCGGTTGCGATTGGCCTGCTGACGTACTTGTTCAGCCTGCCGGTGACCGGCGCCTTCCGTGGGGAGGACATGGCGGTGATCGTGCGCTCGTTGCCCGTCGGCCCGTTGCGACGCCTGCTGCCCACAGGATAAAAACAAGAGGATAAGCTCCAGCACGCTGCAAATCAAGTGCAACATGGAAAATCCATCTCTCCCGCGGTCACACACTCCCGCTCTCCCGCGCCCTCTCATACCTCCGCAACGCCTCCATCTGCGACGGGGTGATGGCGATGAAGGGGCGCGCGCGCTCGATCAAGGCCAGCGCGTCATCGAGACTGTACCCGCGTGAAATCAGGTAGGCGGCCGCCAGCGTGGGCGCCCGGCCGACGCCGGCCTTGCAATGGACGTAGACTTTGCCGCCTTGCTCGATCACCGAGTGAATGAAATCGACGCCTCTCTCAAAATGCTCGACGCTGGGCGCCTCATCGTCGACGGTGGGCAGATAGCAATATTGTGGGAAGGCGAGGCCGTGCACCGCGTCGTCGAACTCGGTGCGCAAATTGACCACGGCAGTGACGCCCTCCTTCTCTAGACGGCGCTTGCCGAGCCGATTGAACTGAGGGCCTACATAAAGCTGGGGTGTCACTCGACTGTAGCGCAGCATTGGCACGCCGGTGACGTAAGAAAGGCCCCGCCCCCACATCCATTGCAGCGTCACCCATACGCCTTGTCTGCGGAGGCGCCGCCACAAGATGCGCCAGCCTTTGCGAATCGTGTCGAGCAGCTTCATGGTCTTCCTTTCTCTCCCCAGTGAAACGCCTCGATGACCACCGGTGCGCCGCGCACCACGCAAAGAAATGTAGCGATCCAGCTCATCGTCACAGCGGCGATCCAAACCGGCTGCAGCGCAGGCGAAGCGGCGGTTTGCAGCGCCAGCGTCAGGGCGAGAAGCGCAAAGGCGATCGCCTTGGCGGCGCCATAGCCGGCGCGCATCGGTCGGCCGGCGACTAGCCAGTAGCCCCAGTCGCTATTCATCTGGTCGTGCGCCGTTTTGCCGCCGGCGTACCCTAGCTCGCGCACCGAGTCGGTGAGCGCCCCGCGGATAATGAAAGTGATGGGAATCACCAGCGAAATCAAAGCTAGATTGGCGAAAACCACCCACAACACCAGCTCCACCGCGCGGTCGGCGGCGATATCGAGCACGCTGCCGAGCAGCGTCGTCTCTTCGCGGCGCCGTGCGACGATGCCGTCTACGGCGTCGAGCGCAATCAACAACAATACGCCCGGCACGACCAGAAAACGTCCTGTTGCATCTCCGGAGTAGATCACCCCCACCAGGAGAATGAGCAACGGGAATCGGGCCAGTGTAATCCAGTTTGCCAGATTCATCGTGTTGCTCCGAATTTGTCATGAGGAATCGATCGATGTTACAAGGATTATCGGCCAGGGGAGCGGAAACAAGAAATTAGACGGTGAAGTCCGAAGTGAATGCATGGTGAAACCGGGCGATTGTCTTAGGCGACCTTTTGGGATGGCGCGACCTCGGCGGCGCCGACATCAATGAAAATGCCGTTAAAACGGCTCCGAAACTTTCTGGAAGCTCAGACGACCGGAGGCCTTGGAAAGCCGTCGGTGATAAGTCGGATAGGGAACCGGCGGCGGTGCGACAACGTTGTAGGTGTAAACTGTAGTGCAACAGAAAGGGATGAACCGTGAACATATCAAGGTTGCAACCCGCTGCTGTCTTATTGTTCATCGTGGGGGCATTGCTGTCGACGATCACCGTTGCAGATGCAACTTCCAATCGGGTGCTTGCGCAGAGCGTCCAGACCCGGTCAGAAGATCGGCTTCTAACAATTCAGGGCGGCGCTTTTCAGCTGCTCTTGCGGCCGAATGGATATGCAAGATTGACGGAAACGCTCCCTTCCGGCCGGACGATGGTGCGAAGTTGGAGCGGTTTGTGGACGCAAGGAGGCAATCTTGTTACAATTCGTTTCACAGCAGATGAAAACGGCGTCGCTTTAGCGCAAGTTCTCTTCCTCGAGGGGGTCATCGAGAACGGAGAGTTTTCCATGACCTCTGTCGGATTGAACCAATTGAGCTATGATCGAGAGAACCTGGGACTGACGCTCGGCGCCGGCCAGCGTCATCCTCTGGTGCGAGAGGTGAACGTGTTGCTCTCTCAAATTCCTTACCTGAACTACGCATATCCGACGGAGGAAAACCTTTATTCGGAAACTGTGCGCAGAGCCGTAGAACGATTCCAGGCCGCAGAAGGCCTTACGCCCACCGGATTGATCGATCTGCGCACGCTACTGGCGTTGGTGACACCGACGCGCGCGCGGCTGGATTTGAGCCGCGTGCAATTCACCGTAGGCGGCGATGCGATCAATGCCCGAAGCGGCCCCGGCATCGATTATCCCGTGCTCTACCGCGTCTATCGAGGCGACACGTTGGAAGTCATCGGTCGCATCGGCGTCGGGGCGCCGCGCAACATCTGGCTGCAGGTCTGTTGCCTAGACGGCGGCGTCGCCTGGATTCGCAGCGACCTGGGAACAATCGGTGGAGAGCTGGGGCTGGTGCGCATCGTGCCCTCTGAAGAGCTGCCGCCGGAGCCAACGGCTGCGGCCAACGCTCTACCGCTGCTGGCCAACCTTCCTGCCACGGCGCCCGATGGCGCGCCCATCGTGTACCTGACCTTTGACGACGGCCCAAACGGCGACTACACCCAACGGACTCTGGAGTTGCTGAGGCAGTACAACGCCCGCGCCACCTTTTTCGTGGTGGGGCGTCAGGTGCGCGAGGGCATCGATCTGGTACGCAGCGCAGCTGCAGACGGCCACTACATCGCCAACCACACCTGGGATCACGTGTATTTGGATCAGATCAGCCGCGAGGAGTTCTACGATCAGGTGCAGCGCACGCGCAACGAGCTGCTCGCCGCAGCGGGAGACCTCTTTACACTCGATGGAGATGTGTTCTATGTGCGCCCTCCCTACGGCGCCATCAGTGTAGAGAATCGCCAGTGGCTGGCGGAGATGGGGCTCACTCCCGTGCTTTGGGACATTGATCCGCAAGATTGGCGACGTCCGGGCGTCGACGCGATCGCCAACCATGTCCTGAACCATGTGTTCCCAGGCGCCATCGTGCTCTTGCATGACGGCGGCGGCGAACGCTCCCAAACCATGGCGGCGTTGGAAATTATCTTAAGCGAGCTTTCGGCCAGAGGGTATCGGTTTTTGAATATCCTCGGTCAGTGAAGTGGGCGGCTTCATCAGCGATAGAGGGCGGCGCTGAGAGGACGGCGCCGCCTTTACGCGTTTTCTAACCTCGCCTCAAAATTGCTCTTCTCAGGCCGCTTCAAGCGTCCTTGACGCCTTTTTCTCGTCCGTGTATCTTTCAGGTCGAACGGCGAGGCGCCTCGCCCGGCTTGCAATTTCCTGGCATCGGTTCATCAGCGCACAGAGCAAGGAGCATCCTCTATGTGGAATGAATTTAAGCAATTCATCAGCCGCGGCAATGTGCTCGATTTAGCCGTGGCGGTCGTCATCGGCGGCGCATTTGGCGCAATCGTCAACTCACTCGTCAACGATATCCTTATGCCCATCATCGGCGTGATCATCGGGGGGCTAGACTTCACCGGCCTGGCGATCACGGTGGGCGACGCCCGCATTCAGTACGGCAATTTCATTCAGTCGATCGTCAATCTCCTGATCATCGCAGCGGCGCTCTTCTTCGTGGTGAAAAGCGCCAACGCAATGATGAGACAGAAACAGGAAGCGCCGGCGCCTCCGCCTGCCCCTTCGCCCGAGGTGCAGCTTTTAACCGAAATTCGAGACCTGCTGAAGGAACAGGCGACGAAGTAAACGGGGCGCACGCCGGCGTTAGCGTCCGACCAGCGGGAAATACAGCTTCTGAGCAGGCGCCATCGCCATCGCCATCGCCTCCGGGGGGCTTTTGAGGTCATCCCACATCTGGCCGAGCACAGCGCCATCTGCGCCTCCCCGCGCGCGTAGAAAGTCGATGTACTCCTTCGAGGCCGTCTGGTAGTAGAGCACGGCGACCACCGAAACTGCAGCCTCCGGCAGCGTATAGGTTGTTTCCTCCCAATACTGGCCGTCTGCGTAAACGGCGCCCACAGGACGCAGTCCGGGTTGGTCATAAGCAGCGACCGTATAACCGCGAGGAGGAATGCGATTGTCTTTGATCACCGTGTTATTGCGGATGAAATGAAAGGTTTCCGTGATCGTGGCGCCGTCGTCAATACCCAGTTTTGCTTCGTAGATTTTGATTTGCGGGTCTTGTTGCAGAAGGCCGGTGGCCGGATCGTAAGCACCCGACTCAAAGACAAGCCGACCTGCTGCATCGTAGGCGCGCACGTTGAGCCAGATACGCCGGCCTTCTGGGTAGCCGGTCGGAAGCTTGTGGCCGGTTTCATTGGTGACGCGCACGCGCGCTTGCTTGGGAGTAACGTTTGGGTCGAAGTCGACCGTCAGCGTGGCGGCGCGGCGCAACATCGACCGCGCCGATTCGATGGCTGCGTTCAAGTGCAGCGCATCGTCGAGCGCATTCAGCCGCCAACGCGAATCCTGCAACAACTGCGGCGCCCAGGTGTTGGCCCCGACGAAGCTATGCTCTGGCAGGCAGCCGTTGCCTGCGCAATCTCGCTGCGCGCCGCCTGAGGCAGCAACGCCGGTTGTCCGCGGCATATGGCAGTCCTGACAGGTGCGCACGATGCCGTCCGGTTTGGCGCCGGCGAACTGCGGTGCATAGACGCCCTCTGCCGTGGCGTAGGCGCTGTAAAGCCATTCGTCGAAGGTGCGCTCGATCGGAAAAAGCTCGCCTTTGGCGAAGGAGGGCGCCGGTGCGTCTTCCTCATTCGGCTCGTAGCGGCCCGCAACAGGATTCCAGCTCAGGGTTGGGTTGTCAAGGTTGTGGCAGACGCCGCAGACGCGCGCCTCGGTCACCGGATCGCCGCCTTGACCGAGCAGATCAGTGCGCCACGTCGCCTTGGGGTGCGGAGGTGCAGGCGAAATCGAGAAGGGGCCGCGGCGATTGTCCTCTGGATCGAGGATGAGCATGGCCGAGCCAATATGACCGGCCGGCAGTGTAGGGGAGATGGCGCTGCGGATGGCGGCGTCTTGCGCCACAGCAGCTGTGTCGCCGCCGCTCGGCTCCGGATCGACCATGCGGTGGCAGGTTTCACAGGCCACGCCGGCGGCAAGGTCGGATCTGGACAGCGCGCTGGCATCGGCGGGATGGCTACGCCCGCTGAACCAACCGCGCGGGGTATGGCAGCGCAGGCAGAACTCGCCGGCGTTCTCGACATCTTGGTTGGCAATGTGCAGCGCGGCCCAGAAGAGCGGGTCGCGACCGGCTTGGCTTTTCATGCTCCCGCGCCAGGCGCCGTAGATCGGCGTCGTGTGACAGCTCTGGCAATTCGTCGGGTCGACAATGGGGTCGATGATGTGCGCCGGCTGCGTGCCCGGCAAGAAAAAGTCCGGATCGGCGACGCCGCTGCCGGAAGTGCGTATGAGGAGTGAGGCGCTGCGCGTCAAGGTGGGAAGATTCGGTGCATTCAGCTGCGCAGTCGTCGTCACTATGCCGGAGGCGCCACTGTTCACCGCAGTTTGATAGGTAACGGTGATAACCTGGCCGGCCCCCATGGTTCCTTGCCAGCGCAACAGCGGCGCAGCCGCGTCATCGACAGCGCCTGCGGTCGCCTGTAATGATTGCGGGAGATAGGTCAAGGCGCCGGGAACAGAGATGTCGGCCTGCACGGTTCCACCTATTGCGCCCCCGCCGTTGCGCAACACCAGATGATAGGTGACCACATCGCCGGGAACTGCGTCGGTCGGCGACGCGGTGAAGGTGCTTGCGTCGAGCGTTGGTCCCGGCGCAGCCGCGTCAACCAGCCGATAGATCGTGCCTCCGAAGGCGACTATATACAGCTCTCCTCGTTCGTCTTCGCCGAAGGAGGAGAGCAGCTCTTCGGTGTCCAGCCCCAGCGTTTTGGCGCTCCATCCCCCGCCGGTTCGTTGGATGCTCCAGATGCGCCCTTGCACGAAATCGGCGAAGAAGTAGCGTCCGTGCAGCCGCGGGAAATCGACGCCGCGATAGACGTATCCACCGGTCACCGATTGTCCGTCGCTGCGCGGATAGGCGACGATCGGCTCCACAAACGGGCCATCGCAAGGGGCGGTGGTCGCATGGGTGATGTCGCCTTCGCGGCAGTCCCAGCCAAAATTCAACCCGCCGGCTTGCCCGGCGGGATGCAGGCTGATCTCCTCGCGCGCTCCCTGTCCGACGTCGCCGATGAAGAGATCTCCGGTCAGTCGATCGAAGCTAAAGCGCCAGGGGTTGCGTAGCCCCCAGTCCCAGATTTCCGGCTTGGCGTCAGTGCGTCCGACGAAGGGATTATCGCTTGGAACCGTATAGGTGCCGGCGGCGCCGACCTCGATGCGCAGAAGTTTGCCCAGCCAGGTGTTCAAATCCTGGCCGGCGTTGAGCGGATCGTGGGCGCTGCCGCCGTCTCCCAGCCCGATGTAGAGGCGGCCATCCGGTCCAAAAAGAATCAGTCCACCGTTGTGATTGGCGTAGGGCTGATTGCGCAGCAGGATGCGCTCCTCGCTGTTGGGATCAGCGCGGTTGGGGTCGCCGGTGACGCGAAAGCGTGCCACGACGGTGTCATAGCCGTTGTTGTTGCCGGCATCGCGAGGATCAGGAGGGACCAAATTTTTGTCCTTGTGGTTGTAATAGACGAAGAAATAACCGCTTTGGGCAAAATCCGGCGGGAACGCCACGCTCAGCAAGCCCGCCTCGCCGTCGTTGCCGACGCGATCGCGAATGTCGAGAAATGGCTGGGAGAGAGTTTGACCGTTTTGGAGGATTTTGATGAGGCCGGCCTTTTCGACCACGAAGAGACGACCGGAGCCGTCGCCGGCGTGGGTGACATAGACCGGCTCGCTGAAGCCGGAGGCGATTTCTTGGAGTGCAATCTCGTCGACGTTGGTTTCCCCGCGCGCAGGCAGAAACAGGATCACGACCAAAGCGGCGATGAGGCACGCCAATGAGAAAGCAATCCATCTGGTCCGGCTCTTGTGAAGAATGCACATGATCGGTTCTTTCATATCGTAGTGCGCCGCCCTTCCGTTAAGCGTCAGGCAATTGTATGAATTTTCCCAAATTCATCCCACGACAGAATCTACGGCAAACCATACCCTGTTTGCGGCGAATACACACGACGCCCGCAATACGAAAGCCGGACAAGCCGGTTACGGCGTATGATATTGCGTCGCCAGCCGCTGCACCACCCGGTAGGCGTGCAGCAGCCGTTGCACGGGAATGTCCGGCTGCACGAAGTGGCCGGTGTTGAAGATGAAACCGCCGCCCGGTGCGTAGATGGCGAACCGTTGGGTGATGTACTCTTCCAGAGCGTCGCCTTCGTACGCAAGCAGGCCATCGATCACGTCGAGCGAGCCGTAGATGACGATCTTGTCTCCGTAGCGTTCCTTGACCGTGCGCGGATCCATGCCGGCGCTCTCTTGCACAGGGTGCATCGAATCGAAGCCGATGTCGATCAGGTCGTCCATGATCTGCATGATGTAGCCGTCGCTGTGCAGGTTGACAAAGAGCCCCAGGTTGTGGGCGTGCGCCACAACGCGACGGGCGTAAGGTGCAATCAGATTGCGCCACATGCGCGGGGAGAAGAGCATGTTCTGGTTTGAGCCCCAGTCGTCGGACAGGGTGACGCCGTCCACGCCGGCGTCGGCGAGGCTCTCCACCAGGCCACAGAGCCAATCGGCGTAGCGGTCGAACCAGGCGCCCATGATCTTCGGCTGCGCGCCAAGGTTCATCCAGCAATTTTCGATGCCGATGATGCGGCTCGTGCCTTCGACGATGCCCCATACGTGCGCCAGGATGAAACGCCGATCCCCCTGCTGTCGCACCGCCTCGATCACGTTCAGCCCGGCGAAGTCGTAGTTCCAATCGGTGTGGGTCAGCCAGCGGGAGTCATGCGGGTTGCCGGGGTCAAAGGCGGGCAGGTCCTGCACCTCCCAGAGCCGACCGGTCTGGTTAGGGTAGGGCACGAAGCCAACGAAAATGTCAATGCCAAATTCGTCGAGAAACTGTTCACGTGGGCCGTATTCCGCGTTCAGTTTTTCAACAAATTGCTTCTGATACAGCCAGCAGTCGACCGGCGTGCGATCGGTGGTCTGACGGCGCAGCGTAGCCTTAACACGTTCTTTCGAGTTCATGGGCATCCTCGACATCTCTGACTCTGAAAGTGAAATGCTTTCGTGAAGTGCATTCAGATTATATCGGATTTATCAGGGAGGGTCACATCTACAGGAGGGGGACCCGGTGCAACGCCGGGTCCCGAGGAGATGAGAGTTTGAAGCCAAGGACGCTTCATGGAAGCGGCTGAGTTTCAAACGCCGACCTGCGCCACGCTAGCGGGTGACCACCGGCAGGAAAAGTTGCTGGAGTGCATCACCGACGAGCGCGAACTCCGTGAAGTGGTCGGCGCTGCAGAGCACTCGGTTGTCGGCGGTTTCCACCTGAGAAGCGATAGACTGCCACTCGCCGTTTGCATCCACATACCGGCACCGCAGCGAAGCTTCATCGAGTCCGCTCACTTCAGAGTCGGTGTATTCCAACACGATGGTGTAAGGCCGATCGAACCGGGTCACCGGCTCGACTCGGTTTTCAGCGGAAGTCTGCGTAAACGCCTCGAGCGTAAAGTGCCGCACTTTCCGCACGCTCTGGCCAGACGACCGACGTGGATTGCCCAGCGTATTGTAGAAGACATGCGTGAGCGAGCGCACCGAGCCATCGCCGAAGAGAATGCGGAACTTGCTGGGCGCGTGGCTGACCTCGCCGCCGCCCCGCGGCTCCACCAAGCCCTGGGCGTCTGCAGCGCCGAGAGGCGTTGAAATCCCGTCAGGCAGCCCGGCGGATAGTTCGATCGGCTGGTTGGGATCGACGTCCGTCAGAAAATCGAGCGTGGCCTGACCGCCGATGACGACGCCGCGTGCGACGGGGTTTCCTTGCTGCAGCGCTGTAATGGCCGCTCCGTTGATCGGGTATTCCAGCAACCAGCGTCGCGGCGTCAGCGCTACCCACCTGTAGATGTGTGGCGGCAGCACGATCTGGTGTGGGTTGCGCGTCCACATCTGCATCGCCGGATCGCCGAAGACGTGGTAGAGGATCAGATTCGTGGTGGCCTCATTGTTGCCGACGGAGCCTGCGGTCTGCGCCTGCCCCACCTGGCTCACCATGTACACCTTGCCGTAGTTCAGGATGTCGCCCAGCCGTCGGATCGAGCTGTTCGGCCCATAGGCAGGCAGGACGGTGGGAAAGGTGGCGTCGAAGAGCCCGCGCGCGAGCGCGCTGTTGGCCCATGTGGGGCTGTTGCGCGTGTCGCCGATGACGCCCACGGCGCCGCCCTCCATGCGCAGGATGCGTTCTGCCCAGTAGGCGCCGCCCACCATGGTGCCGTAATTCCAGGCCTGCTGCGCCGGATTGAGCGTTTCGTTGTCGAACAGGCCGCTGGCGCAATTGATGCTGTAGATAACGGGCGTCAGGGCGCCGTTGTTAAGGCTGGACAAATTGCCTGTGCTGAAGCTTGGGCCAGCCCAGCCGCTGGGGCTGCCATGACCGCGGTGCATCACCAGAAATTGCCCGGCGTTGATGGCGTTGACGATATCACCGGCGTTGCCGTTCCAGGCGAAGCCGGAGCCGGCGCGCAGGTCTGCAGGCAACAATGAGCCGTTGAAGTAGCGGTTGGGTGTGGTGCTGCGCCCGGAGGCGGCGTAGTCTGCATGATACGCAGTGCTGGTCGTGTAGATGCGCCCGACGGTGTAGCCTAGCGCGCCCAATGCATTGCGAACCAGCTCAGAGGTTTCGATGAAGCTGCGCGAGTCTGTGCCGTCTTGCGCCACTTCTGTGCGGCAGCATTGGAAGTAGGAGGCGAGGGTGACGTTGCGGTAAAACTGCGGTGAATTTGGCGGCGAACCTTCATAGTGGATGATTTTGTTCACCACGATCTGCGCCTGTTCGAGCGTATCCACCGGGATGCGCCCGTAGGCCAGGTCAGGCAAAAGGTCGTCCCCTGTCATCAGGGCGTAGTCCAGATCGGAGCCGGCGTTGTCGCCGTAGTGCGTTGTGTGATAGAACGGCGGAATGAACTCGGCGTCGCCCAGGAGCAGCAGGTAGGAGGGCCGCACCAGACAGTTGTTGTAATAGGTGCGCACCGTGTTGCGAATCTGCTCAGCTGTCGTTCCGGCCTGACCGGCGCCGCCGCCTGTCTCGATGACGCGTGTGGACATGCCCCGGCTCGCTCGCCAGTCGCGCAGCGCATCTGCAGCTGCCCGAAAGTCCGGATGCGTAATGATGAGATACTCATAACCGATGCAAGTCGGCTGCCGAATACGGTCAAACGGGTAGCGAAAGATCGTCTCTCGGTTGAGTACCTGCAGATAGACGCCCTCGAACGTGCGCTCGAACGGGTTGTCCAACACCTCGCGCGGCAGGAAGCCTCCCTCGCCACCCTCGAAGAGGAGCTCAAACTCCACCGATTGGAAAGTCGTGAGCAGACGCCGCTTAGGATTGTACTGCCCGCCGGCGATATTCACCTGCCATAAGTCGACGTCGCGCAGCGCACCCATGCGCTGAACGCTGACCGGCTGCGCCGGGAAGTTGGCGTCGCTGTCATACGCCTTCACATCTTTCACAAACGGCGGGTCCATGAAGGTCTCGGGCGGCAGCTCTCCTTCGCCCTGGGCCAGGGATGCATCCACTGCGGAGGTCTGCGCCGGCCAGAGATCGACCTGATACGCCTCGCCGGGGATCACGTTCACCTGGCCGATGCGCACCTCGGCGCCTGCCGGCGCAGCCACCATGCGCCGCATGATCGGTACGTCGGGGAGGCCGGGTTCGTTTCCGTAGACTTCAACGCCGGGCAGGATGTGCTGCACGTAAGTCATCTGATCGGGTCCTTGCACCTCGACCAGGCGAGGATCGGGCAGGGCGAGGGCGGCGGCGAACGCCTTGTCGGTGGATCGCTGCACCGTGACGACGACCGGCTCGCGGAAACCGATGCACTGCTCCAGGCCATAGACGACGGCGTTGATAAAAAGCTTGCGCCCTGCGTCCGTCATTGCTTGCGGGTAGCCGTTGAAGCCCCACAACTGGTGACAGCGCTGTGCAACCAACGGATGATGCATAGAGCTGCCCGGCTCCGTCCCCAACACCGTGACGCCGGGCGTCGGCGCCGGCAGATAGATGCCCACCTCGTCCGTCGCAGATGCATAGAGCGACAGCGGCGCACCGAGGAGACCGGTGAGATCGTTGGGCGTCTGATAGTAGAGGAGCGATGGGTCGCCGATGACATCTTTCTCCGACCGGTGCCAACCATGTGGCCAGCCGATGCGCAGCCCCAGCTTGCCGAAGAAGGCGTAGCCGCCTTCGCCGATGCCGATCACTCGGCTCTTGTTGGCGATATGTTCGGCCTGACCTGGCGCATCGCCCCAGCTACCTAAATAGCCGGTGTCGTCGCCGATCAGCGTGAGATCAAACTGGCCGAAGTCTGTCGCCAACACGTTGTCCAGGGAGATGGGCGTCACTGTAAACCCTTGAGATTCCAAAAAGCCCTTATAGTCGGCGATAATGGTTTCGGAGGTCCTGGCGGTGTGGACGTAGGCGATTCGCCCCCCTGGCATTTGCCTTACCGATCGCGGGGCGCGTGCGTTCAATGTCACGTTGAGACCCAGCGTGCCTTGCACCTGCGCCCGCACATCCTGTGGGGGGCGAGTGGAGGCCAGGCCAAAAAAGAACGAGCTGGTGCCGGCGCAAAGGGGGAGGTTGAACTGCACCGTAAGCGTCCCGCCGGTGAGATCCGCCGTCGTCGGCGGCACGCTGCCCAGCCCGCCGCGAGCAATCACGAAGACGTCGTCCGGTCTTCCGTCGCCGTCATAATCCAGCGGGGTCACGGGGCCGAACGGAATCTGCATCGTCACGACGCAGGGAACCGCCGTGGTCGCAAGGCTTCTACGCAGGTCAATGCGATAGAGATAAGCATAGAGACCTTCGCCAGGAGTTCCTCTCTCGCCAATAGGCCAGGTGCGCGATTGTAGGAAAGCGTTGCCCGTGGCGCCAGGCAAGGCAAAAGCGTCGGTGAAGTCATCGACGGCGAGGGTGCAGTCCACGTCAAAAAGACAGTTCACGTCCGGAGCGCTGACTGCAGCGATGGTCAACGCAGCGGCGAGCGCACGCGCTGCAGCGAGTGGAGGCGCAGCCTGGAGCGGCTGCGCCGGCAGTAAGCTAGAAAGCAACAGAGCAGCGATTGAAACAATCAAGCAAAGACGCCGGAGTCTTCTAAAAATTTGTCGAGAGTGGTTCATAGGTCATCTCCTTTGAGCTCCTGACTTCTTGCCATCGTATTTCGGAAGCGCGCAATGCCGAGCATACATGAAGAAAAATGCTTCGACGGCGATCGACTTCATCGAAAGGATGTATCCAAGATCACAGGCGAGTGAAACGGTGAAATCGATGAGCACGACGAACTACATCCGATTTGAGCAACGGAACGGCATTGGGATCATCACCTTCGACCGCGACGAAAAGCTCAATGCGTTCAACGCAGCCATGACCGCCGAAGTCGCTGCACATCTGGAAAGAGCGCAACAGGCGGGCGCACGCGTCGTCGTGTTGCGCGCCAATCCAGGTGTGCGCGTCTGGTGCGCCGGTCGCGACCTCTCCGAGCTGCGCCCAGGCGCAGACCCGGCCGACGATCCGATGCTGAAACTGTTCGAGCAGATCATGGCGTTGCCGATCCCGGTGCTGAATATGGTGGAAGGAGCGGTCTATGGAGGGGGGCTGATGCTCAACATGGTCTCCGACATCGTGATCGCCGCCGGCAACGCCACAGTGGCAATGACCGCCAACAAGTTGGGCATCCCGCTGCCGACCGCAACCTACGCCTACTGGCTGCGCGTCTTGGGATTGCACAAGGTGAAAGAGCTGCTCTTCACGGCGAGCGCCATCTCGGCGCAAGACGCCTACGTCGCCGGCATCTTCAACCATGTCGTGGAGCCGGAGCGTTTGGATAGCTATACGCTAGAGATCGCCCGGCGCATCCTTGAGTGTTCGGCAGAGGGCGTCGCCGACGCCAAGCGCCAGCTTAATCTGCTGGCGCAACGATTTGTGTTGACGGAGGCGGATCGCCGCGCCATCGACGAACACCGTCGTGCCTTGCTCAACGGCGAGGATTTTCGCACGCGGCTTGCGCAACTGCTAGCGCAGGTGGAAGGAAAGGCGAAACCCGACTGAAACGTCCCTTCTGCGGAATCACAGTGCGCGTTGCGTGTTTCGTGCGAAAGGGCGTGGGCGAGACGTAGGGTTTGCGCGTCGGGACGGTAGGGAACGGATCCGCTGGTGAAAGCGCTCTTTATGGTAGACTTCCCAGAGAAGGGAGATGCCAATGAAGAAGTCAACCCATTTCCGCTGTGCGTTCCTTTGCCTCGTAACGCTGGCCTTCGTACTGGTGGGCTGTAGCGACCGACCGACGCCCGCCGTCGAGAGCGAGGCGACGATCGCCGCTCTCTCCACAGCCAACGCTGCACTGTTGACACAGGTGAGCGAGCTTTCAGCCGACGCCGAGATAACGCCTGTTCCGCCCGCACCTCTGTCCTCGCCAGAGGCCGCCGATTCATCGAATACAGTCGCAGAGGAGCCCCTCGTCGCCGCACGAGGACCGCTCCCTCGCCTGGCAGCGACGCTTGCCCTGGCGGCGGAAGGCGCCGCGCTGGTGGATTTCCGCTTCGACCGCGCAACCAATCGCATCTACGTTACCGACGCCGACCATCTTTACGTGGTGGACGGCGACGCCCTCACTGTGCTGGCGACGCTGCCACGCGGCGGACTGCTCGAGTTCGACGAACGCAATCAACGCCTTTATGTCTATCGTTCGTTTGTGCGCGCGGGCGAAGCGCCGGCAATCTACGTGATCGACGCCCGGACGCTGACGGAGATCGGGACAATCGAAGGCGGCGCTATCTCCGTCGACCGTGAGCGTAACCGACTTTTCGTCGGTGAGCCTTTCACCCAGGTGTCGGCCGATTCGTCGGGCACGCGCGGGGTGCGCGTTGTCGACGGCGCCTCGTTAGAGGAAATCGGCGCATTCAAGCAGCCCGGCGCGCCGGTCTACAACCCTGACCGCAACGAGCTATTGATCGTCGCCTACACCGTCTACACCGCCGACCCGGAAACGCTGCAGGTCACAGGCGACCTGTTTCCGGAGCTGACCGACCTGGAGCAGGTGGGCTTGCTTTGGTGCAATGGCTGCCGTTGGGCAGAGAATGCCTGGCATCTGCCAGAGGTGGGCATGGTGGCGATCGAAATCAACGCCCATTGCGCCGGCAAAGGGTGCGGCCGTATCGATCCGCCGCGCTGGTTCGACGCAGCGACCATGGCTCCCGTCGATCCTGCTGTGGCGCCGGAGTTGCAACGAGGCTGTGGCTCTGCCGTGAGGGTCGTCGGCCCCATCGATGGCCGGTTCTATCGCAATCGTTTCTATAGCCGCTACCTCATCTACGCCAACCTGCTGGTCAACGATTTACAGGGCGAGCGCATCGCATGGCGCGATGGCCTGAGCTTTGACTTCGTCAACCCTCGCACCGGCCAGGGGTATCTGGCCGATGGATCGGTGGTCGATCTCGGAACGCTAACACCGGTTGGGCGCTGGCCGGCGGCGTGCATCCTGGGCTACGACGCCGAACGGGGGCGCATTTTTGCTATGCGTGGTAATTCGCTGTTGCTGATCGACGAGCGCGGGGCAGCTCCCGCCGCCCCGTCGCTGCCGGTCGTCGAGAACTTGCCCGCATGGGAAATTACAGATATCCAGATTTCGCCCAACTTCGCCGCCGATCACACTCTGCTGGTGACAAGCGCGGCGAACACACTGTATCGCTCGACCGATGGCGGTGCATCCTGGCAACGGCTGCGCGGGGGCCTGCCCGAAGAGCGCAATCAAACCCTTTTCGCCTATTTCTCGCCCAATTTCGCCGCTGACCGCACGCTCTATCTCACAGGCTATCAAGGTGAGTCGAGAGGCTACGGCGTCTGGCGCTCGCAAGACGCCGGCGACCGCTGGGAGCCGCTCTGGAATAACTTGACCCATTTGCGCGGCGTTGCGCTGCATTTCGCTGCAGATTTTGCACAGTCGCAAACGCTTCTGCTGCGCTCTCGCTAGTATGACGTCCTAGCAGGCGACGAAGGGGAATCTTTGCACCGCTCTACGGATGGCGGCCTCCACTGGACGCTGGTCGTCACGGCCTCGCACACTTCGCCGGAAGGGAGAGCGACACTGCCGCCGGTCGAGGAATTGTTGCCTCGCGGCGCCGACAGTCCTGCATCCGTGTTGCGCATCAACGACGCCCACACCGGCGTCGCCTACACGCTCGACGGCGCTGCGTGGATGACGGCCACGCTCGAGATCGAGGCAGGCGATAGGCTATTAGCGCTCTTGCCTTCTCCCAACTTCGCCGGCGATCGCACCGCTTTTGTCGTCACGCAACGCGCGATCTGGCGCACCCAGGACGGCGGCGTAACCTGGTCGCAATGGGAGGAGTCCCGCTTTGCAGATCCGAATGATTTCGACCGGAAAATTTCTTCCGCCGCCATCACGCCCCTGCTTGCCGATGGCGGAGTTCACCTGTATCTCGGCACGCGCCAAGGCGAAATTTTAGCGATCGATCCGAGCGCGATGCGCTGGTCGGCGCCGAGTGGCGCTGGAGCAGAGGCGGCGCAAGCCCAGGCGCCTTCTCCACCTTCGGCTACGCTTCAATCGGAAACGCAGAGCGGAGAGCCGCCGGCAGGTCTGTATCGCCCGACGGGCGCGCTAGCCCTGATTTGGGAAAACAATCCGCTCATTCAGCAGGCGCTTGGCTTCGCTGCGGCGCCTCAGCCAGTTAGCAGCGCCGCAGCCATTCAACGCTTTGATCGTGGCGTGATGGTGTGGGTGGAGGAGAACGGACGCATCTACGCTTTCCTGGACGACGGGCGCTGGTTCGCCTACGAGGACACTTTCCGCGAGGGCGAGCCGGAGAGCGACCCTGCCTTTGCGCCGCCAGCAGGCAAGCTGCAGCCCGTGCGCGGCTTCGGCAAGGTCTGGCGTCGGCATCCCGAGCTGCGCGAAGCGATCGGCTGGGCGCTCGCCAGAGAAGAGCCGGCGACAGCGCTGCGTCAGCCTTTTGAAAAGGGAGAGATGCTGGGCGTCGGCGCGTACGTCTTTGCACTCAGCGGAGAAAACGAAGGCATCTGGTATTGACGCATCCCCTTTCGAGGCGTATGTGTTGAGCCGCGCGCACCGTGGAGTTTGACAGAAGACGGACGAAAATTTATACTACTCTTCTGTTTGCAGTGCGCAAACAGAGATCACGCGGGCGGCGTTCGCTTTTGGCGAAGCACTCCCTCCGTGTAGCAGGGGGTGATCTTATGCAATACAATGTGGCTCAACTTCTCAAAGAGCCGACAGGCGCGACGAGGCGATACAGCATCAATGAGTCCCTCGAAGGCCTGGATGACGAGCTGAAATTTCTTGGGCCGTTGATCGGTGAGATCCAGTTGTTGCGCATCAATAGCGGCATCCTGGTTACCGGATCGTTGCGTACGGTCGTGCAAGTCATTTGCAATCGGTGCATAGAGCCGATCGTGATGCCTGTACAGTTCGAAATCGAGGAGAGTTTTCGACCGCTGACGGAAGTTTACACAGGTCGTTATATTCATCCGGATGAATTTGAGGGCGCCGAGGCCGATCTGGAGGATGAAGCGCTTCTCATTGACGAACATCACATCTTGAATCTTGCCGAGGTGGTGCGTCAGTCGATCTGGTTGGCTTTGCCGATGTATCCTTCATGCAACTGGGAAGGATCGGGGCGATGTCCGAACCTGACGAAGCGTTTGCTCGAATTGGGCGAGCTAGAGGATATTGAGTTTTCGGTCGGCGACGAGAAGCCGCACGAGCATGAAGAAATCGATCCGCGCTGGGCTGCACTATTGAAACTGCGCGGCAATCAGAAGAGCGCCGACGAAACGGCGTAACATGAAATCGCACGGAATGCGAAAACAAAGAGACGATTTATCCAGTAAGGGTTTATCCAGGTAAGGAGTTCAAACGATGGTCCCGCTGCCAAAACGAAAATTGAGCAAAGGTCGCCGGAATCGCAGACGCGCCCACGACGCCATCGGTACGCCGGCGTTGGTCGAATGCGGCAATTGCCACCAGCCGATTTTACCGCATCGAGTCTGCCCACACTGTGGATTTTACAAAGGGCGCCAGGTGCTCGAAATCAAAGTGGAATCCACCAAAAAATAATTACGCGTTGTTTACGGGGCGCTACGAGCCCGATGATGGCGACGCCTGCATCCGCAGCATTGATCGGCGAATCAGGATGACAAAGACAGGGGGGATTTGGCCGAACAACCAAATCCCCTCTCATTTTACAAACGAGACCGGCTGTCTCGATCGCTCCTTGATCTCCATCGACCGCTTGACAAATCGATTGACAAGTCGTAAGGAGTTGCCATGAATCCTTTTGCCTTGCTTCAGCGCACCAACCAGACGGCCTTTCTCTTCCCCGGTCAGGGAAGCCAGCACGTAGGCATGGCAGGCGAGCTGGCCGCTGCATTTCCGGCCGCGCGCGCAGCGCTGGAAGAAGCGGATGATGTGCTCGGCTTTGCACTCAGTCGTCTCATGCTCGAAGGGCCAGAAGAATCGTTGACCGATACTATCAACGCCCAGCCTGCCTTGATGGCTGCCGGCGTCGCCGCCATGCGCGCCTTGGAAGCCGAACTCGGAGATGTTGCGCTGCCTCTGGGCGGCCGGCAGGTTTATGTCGCCGGCCATAGCATGGGTGAATATACCGCGCTGATTGCAGCCGGCAGCCTTAGCTACGCCGATGGACTGCGTCTGGTGCGCGAGCGCGGCCGTCTGATGAAATGGGCGGGCGAGCAGGCGCCCGGGAAGATGGCCGCCGTGCTCGGCCTAGACAAGGCGCAAGTCGAGAAAATCTGCGCGCAGGTCGCCGCCAACGGTGCCATCGTTCAGGTCGCCAACGACAACTGCCCGGGCCAGATTGTCATCTCCGGCGATGCGGCGGGGATGGAGGCCGCCATGGCTGCACTGGCAGAGGCGGGCGCGCGCAAAGTGGTGCCGCTGGCGGTCAGCATCGCTGCGCACAGCATGCTCATGCAGCCGGCCGCCGAAGCGTTGCGCGCCGCCATCGAAGCAACACCAATTTTTCCGCCGCAGGCGCCCGTCATCGGCAACACGACGGCTCAACCGTTGACCACTGTAGAGGAAATTCGCAGCGAGCTCACTGCACAACTGACGGGCAGCGTGCTCTGGACGGCGTCGGTTGAACGCATCGCCGCCGAGGGCGTAACCACCTTCGTCGAGTTGGGCGCCGGCGACGTCCTGACCGGACTGGTCAAACGCATCGTGCGCAACGCCACGCGCGTGACCGTCAACGACGCAAAAGGCGTGCGCACATACGTGGAAATGGTGCGTTTCGGAAACGCCGCTTTGTGAGTATAATAAAATGCACAGGGAGGAAGGCGTGATGGATTTCTCGAATCGGGTCGCGTTGGTGACGGGAAGCAGCAGTGGAATCGGGGCCGCCATCGCCCGCGAATTGGCTGCAGGAGGCGCCAAAGTCGCAGTGCACTATCGCGGCAACGCCGAAGGCGCGCAAAAGGTGATGACACAGATCACAGAAGCCGGCGGCTTCTGTCGCATCTATCAGGCGGACGTCGGCGATGTGGACCAGGCCGCAACGTTGGTCAAAAAGGTGCAAAGCGATCTCGGCGGCCTCGACATCCTGGTCAACAATGCGGGTACGACGCGCGATACGCTGTTGATGACGATGAAAGAGGAGGACTGGGATATTGTCATCAACACCAATTTGCGCAGCGTCTATGCCGTCACCAAAGCTGCGTTGCGCGGCATGATCCGCCAGAAATGGGGACGAATTATTAACATCACCAGCGTCGTCGGGCTTTCCGGACAGGCAGGACAGACGAACTACGCCGCCAGCAAGGCGGGTGTGATCGGCTTCACCAAAAGCCTGGCGCGCGAAGTGGCCAGCCGCAACATCACCGTCAACGCAGTGGCGCCCGGTTTTATTCCGACCGCGCTGACCGACGCGCTGACGCCCGAACAAAAGGAGTCGATCCTTGCCAGCACGCCGATGGGACGCATGGGGACCCCGGAGGAAGTAGCCTGGGCCGTGGCGTTCCTAGCGTCTGAACGCTCGGGATTCATCACCGGTCACGTGTTGACCGTTGATGGAGGTTTGGTGATGGCTTAAGGAGTCCCATGACCGATCGGACAGCGTCGCATGGACAGGCGCCGTGCTCCCACAAAATAAAAGCAGGCGAGGGCGACCGACCGGCTGCGCCGGAGGCTTCGTACATCCCGGATCGCAAATTCGCGCGACGCCTCGCTCTTCAGGCGCTCTTCGAGGTAGATAGCACCGGCCATCGGCCTGGCGACGTCGTAGATGCGCGCTTGGCCAATCCAGAGCTGACCGAGAACGGCGACGATCTTCCCGTCTCCGTGAGCAAAGAGACCGAAACTTTTCTGCGCTTTTTGGTTTCCGGCGTCGTCAAACATCAAAAAGCGTTGGATGAAATCATCGCCCGCTATGCGCCGGAATGGCCGGTGGATCAGCTCGCCATTATCGACCGTGTGATCTTACGATTGGCGCTTTTTGAAATCGGCTCCAGCGAAGCGCAGACCCCTGCCAAAGTGGTGATCAACGAGGCGGTCGAGCTGGCAAAGTGTTTTGGGGGGGAGAGCAGCCCCCGTTTCGTGAACGGCGTCCTGGGTTCTGCCCTGGCGGAGATACAGAGGAAACCTTTTTAACGATGGACAGCTTCTTTGGAATCGGCGTCATGGAGCTTTTCCTGATCGCGATCATCGCCTTGATCGTGTTGGGTCCAGAGCGGTTGCCGGGCGCCATGCGCACGATCGCCAATTTCATGCGGCAGCTGCGCGAGATGAGCAACGAGTTCACATCGCAGTTCAGCGAAGAGATCAAAATGCTCGAAGAGATGGATCCACGGCGAATCGTCAGCGATGCGCTCGATCCTTCCAAGACACCTCCTCCCGCCGGCTCGCACTCCTCCAAAGTTTCTTCTTCCGCCGCCCAAAATCCGACTCCTCCGCCGGCGGCATCGCCGGCCAAATCTTCGAACACCATACTGCCGCCTTCATCCGATGGGGCGCAGACGGCGTCTCCCGCCGGACAGAAATCGAGGAACGGCGCGCCTACCTCTTCGACGGAGCATGCTGCAACGCCGCCCAGTGCAGAGACCGGCGGTGATTCATCCGCTGAGGCGGAGGCGAAGCAGTGAGCCAGAGCCGCCCATCCACATACGAACCGCTCGAAGAAAGTCGCATGACTTTGATCGATCACCTGCGCGAGCTGCGCATGCGATTGATCTGGGTGATCGGCGCGCTGGTGGTGGGCACGCTGATTTCGATGCTCTTCGTCAGCCCTCTGTTGCAATTCATCCTTCGTCCGCTTACCGAGGCGGGTGCGCAGCCGATGGCGATCGGCCCGACCGACACGATCGGCGTCTTTTTCCGCGTCAGTTTTGCAGCGGGCGCCGTGCTGGCGATGCCGGTGATCGTCTACCATGTCATCGCCTTCGTTTCGCCCGGCCTCTATCCCCATGAAAAACGCAATTTGCTGCTGATCTTGCCGGGCGTGATGGTGCTCTTCGCCGTCGGTGCGCTTTTCGCTTACTTTTTCCTGTTGCCGGCTGCCGTTGGCTTTTTGCAGGGCTTTCTCGGCGACATCATCGCCCAGGAATGGACGATCGACCGCTATATCGGCTTTGTGACGCGCATCGTCTTCTGGATCGGCGTTGCGTTCGAGATGCCGTTGGTGATTGCGTTTCTGGCGCGCGCGGGCATCGTCAGCGGGCCCCAGTTGATGCGCTACTGGCGTCATTCGATCGTCGTGATTGCCATCATCGCTGCCGCCATCACGCCCACCGTCGATCCGGTCAACATGACCTTGGTGATGGCGCCGTTGATTGCGCTCTATTTTGGCAGCGTTGGCATCGCCTATCTGGTCTATCGTCCGCGTGCTCCGCGCGACTTTTCAAAGGAAGATTTCATTCCCCCCGAATATCGGGAATAAGTGCAACTTTATTCTCGTCCGGCGCGACGCATGCTGTGAAATGTATATGGAGCGCGAGGCTTTGATCGCCCGCAAACAAGAGGTGCGGCGCTTGTTGGAACAGGCGCAACGCGAGCTGGCAAGGTTGGAGATGCAGCCCGCCAACTGGCGTACGCGCCGCACAAGAGGAAAGTTGGAGAATAAAATCGAGCGACTGATGGCGGAAGAATACGCGCTGCGGTTGGCGATCGATCGGGCGTCGATGCAATAAACCTTCCAGGAAACTTCGAGCTTCCTGGAAGGTTGGCCGATCGAGCGGCTTCGATGGGTGGCAGATTTACTTTTGCTGCTCTTTCGCCGCCGCCAACTTGGCCTTCTCTTCCTCGACCAGCATGCGGCGCAGCACTTTACCCACTTGCGTCTTGGGCAGCTCTTTGCGGAATTCGACCAGTGTAGGCACTTTGTAGGGCGCCAAGTGCTCCTTGCAGAACTCGCGAATCTCTTCCGCCGTCGCCGTCTGCCCCTCCTTCAGCACCACGAACGCCTTGACCGTTTCTCCTCGTTTGGGGTCAGGCACGCCCACCACCGCCGCTTCCATTACCTTGGGGTGCATGAAGAGCACTTCCTCCACCTCGCGCGGGACGACGTTGTAGCCGCTGGCAATGATCAGGTCTTTCTTGCGGTCAACGATGTAGAAGTAGCCGTCTTCGTCCATACGGGCAATGTCGCCGGTGTGCAGCCATCCGTCGGCGTCGATGGTCTTGGCCGTCTCTTCGGGGTTGTTGTAATAGCCTTTCATCACCTGCGGCCCGCGCACGACCAGCTCGCCCTCTTCGCCGATGCCGAAAAATTTATAGTGGCCGCTTTCATCCGGCTCCAGCGAAACGATGCCGGCCTCGGTGCTGGGGATGGGAATGCCGATCGAGCCGTATTTCACGCGGCCTTTGATCGGGTTGGCGTGCGTCACGGGCGAAGACTCTGACATGCCGAACCCTTCCACCAGGCGGCCACCGGTGATCTCGTCGAATTTCTGGGCCACCTCCACCGGCAGGGCCGAGCCGCCGCTCAAACACGCCTTGATCGAACGCAGGTTGTACTCGGTCACACGCGGGTGATTGATGATGGCGATGTACATCGCCGGCACGCCCGGATAGAGCGTGATGTGTTCGCGGTGCAGGATCTCCAGGATATGATTGGTGTCGCGCGGGTCGGGCACGACGACGATTTCGGCGCCGACGCTGACGCCGAAGAGCATGCCAACCGTCATGCCGTAGA
>JANWYX010000233.1 GCA_025055055.1 Caldilinea sp. | reverse complement strand
AAGAGTACGATCATCAACAACAAGGATGCAATTGCAAAACCGATCTTTACAATCGGTGAGCGAACATACAGGAAGCTATACCATGGTTGCTTCATGGTTCTGGTTTACTCCTCTGTCGCCTGGCGGAGGAAGCTAAAATCCTTCAACCCATACTGCTCCCAGTACAGAGAGTCTCTGTGCAGGAAGAAAGTTCTAATGAAGCGATCTTCAACCCCTTCTGGGCTGAGCCAGTAGATTTCCCAGGTGATGCGCTTCAGGTTCGGCTGTTCTTGGGTGATCTTCAGGATGCCGTAGGCGTTGTTGAAGGTTGGATCTTTCTCTTCATAGCGAGCGATGGCGGCCGCAAACTCATGCAGAACTTCATTGAATTCCGGATCATCGGTGACCGGATGTTCGCGCGTATCGTAGACGCCGAGCGGCAGATGTTTATAGCCGATCTCTCTCACCAAACCGGCGCCCTCCTCAGGCATCAGCTCCTGCACGACCTCCACGGCAGGGGCGGCCTGCACGGCGTAGTAGGGCGTGCCCATCCAGCTCAGGATGATCATGACGATGCCGGCGACGATGCCGCTGATGATCGCCACGCGGCGGTCGCGGGCGCGGCGGCTGGGATTGCGGTCTAGGTAAGGGATGGCAGCCAGCAATACCAGAAGGACGCCGGGGATAATCACGCCCGCGATCGTCTTGTCGGCAATCTTAAGCAGTCCTTGCAGCCAGTAGAAGTACCAGGGCGCCACCGTATGCAGCGGCGTCGACTGCGGATTGGCGATCGACTCGAGCGGCGCCGAGAAGAAGAAGGTGGTCGCTAGCACCATCAAGGCTGTGAAGGCGATCAGGAAGGAGGCTTCGTCGATCATCACATCGGGCAGAAAATACACGCGGCGGTCCGCCGGCACTTTGTTCGCTGTGTCCTGACCCACCTCCTCTTCGCTGGAAGGCAGACTGATGCCGAAGTGCACGACCTTATAGTAGTGCACAAAGAAAAAGAGGAAAAGCAGCAAGGGCAGGAAGAGCACATGCAACAGATAGAAGCGCAGCAGACCGTTGGCGCCGATGTCCGGCGCACCGCGCGCCAGCAGGTTGACCGTCTCGCCGACGATCGCAGGCGGCACCGCCTCCGCCATCGACGTGCCGATCGTCACCGCCCAGAAGGCGAGCTGATCCCAGGGCAGCAGATAGCCGGAGAAGCTTAAGAACAGGGTGATGACCAGCAGAATGACGCCGGTGAACCAGGTGAATTGTCGCGGCGCCTTGTAGCTGCCGGTCAGATAGGTTCTCACCATATGCAGCGTGACGATCGCCACCATCAGCTCTGCGCCGAGCCGATGCATGTCGCGCATGAACTGTCCGAAGGGGACGTTGCTGAGCAGACGAATCATGTCTGCATAGGCACGTTCCGGCGTGGGTGCATACCAGATCATCAAGATCAGACCGGTGATCGTCTCCACAAAAAAGAGATACGTGGAGAGCAGCCCCAATCTAAAAGTGTGCGTAAAACGTGTGACGCTTTCATGATAATAGGTAGGTTTGATATGCAGCAGAAACGCTTCTGAATGAGGTTTCAAGCGCGGGTTGGGACGTCCGGGCGGCTCTCCACGGATCATGCGACGCACTTCAGCGGCCGGAATGCCGGCGGTGATGCGGGTGAACACATCGTCCGCAGCATCCAAGACGGTTTGCAAAAAACCTTTCTTTTCAATTTCCGGTTGTACAGCCATAAGACCCCTTCTTGCAGTGGTAGGAATGCAACAAGTCGTTTGCCAGAACCGAAAAAAGATTACGCCGGCACTGCGCGGGCGGGCGACTCGGCAGCAGGCGCGCCCAGGATGCGCCGCCCGGTATTCACCAATACTTCTCCCTCTTCAACAGTGATCTCGAATCGGTCGAGCGAACGCGGAGCCGGCCCTTCAATGTAATAGCCTTCACGCGTGAATTTTGAACCGTGACACGGGCACTCAAAGCGGTTGTTCGCCTGTTCCCACTTGTATAGACACCCGAGATGCGTACACACCATGTAGAGGGCGACCGGACCTTCCTCTGTTGTGTTGACCAACCAGAATTTACCGGCGGTTTCAGCTTTGGGCGGAGCGTCTGTAGGCGGTAAAGAGGACTCCGGCCCTATGCGAAAGATGCCGCCGAATTCACCCTCTTTGAAGCGCGGCATCATGAATAAAAACAGCCCCACCGCCGACTGCAAGGTGACGAGACCGAGCAGGCCACCCCAGGCATAGGTTAGGAACTCTCGGCGATTCATTTCCTTGCGCGCCTTTTCCTCGGGCGACTCTTCGACAAAAGCCGGCGCAGGCGTCGCAACTTTCTCTGCAGAGAGCACCTCAGCTTTCGCAGCTGCGCCATTCCCGCTCGCTCCATTGGTGGGCGAACTTCCTGCAGGGGCGCCCTCTCTTTTTTCTGCTTCGGCGACGACTTCCCGGCGAGGCGCTTCCTGCACCGCTTCCGCCACCGGAGCGGGTTGTTGGGGCTTTGTCTGTGTTGCAGGTTGCTCCGGCGCATGTTCAGCGGCCGCCTTGGCCTTCTGCGCAGCCGCCTGCATCTTCGCCTTTAATTCGGCGATGCGCTTTGCGCGATCATCGCCGCTCATATCAGCAACTTGATCCGCCATTGGGATGCAGCCTCCTTTTCAGCACACACATTTGTGATTCAGGCGTGGTTCTGACAAGCGTCCTGACAATGTGCTTGCCACATTGTTTGTTCTACGTTCGAGACCATTGCGGTGGTCCGCGCAAGGGGGAATCTCCACCATCTCTGGCGTCAACTTGCATGGACTATAGCATACGCTCGAACACTTGTCAAAATTATCACAAATTTCCGGCGCTGAAATTGCTTTCTCGTGCGTCCAACCACGAGCGTTTCGCTCGCACGCCGACCCATTTGCAACAACAGTATACCACATTCGCATCGCTTTTGTGTAATGTTTGCGCCGTTTTTCACAAAATATTTTATCGAAATTGTGCACCTTTCACCCTCGCAAATGGGCGAAGAGATCGGTGCTCAAGTAGCGCTCGCCGTTGGAAGGTACAATGGCGACAATCAGTTTGCCGGCGTTCTCCGGGCGTCTCGCCACCTGGATGGCGGCGTGCAAGATGGCGCCGGAAGAGATGCCGACCAGTAAACCTTCCTCGGCGGCGGCGCGCCGCGCCATGGCGAAGGCGTCTTCGTTGGTCACCGTGATCACCTCGTCAAGAATGGACGTGTTGAGCACCGCCGGAATGAAACCGGCGCCGATGCCTTGTATTTTATGCGGCCCGGGTTGTCCCCCGGAGAGCACAGGCGAAGCCGCCGGCTCCACGGCAATGGCCTTGAACGATGGTTTGCGCGGCTTGATGACTTCGGCCACGCCGGTGATGGTGCCGCCGGTGCCGACGCCCGCTACCAGAATGTCCACTTGGCCGTCGGTGTCCGCCCAGATTTCTTCGGCTGTCGTAGCACGATGGATGGCAGGATTGGCCGGATTTTGGAACTGCTGTGGAATGAAATAACGGCTGTCGGCGGCGGCCATTTCCTCAGCCTTGCGGATGGCGCCTTTCATCCCTTCGGAGCCGGGTGTCAAGATCAACTCGGCGCCGTAGGCGCGCAGCAGAATGCGGCGCTCCATGCTCATCGTCTCCGGCATGACCAGCGTGCATTTGTAGCCCTTGGCCGCAGCCACAAAGGCCAGGCCGATGCCTGTGTTGCCGCTTGTCGGTTCCAGGATGATGGTGTCGGGGCCGATCAACCCCGCCTTCTCCGCAGCTTCGATCATGCTCAGCCCGATGCGATCTTTCACGCTGCCGGCCGGATTGAAGAACTCCAGCTTGGCGGCGATCGTGGCGACAGCTCCTTCGGCGATGCGGTTGATGCGGACGAGTGGCGTCTTCCCTACTAATTCGGTGATATTATTGGCGATTCTCATTTGGACGGTTCCTGTATGGTTTGGGGTTGATAGGGTAATTTGCGACAACGGTTTGGACGTCTTACTGCTTTATTCTTTAGATTGTGGATGCGCGCAAACTGCTTCGACGATGTTCAGAATGTGAACGGCCTCCTGCATCAGTCGGCTCGTGCGAAAGCCGGGGATTGCGTCCAATTCTTCCAACGTCGTCGGCGCGCGTTGTGCAATTGCCTTCAGCAGAGAGTCGCCGGCAATCGCATGCGGCCTGGCGCGCTCTTTGACAGAAAGTTTCTGACGCAGCTCCTGAAGCCGCATGTAAATCTGCTTTTGCATCTGCACCGTTGCGGCACCCGCAAGCCTCTCAGACCTCTCAGAAGCGCCGTCGGCAGCGCGTTGAAGGGACCGTCGTTGCGCCGCCAGTTTTTCTTCGTCGCCCGGCTGGGGTGGATAGAGCTTGATGAGGTCGAGGATGGTTTCTCCGTAGTATTGCAGCCGCTGCGCGCCCATGCCCGGCAGCGCCGCCAATTCATCGAGTGTCTGCGGTCGCGTCTCGGCGATTTGCAGCATGAGTTCATTGCGCATGATGACGTAAGGCGGCTGTCCCAACTGTTCGGCCAGACGACGCCGCCACGCCCAAAGCGCCTTCTGTAGAGTGGTGTATTGATCGGCGTCCTCCTCCGATGTTGGCTCGGGTTTTTCGACTGCGGAGGACAACTCGCCGTAACTCGCCAGATCAGGATGTTCGGCCAGCCAGGCTTCCGCTTCGATGCGGCCGCGCAGCGTCGGCGCCAGCACCAGATAATCTTGGCGACTGTACTGGCGTAGGCGGTT
>JANWYX010000202.1 GCA_025055055.1 Caldilinea sp. | reverse complement strand
GGCTCACCTCGCGCGCCGGGTGACGGGAACCGCTCCAGAAAAAGCGTTCACCATGGCGCTGCACTTCACCCTGCTCGGTCAACAGCGCAAGCACGTCGCGTAGATAAGGGCTGGCGCCGAACGATTCCTCCTGATGAAAAGGAAGCTCGGCCACAGCGCAGCGCACATGGTCGACGAGAAGCATCAGGTTGTCGGGGTTGATCAGCGCATGCTCCGGTGACTGCTCGAAGAGAAATTCACTGTGGCGAATCACATACTGGTCGAGTAGGCCGGCGGTGGCGACCAGCACGGCCACCGCCGCCTCGGTTGCGCGGCCGGCGCGTCCGAACTGCTGCCACGTCGCAGCGATGCTCCCCGGATAGCCACACACGATGGCGGCAGCCAATCCGCCGATGTCGATGCCCAGCTCCAACGCATTGGTGGCGACGACGCCACGCACGCGGCCGCTGCGCAGCCCTTCCTCGATGTTGCGCCGCTCTGCAGGCAGGTAACCGCCTCGATAACCCTGCACGTGCTCGGCGACGACGAGCGCCTGGTTGCGCGCAATTGCGCTGCGGCCTTCAGGATATAGCTGAATAGCCCGGCTGCGCCGGCGTTCCAGCCCTGCGCGCAGATAGGTGAGCAACAACTCGGTGGCGGCGCGCGAGCGGCCAAAGACAATCGTCTGCAGACCGGCGTCGATGCATTCCGCCGCCACATCGGCCGCCTCCAGCACCGCGGCGCGGCGCACGCCCTTTTCGCAGTCCACCGGCGGCGTGTTCAGCAGGATGATGTGCTTCTCTCCGCGCGGGGCGGTGGAGCGATTGATCAGATGCACGTCTTGCTCGATCAATCGTTCGGCGAGCTGCGTAGGGTTGGCGATGGTGGCGCTGGTGCAAATGAAACGGGGCGCAGCGCCGTAATGGCGGCACACGCGCTGCAGGCGGCGCAGCACGTTGGCGACGTGGCTGCCGAAGACGCCGCGATAGGTGTGTAGCTCGTCGATCACCACCCAACGCAGCCCCGCCAGAAAGTGGGCCCATTGCGTATGGTTGGGCAGAATGGTCACGTGCAGCATGTCGGGGTTGGTCAGCAGCAGACGCGCCTGTTGGCGGATCCGACTGCGCTGCGCCGGAGGCGTGTCGCCGTCGTAGGCGGCGATCGACGACGCCAGATGGTGCGCAGGCTCGATGGCATCGACGGCGTTCGCCAACCGCTGAAGCTCCGCCAATTGGTCGTGCGCCAGCGCTTTGGTGGGGAACAGATAGAGCGCGCAGGCGGCGGCCTCTGTCAATAGAGTGTGCAATATGGGCAAATTATAACAAAGCGTCTTGCCGCTGGCGGTCGGCGTTGTAATGACGAGATTTTCCCGTCGCAAGGCGGCTTCTACAGCGTCGCGCTGATGCGTGTATAGTCGTTCCACGCCGCAGGCGACAAGCGCGTGTTGAAGCACGCGATGCAGGGACGGGGGCACAGACGCATAGACGGCGGGTTGCTCGGGCAGGGTGCGCCAGGCGGCCACTTTGCTCATAAATTGTGGGTCGCTGCGCCACCGCGCCAGCAGTTCAATCACAGCCATGCAGTCAATCGGAGTCGTTGCGTTAAACTTTGCCGGGCGTCAGGGCGCCAAACGTTCCCGCAACCAGCCGCCGTCCGGTTGGCGACGATACCGGAGACGGTCGTGCAGCCGGTTCACGCCGCCTTGCCAGAATTCAAAGACCTCCGGAATCACCCGATAACCGCCCCAGAAGGGAGGACGGTCAGGATGTTTGTCGCGGTATTCGGCCTGCAGCTCGGCGAACCGGCTGTCCAGGATTTCACGGTTCGGGATGACCCGGCTCTGTTCAGAGGCCCATGCGCCAAGACGGCTGCCGAGCGGTCGGCTGTAATAATACTCGTCGGACTCTTTGGCGGACAACTTTTCTACCACACCCTCGATGCGCACCTGCCGTTCGATTGGTTCCCACCAGAAGAGCAGGGCGGCGTGCGGATTGACGGCAAGCTCTCGCCCTTTGCGACTTTCATAACTGGTGAAGAAGGTGAATCCGTTGCGGTCGAATCCTTTGAGCAGCACCATGCGCACCGACGGCCTGCCGTTGGGGGTGGCGGTGGCCAGCGCCATGGCGTTCGGCTCTTGGATGGCGCTCTCTCCGGCCAGTCGAAACCATCGTTCAAAGAGCACAAACGGATCGTTGCCCGCGCTCTCCTCCGAGAGACGGTCGAGGCGATACTCTTTGCGGAAATTATTCACGTCCGTCGTCATCGTGCGTCCTTTCCAGGAACAAAAATGTACTTCCGGCCACCAACATACGCATGTTATCACAAACCGCGCAATTGGTCTTCCTGTTGCCGAAGTACAATTGAAAAACCCTTGACAAGTTTCTTGAAAACGATTACAATTGGCTGCAGCATAATTGCAAAAACTCTCATATCGGTTCACCGTGTCCATTAAAATCGAAGATGTGGCTCGTGAGGCCGGCGTATCCACGGCGACGGTGTCGCGGGTGCTTGCCGGCAAACCATATGTCAGCGCAGAACTGCGGCGTCGCGTCCTAGAGGTGGCCCGAACGCTCAACTATCGTCCGAGTCGAGTGGCGCGTGCGTTGCGCGTGCAGCGCGCGAACATTATCGGGCTCATCATCTCAGACATTCAAAATCCCTTTTTTACATCGATCGTGCGCGCGGTGGAGGATGTGGCGCAACAGCAACAGTACCCTGTCTTCTTGTGCAACTCGGACGAGGATTCCGAGAAAGAGGCGACTTACGTCGAGCTGATGTTGGCGGAACAAGTGGCAGGACTGATCGTGGCGCCGACGGCGCACAGCAACAATCTCTATCGCAAGCTGGTCGCCATGCAGGTGCCGGTCGTCGCCATCGACCGTCGGGTCAGCGGCGTGGCGATGGATATGGTGGTCTGTGACAATGTGAAGGCGGCCCGTGAAGTGGTCTCCCATCTGGTGGAAAGTGGCTATCGACGCATCGCCGCCGTCTTGAGTGGGCTGGAGATCAGCACAGGCGCCGAGCGCTATCAGGGGTATGTGGAGGCTCTGACGAGCCATGGGTTAGCGGTGCAGCCGGAGCTTGTACGCACCGGCTCGCCGCGCACCCCCAACGGTTATGCGATGACGATGGACCTTTTCCTGCAATCGCCGCCGCCCGACGCCATTTTTACCGGCAACAACCTGTTGACGGTGGGCGCCTTGCATGCGATTCACGATCTCGGCTTGCGCATCCCGGAAGACATCGGCTTTGCAGCGTTCGATGAGATGGACTGGATGTTTCTGGTGAAGCCCGCCTTGACGGTCGTCAGGCAGCCGACCTATGAAATGGGGCGGCGGGCGGCGGAGCTGTTGCTGGCACGCATCGCCGACCCGATTCGTCCGACCCAAATCGTGACGTTGCAGCCGATGATCAAGTTGCGCGAATCGAGTCGTCGATTGATCTAGCAGGTTCACACATTCTGCAGAAGGGAGGTGATTCCTGCAACTCACACCTTGTTCCCTGCTTGCGATGGTCAGGTTCTACAGAGTGTTTTATCAGTTCTTTCAAAACAAAAGGAGAGTTCAAACATGTTGAGACACAGGCTTATCGTCACCCTGAGCATTTTGGTGTTTGCAGCGATGATGTTGGCCGCATGTCCGGCGCCTGCGCCTGTGGCGCCGGCGGCGCCGGCGCCGGCGGAAGGCGAGGCCAGCTGGTGGCGTACGGCGGCTGAATCTGCAGGTTGCGTCGGCGTGACCATCCGCGGCGTCTCGGAAAGCACTCCTCCTTCCAACTTCGCCAAGGATGTGCTAGGCCCCGCCTTCGAGCGCGACAGCGGCATTAAAGTCGAGCTGGAGACAACCTCCTGGGATCAAATGTACGACAAAGCGATCAAGGACATGGAGGCCGGCACCGGCATCTATGACTTTGTCTACATTGAGCAGGACATCATCTACGCCTATCTGGCCAACAACTATCTGCTCAATATGACAAAGTTCCTGGCGGACAACCCGAACTTGGCTGCGCCGGACTTTGACTTCGGCAAGTTCACAACCTTCATCGATTACTTCAAGGATGCCGAAGGCAACGTCTACGGTGTGCCGATGGAGGCCTTCATTAAGATTTATCTCTAC
The DNA here is from genome assembly GCA_025055055.1 of Caldilinea sp. Classification (GTDB taxonomy): domain Bacteria; phylum Chloroflexota; class Anaerolineae; order Caldilineales; family Caldilineaceae; genus Caldilinea. Next base: position 7,520 of record JANWYX010000202.1, on the reverse strand, counting down.
CGCACGGATCTCTTCGGGGACCCGGAGGCGCAGGCGGCGTTCAAGGAGAAATACGGCTACGATTTGGCGCCGGCGACGAACTATCAGCAATATCGCGACAACGCCGAATTCTTCACGCAGTGGGGCAAAGATCGCGGTCTGGAGCTATGGGGCACCACCGTGCAGGCGGCCTCCGGCCATCCGTCCTCCTTCTATGAAGTCTTCGAGACGATCCTACCCAGCGGCGGCGTCTACAACTGGGGCATCAACATGGAGAACTGGAAGGCCAGTGTCGAGAACGGCGGCACGATGAACAGCGATCGCGCCAAGGCGGCCTTCCAATTCTGGTTGGATTTGCTCCCATTTGCACCGCCGGAAGCGACCAGCAGCACCTGGGATGAGGTCGCCGCTTCGTTTGCGGCCGGTCGCGCGGCGCAGGGGTGGGTCTACGGCGAAAACGCCGCCTGGATCGCCACCGATCCAGAGCGTTCCAAAGTCGTCGGCAACGTCGGCGTCGCCCTGCCGCCGCTGGCGGATGAGAGCGTGCTGCAAGACGCCGAAGAGGGACGCGGCTACATCGGTTATTACGACGGCGGTGCCTTCGGCATCCCGGCCACCTCCAAGAACCAGGCCTGTGCAGTGCTGTGGAACCAATACATCGGGCAGGAATCGGTGCAGGCGGACTGGGCCGTCGCCGCCTCGCGCGTGGTCATGAACTCGACCTTCGACGATCCAAAGGTGCAGGAGGTGGACGCCAAGACGAACGGTTACTTCACGTTGCTCAAGGAGCAGGGCCATCTCTTTGCGGGTGCGCCTCCCTTCCCCTTCCATGCGACGATCCGGGAAGTGATTGCCCCTTACGTCTACAGGGCGATTGCCGGCGAGCTGACTGCAGCGGAGGCACTAGATCAGGCGGCAGCTGCGGTGGATGCCGAGCTGCCCAAACTGGGCTACGGTCAGTAACAACTTCGTGCACAGATGGGGGCGAGGGTCAATTCTCTCGCCCCCCCGTTCCTAAAGGAGACCCACAATGCGCTCAAATCGCCTGGGCTGGACGCTTTTGACGCCCTCCCTCGTGGTGTTGGGGATTGTCGGCTTTCTGCCATTCCTATTCGTCGTTTGGGTGGGCTTTCACGACTGGAATATCTTCGCTGCAACTCGCGGCATGATTTGGACAGGCGCCAATAACTACCGACGTCTCGTCTTTGACCAGGAGTTTCTCGATGCCCTCTGGCGCACTCTGGCCTACACGGTTACCGTCGTTGTCATTGAGCTTTCTTTAGGATTCCTGCTTGCCCAAACGTTGACGCGACAGTTCCCTGGGCGCGCCTTTTTTCGCACCATTTACGTACTTCCTTTGGTTGTAGCACCGATCGCCGTAGGCGCCACCTGGCGATTGATGGTGATTCCCGGTTTCGGCCCGATCCCATATTTCCTGGAGCGTTGGTTTGGCATCGAATATCGTATCGGCACCTACGCCTCTCACGCTTGGGCAACCGCCGTGCTGATGGATGTTTGGCACTGGACGCCTTTTGTCACGTTGACCTTGTTGGCGGGACTGACCGCCATCCCAAAAGAGCCGCTCGAACAGGCGATGGTGGACGGCGCCAATCGCTGGCAGGTGTTCCGTCACCTGACCATTCCAATGATGATGCCGGTGATCCTTACCGTGGTCTTTATCCGGATGATGGACGCTCTACGCGTTGTGGACGAAGTATATATGTTGACCAACGGCGGCCCGGGCACCGCCACCACGTTTATCGGTCTGCATATTTTCCGCGTCGTCTTTCCCAAAACCGATTACGGCTATGGCTCGGCGATGTCCTTGCTCGTACTTTATTTCACCATTGTTTTGTGCTGGTTGCTCTTTGTGGCGCTTTCCAATGTCGGCAAGCAGAAAGCGTGAGGTGTACCGATGAAAACGGCTCGATGGAAAAAAGCGCTGGGATGGATCGGATTGTATGCCCTTTGGATCTTTTTGACCCTTTTCACAGTGCTGCCGATTTACTGGATGTTTGTTGTTTCCTCGCGCAGTCGCGTGCAACTGTTTGACGCACCGACATTGCTCATCCGTTCTTTCTACGTGCAAAACTACACCGGCCCGCTCAGCGATCCGGTCTTTCAGCGCTATCTCTGGAACTCGTTGTATACTGCCGTAGGGAACGCGCTATTGGTGACGATTCTGGCGCTCTTTGCCACCTACGCGCTCTCACGCTGGCGATTGCCCGGCGCCGATAACATCTTCTTCTGGACGATCACCAACCGCATGGCACCCCCGGCAGCCTTTCTTCTGCCCATTTTTCTACTCTACACGCAGGTTTTTAAGATTGGAGACTGGTCGCTTTTCGATACACAACTGGGGTTAATCCTACTCTACTGCGTCTTCAATCTTCCCTTCGCCATCTGGCTAATGAAAGGCATTATGGACGGCATTCCCATCGAATTGGATGAAGCCGCCTCGGTCGATGGCGCCGGACAATGGACAATTTTGTGGCGGGTCATCGTTCCTCTGGCTGCGCCGGGGCTGGCCATCACCTTCATCCTGAGCCTGATCTTCGCCTGGAATGAGTACCTGTTCGCAGCGACGCTGACCAGCGTCAACGCGCGCACGATCACGACCGGCCTGGCCGAGTTCGTCACCGTCACCGGCACCAATTGGGGACAGATGGCGGCCGTCGCAACGATTTCGATTTTGCCTGCGCTCGTTTTTCTGATTTTTGTGCAGCGCTACATTGTCACCGGTCTGACCTTCGGCGCCGTAAAGGAGTAATGACATGACGGAGGCAAAACCCATTCAGGCGCCCGTCGAGCACAAAGGGCGCCGCGGTTTTTTACCCATCGAAACCAATACCTTCGACCGCGTCTTCATCAGCGTCGTGATCTGGATCGGTGCATCCTTGTTATGGATGCGCTTTATTGAGCCCTTGGGGCTTTCCGTCTGGATTTGCACCGTGCTGTGCATCATCTTGGGCGTGTGGATTGTGAAAAAAGGATAAAAGTTATGAAAGCGTTGGTCCTTGAAAAAGTCAACGAGCTTCGTTTACGAGACATCGACATTCCCGAGACGCTGGGGCCGCACGACGTGCGCATTGCGTTGCGCACGGTCGGCATCTGCGGCAGCGACGTGCATTACTACACGCATGGCGCCATCGGCCAGTTCGTCGTGCGCGAGCCGATGGTGCTCGGCCATGAGGCTTCGGGCGTCGTCGTTGAGGTGGGCTCGGAGGTCAAGCACCTCAAGGTGGGCGACCGCGTCTGCATGGAGCCGGGCATCCCCGACCCCAACAGCAAGGCGACGCGGCTGGGCATGTACAACCTCGACCCGGCAGTGCGCTTCTGGGCGACGCCGCCCGTGCACGGCGTGTTGCGTCCGACCGTCGTGCATCCCGCCGCCTTCACCTACAAGCTGCCCGACAACGTCAGCTTCGCCGAAGGGGCCATGGTCGAGCCGCTCGCCGTCGGCATGCATGCGGCCACGAAGGCCCGCATCAAGCCCGGCGACCTTGCCATCGTGATGGGCGCCGGGCCGATCGGCATGGTGACTGCGCTGGCGGCGCTCGCCGGCGGCTGCAGCCAAGTGGTGATGACCGATGTGCAGCAGCCGAAACTCGACCTTGCCGCCACGCTCGGACCGTTCCGACCGGTCAACGTGGCGAAGGAAAACCTCAAGGAAGTCATCGACCGCATGACCGACGGCTGGGGCGCAGACATCGTCTTCGAGTGCAGCGGCAACGAAAAAGCGGCGGCCGGCGTCTTCGAGCCGCTCTGTCCGGGCGGAACGGTCGTCTACGTCGGCATCCCGTTGCAACCCATCGCGTATGAAGTCTCCGCCGCCATGGTCAAAGAGGCGCGCGTCGAGCATGTCTTTCGCTATGCCCACGTCTATCCGCGCGCCATTGCGTTGATGGCGAGCGGCAAAATCAACGTCAAGCCGCTGATCACCGACGTGTTCCGCTTTGAAGAGAGCGTCAAGGCCTTCGAGTTCGCCGCCCACATGCCGCCGACCTCGGTCAAGGCGCAGATCGTGGTTTCGGAGTGAGTTTTTTTCAGCGAAAATCTTTCAATGCAGGGCGCAGTGATTTGCAGAAGAAATTCAAGCGAACGCTGCGCCTATCAGCGTAACAGCCAGTGAGAGAAGGAACGTATGATGAGCGATCCGGTGTTGGAAGCTAGACCCATTTTGGAGCGATTCCGGCTGGATGGTCGTGTGGCGCTTGTGACCGGCGGGGGGCAGGGCATTGGTCGCGCCTTCGCCCATGCGCTGGGCGAGGCTGGCGCCGCCGTGGCCGTCGTCGATCTACGCCTGGACCTCGCCGAGGAAGTGGCGCACGAGCTGACGGCAAAACAGATCGACGCCATCGCTCTTCAGGCTGACGTGACGAAGCCCGAACAGGTGCAGGCGATGGTCGATGCAATCCTGGCGAAATGGGGAACGTTGACGATCGGCGTTAACAACGCCGGCATCGGCCTTTGGGCGGACGCTGAAAGCATGGCCTACGCAGACTGGCTGCGCGTGATCGACATCGATCTCAACTCGGTCTTCCTCTGCGCCCAGGCGGAGGCCAAAGTCATGTTGCCCGCCGGCTACGGCAAGATCATCAACACGGCGTCGATGTCCGGCCATATCAGCAACACGCCGCAGAATCAGTCCGCCTATAACACGGCTAAAGCAGGCGTGATCCATCTGACGCGCAGCCTGGCCGCCGAATGGGCGAAGCGCGGGGTGCGCGTCAACAGCATCAGCCCCGGCTACACGCGCACCAAGCTGGTCGATGATCTGCTGGCCACGCCGATCGGGCAGACGATGCTGCCCACGTGGATGGGCATGACGCCGATGGGTCGCATGGCGGAGGTCACCGACCTGCAAGGCGCCGTGGTCTATCTGGCGTCGTCGGCGTCCGACTACATGACCGGCCACGACATGGTGATCGACGGCGGATACTGCTGCTGGTGAGTTTCCAAAAGCATTTTCGTCTCTCAAAGGAGCGCTTCGTATGAAAGCCGTGCTCTTCCCGGCGCCAGAATCGATCCGCGTCGAACGCGTGCCCGACCCTTCCTGCGCGCCGGATGAAGTGGTCGTCCAGGTGGCGCGCTGCGGCATCTGCGGCACGGACGTCCACATCTATCGCAACGAGTATATGTCCACTTTCCCGGTCATCCCCGGCCATGAGTTCGGCGGCGTGATCGTCGAGGTGGGTCGGGACGTGACCGACTTTCGCGTTGGCGAACGCGTGGCCGTGGACCCTAATCTCTACTGCGGCCGCTGCGACATGTGCCGCAACGAGATGGCGAATCACTGCCTCAACTGGCAAGGGGTCGGCATCACGCGGCCGGGCGGCTTCGCCGAATACACCGCCGTTCCGGCGCGCGCCTGTTATCGCCTGCCGGACTCGCTCAGCGACGCGCAGGCTGCATTCATCGAGCCGCTGGCGTGCGTCGTCCACGCCATGAAGCGCATCCGCATGCTGCCGGCCGACCCTGTGCTGATCCTGGGCGCAGGACCGATGGGGCTGCTGTTGATCCAGGCGCTGCGTCGGATGGGCGGCTCCTACGTGGTGGCGGTCGAAAAGCAGCCGGCTCGGCTGCAATTGGCGCGCGCCATGGGCGCTTCGCTCGCCGTGCCCGCCGGCCCAGACCAAGACGCTGCATTGCGCGAAGTGGCCCCGCGCGGTTTCGGCGTGGTGATCGACGCCACCGGCGTCCCGGCCGTGATCGAAGGGGCGTTCCGCTATCTGAGGCCGCGCGGAACCTATCTGCAGTTCGGCGTGGCGCCTAACCGTGCGCGCGTTTCGCTCAACCCCTACGACATCTTCCGTCACGATTGGACGATCGTAGGCAGCTTTGCGCTCTGTTACACCTTCATCCCCGCCATCGACTGGCTCGCCAGCGGCGCCATCGATGTCGCTCCGCTGGTCAGCCATACGGCGCCGATGGAGCGCTTCGCCGAGGTCTTCCAGCAATTCGCAGCGGGGCAGACCTTGAAAGTTCACATCGAGATCGGCCAACAGCGATCCTCTTAGCGATCGTCGTGATGACAAAAGCTGCAGACGTCTCGATGGCGGATAGATTTTGGGAAAAGAAAAACAAAGCGACGCAAAAGATGCACAGATTCTCTGCAGAGCGTCTCTGCGGTTTTCTCAAACTCTTTTGCGGTGAACAAAGTTTAGAAAGCGAAACTCGGAATGGAAGCAGTCGACACGATGTTAGCAGTTCGGTTGCATGGCCCGCGCGACCTGCGCGTCGAGCGTGTGCCCAAACCTGCTCGACCGGGGCCGGGACAGGCACTCCTGCGAGTCACGGCGGTGGGCGTATGCGGCAGCGACCTGCACACCTATCAGGATGCGCGCATCGGCGACACCGTGGTAGAGGCGCCGCTGATTTTGGGACATGAATTTGCCGCCGTGGTGGAGGCGGTCGGCCCGGAGAGCTACGATGGCAATTTTCAGTCGCTCAGGCCAGGGACGCGCGTGGCGGTCGATCCGGCGCAGCCGTGCGGCCGCTGCGAGATGTGTGAGCAGGGGCATCCCAACCTCTGTCATCGGCTACATTTCTGCGGCACCTATCCGGATCCCGGCAGCCTCAGCGAATATATGCTGATGCCCGCACACTCGTGCTTTCCCATCCCGGATGCGATGGACGACGCCAGTGCAGCGCTGCTGGAGCCGCTCGGGATCGCCATCCACGCCGTTGACCTGGCCAAAGTGCGCGTGGCGGACAGCGCCGTTGTTCTCGGCGCAGGGCCGATCGGGCTGTACATTTTACAGGTGGCGCGTCTGGCAGGCGCCGATCCTGTCTACGTCGTCGATCAATTCCCATGGCGACTGGCGCTGGCGGCGCGCTACGGCGGCGTTCCGATCAACTTCAGAGAGATAGACCCTGTGGCGGCCATCAAGCAGGCCACCGCCGGCCGCGGCGTCGACATCGCCATCGAAGCCGCCTGGGCGGACCATTCGATCCAGTGGGCAGCGGAGATGGCGCGTCTGGGCGGACGGCTTGTGCTCGTCGGCATTCCCGGCCCGGATAAACTGGAGATGAAACATTCCACCGCACGGCGCAAGGGATTGACGATTCGCCTGTCGCGGCGCATGAAGCATGTTTACCCGCGCGCCGTCAAGTTGTGGGCGAGCGGCGCCGTCGACCTGACAGGCGTCGTTTCCCATCGCTTTCCGCTCGAACGCACGCCCGAGGCCTACGCGTTGAACGAACAATATGCCGACAACGTGGTGAAGATCATCATCGATGTGACGAAATCAACGTGAAATCGAGCGCATGAAGAACAGAGAACGAAGCCTGTGCCATGGTCTTCATTAAAAGGTTTTTATGAGGCTTGACAACGGTTCGATGATTGATTAGAGTAACAATGCAACAAAATTGCAAATCCTGCACGAATATTCACAAAAGAACGGAAAAATCATATGCCCGTACTCAGAAATGATGGTCGCGCATTGATCGTAGCGATGGACCACGCCCGCACGCACGGCGTGATCGAAGGACTGGAAGATCCCGGCAGAGTGCTGGAGACGGTGATCGAGGCGGGCGCC
>JANWYX010000176.1 GCA_025055055.1 Caldilinea sp. | reverse complement strand
CATCACGCGCGCAGTCGTGCGAATCAGCTCTGGGTCCAACTCGGTGATTGCAGCCGCCCACTCCGGCGTCATCTCGGCGACGTGTGCTGCCAGCTTGTCGAAGCCTTGCGTCCATTCGGCCACGTACTCGGTGTCGTAGCGATGCTCGGTGATCAAGACATGGATCCAGGCCAGCAGCAGGGCCGTGTCCGTCCCCGGCTTAATCGGGAGCCAGTAATCTGCCTTAGCTGCAGCGCTGGAAAAACGCGGATCGACGACGATGACTTTCGCCCCGCGCGCCCAGGCTCTGGTGAAATCTTGCATCACCGTGTTGCGCGAGTCTTCGCCGATATGGCTGCCGATCAGCGTCACGCAGCGCACGCCCTCCCAGTCCACCGGCTCGTGGCCGCCCACCGGCAAGCCCACCGTCAGCAGCGATGCCTCCTCGCGCGGGCTAGTGCACAGCGATGACGAGGGTTTGCTGGCGTTCGGCGTTCCCCACGCTTGGGCGAAGTAATCGGTGAACCAGAACTCGCCGGAGGTATGGCCGAAGATGGCCACCGACTCCGGGCCATATTGCTCTTTGATCGCCAGCAACTTTTGCGCCATCGCATCGAGCGCTTCTTCCCAGGTCACCTCTTGAAACTTGCCTTCCCCGCGCTCGCCGGTGCGAATCATCGGGGAGCGCAGCCGGTCGGGGTCGTACATAAAGGAGGCGCCTGCCTGACCGCGTGCGCACAACATGCCGCGGCTCTTCGGATCGGCGGGATTGCCGTCGATCTTATAGACGCGACCGTTGACGCTCTGTACAATCACGCCGCAGCGCCAGGGGCACATGTCGCACACGCTGTAGGCGCGCTTGATCTCCCCCCGGTAATACCAGGGCGTCGTCCCGTTTCCCGAGGGGGCTGCGGTGGCCTCCTTCAGTGCACCGAGCGCCAGGGCGGCGCCTGTGCCTCCGGTCAATACCCCTTTCAAAAAGGTTCGTCGTGAAATTTGCAATTGCACTTTTCCCATATTTAGTCCTCTGTTTAACCGCAGATTTATGCCCAACAGGCGCTGTTCGTCCGACTTATTGCTGTGAAGAACAGCAAGGGGCAACCTCCTTGAATTTTCTATCCGCCTGCAGCTTTTGATAGTAGGCGTGCAGCCGCGCCTCGCGCTGCATGGCGCGATGCATGATGCACAGCACGCTGGAGAACCACTCCTGTTCCATGTTTTCTTTGGCGATGCTGCTGCACGCACCGGCCTGCCAGACCTCACGGCGATACTGGCGATATCCATGCGGCAACAGCGCTACGATTCGGATCTGGGGATTGTGCGCCAGCAGAGTGGAGACCAGGGTCGGCGTGTCGGCCTCTGCCATCAGCCAGTCCAGCACGACGACGTCGTCGGCAGCGACGTGCGCACGCGCCAGCAATGCCTCCATTGTGTCCACGTGCTCGGCGTGTACGGGCAACGGCGTCAACTCCAGGGCGGCGGCGAGCAACGAACGAAAGAGCATGTGTGACTGCGGGTCCGGACTTGCAAACAACAGGCGAATTTCCATCCAAGTTTCCTCCCGACCGATGTATGCCAACCGTTTTGGTCGTCCATTATGTGAATTTATTCACAAAGAATAGCAGGAAATCGGCATGCCGTCAGTCGGGAAAACCAGAACAATTTGCGTCGGAAATTTTCTGATGGAAGCGTGGTGGGAACGATGTTCGGTCTTGCAGAGAGGATGGGTTTGGGGGAAGACGCTGCGAGAGCGTTACGTATATTCAGACAGCAGTCCGCGCTTCAGCGCGTACTGGACTAGGTCGGGGCGACTGCTGAGGTTAAGCTTTTCCATAATGCGCGTGCGGTAGGTCTCGACGGTCTTGGGGCTGAGCACCAGTTTTTCGCCGATCTGCGCAGCGGTGTAGCCGAGCGCCAGCAGCTTGAGCACCTCGCGCTCTCGTTCGCTGAGGCTTTCGTAGGCGTCCATGGCGACGCCGCTGTTGACCTGAGAGATATAATCTTCCAGCAACATGCGCGTCGCCGAGGGATAGAGAAATGCGCCGCCGCGCGCTACAGTGCGAATGGCGTCGAGCAGTTCGGTGTCCACGGTTGATTTGAGCACGTAGCCGGCGGCGCCCGCCTTCAGAACCGGGAAGAGATATTTTTCATGTGCGTGCACGGTCAGGATCAACACTTGCACATCCGGGCGCTCCCGTCGGATGCGCCGGGTGGCTTCCAGGCCGTCCATAACCGGCATCGAGATATCCATCACCACCACGTCCGGGTGCAGTGCAACGGCGGCGGCGACGCCTTCGGCGCCGTTGTCCGCCTCGCCGATGACTTCCATGTCCGGCTCGGCGTTGATCAGCGCTTTTAACCCGACGCGTACGATCATATGATCGTCCACCAGGAGGACTCGAATTTTTTGCGTCATCGTCATCCTTCTGTCTGCGGCCAGGGGGCTTGCGCTTTGATCTGCGTGCCTGCACCCGGCTTCGATGTAATCTCCAGTGAGCCGCCGATCATTGCGATGCGCTCGCGCATGCCGACCAGCCCCAGCCCGTGCCCGTTGCCATCGGCGAGGCGACTTGTGTCGAACCCGACGCCGTCATCCACCACCTGTAGGATGCAGCGTTGTCCATCACCGTGCAGCAAGACGGTGACCTTTGTGGCCTGTGCATGTCGGCATACATTGGAAAGCGCTTCTTGCGCGATGCGATAGAGAACCAGCTCCGTTTCACGCGGGAGGCGGCGCTCCATTCCTTGGACCGTGATCGACGCCTGGAGGCCGTGGGCCTTGTTGAGTTCATCCACCCGCCATTCGAGCGCGGCGGCGAGGCCCAAATCGTCCAGAATTTTGGGAAGCAGGTCCAACGCCACGCGACGGACATCCTCCAACGCGCGCGCTGTCAATTCGCGCAGCTCCTGGATATGACGCTGCGCCTCCGCAGGGTTTTGCGCACGCTCGAGCAAGCGAATATGCACCAGCAAAGAGGTGAGCGATTGCGCGGCTTCGTCGTGCAGCTCATGGGCCAGGCGTCGCCGTTCTTCCTCCTGTGCCTGCAAAATCTGACGGGAAAGTTGGCGCAGCCGTTGTGAATCCTGTTCGATCTGCTCGAGCATCTGATTGAAGGCCTCGGCCAGGCGGTCGAAGCGTTCGTCGCTGTTGTCGCCGAGTTCTACCCGCACATTGCGGCTGCCGCTGCGGATGGCCTCCACCGCCGTCTGCAGCCGATCCAACGGTTCAAGCGCTTTGCGCAGCACCCACTGATTGACCAGCACGCTAATGAGGACGCCGGCGCCCGCAAACACCGCGATCAGCGGATAGTGCGCCTGCTCGGGAAAAGTCGTCACGTGCCAGACCGTGACAATGGTGCCGGCGATCGCCCCCAGCGCAACGATGGTGATATTGGCCCAGAGAATTTTGTAGAAAAGCGGCGTGTGCAGAAGCCGCCGACGAATTTGCGTGATCACGCGTGCACTGTCACACCCAATTTTCCGGTGTGTATTCGCCGAAGACGCGGCGCAATGCGTCGCAAATTTCGCCGAGCGTCGCATAGGCTTCGACCGCCTCGATGAAAAGCGGCATCAGCGCCGCGCTTGGCTCCCGCGCTGCCTGCTCGATGCGCGCCAGCACGGCGTGAACGGTTTTGTTGTCGCGTTCCGCGCGCAGCTTCTTCAGCGCCTCGATCTGATCGAGACGCACGCGTTCATCGACGCGCAGCAGTTCGCCTTCGTGATGTTCGTCGGTCTGGAAGCGGTTGACGCCGACGACGATCTGCTCGCCCTTTTCGATGGCGCGCTGGGTGCGATAAGCGGCGTCCTGAATCTCGCGCTGGATATAGCCTTCTTCCACCGCTCGCAGTGCGCCGCCCAACTCGTCGATGCGGGCGATGTATGCCTCGGCGCGGCGCTCGATTTCGTCTGTGAGCCACTCGATGTAATAGGATCCGCCTAGCGGATCGACCGTGTCCGCCACGCCGCTTTCGTAGGCGATGATCTGCTGGGTGCGCAGGGCGATCTCGACCGATTTCTGCGTGGGCAGGGCCAGCGCCTCATCCTTACTGTTGGTGTGAAGGCTCTGCGTTCCTCCTAACACGGCGGCCAGCGCCTGAATCGTCACGCGCACGATGTTGTTATCCGGCTGTTGGGCTGTGAGCGTGCTGCCGCCTGTCTGCGTATGGAAGCGAAGCTTCCAGGAATCCGGGTTCTGCGCGCCGAAGCGATGGCGCATGATCTTCGCCCACAGTCGCCGCGCAGCGCGGAATTTAGCCACTTCCTCCAGGAAATTGTTGTGAGCGTTGAAGAAGAAGCTGAGCTGCGGCGCAAACTTGTCAACGTCTAGGCCGGCGTCAATGGCTTGTTGCACGTACTCGATGCCGTTGGCGAGAGTGAAGGCCACCTCCTGCACGGCGGTGCTGCCCGCCTCACGGATGTGATAGCCGCTGATCGAGATGGTGTTCCACTTGGGAACTTCGGCGGCGCAGTAGCGAAAGATGTCGGTGATCAGCCGCATCGACGGCGCCGGCGGAAAGATATAGGTGCCGCGTGCGATGTACTCCTTCAAAATGTCGTTCTGCACGGTGCCGCGCAGTTGGTGGGTAGGCACCCCCTGGCGCTTGCCGACCGCAATCACCATCGCCAGCAGGATGGCGGCCGGCGCGTTGATCGTCATGCTGATGCTGACCTTGTCGAGCGGGATGCCGTCGAGCAGCGTCTCCATGTCGCGCAGGCTGGAGATTGAGACACCCACCTTGCCGACTTCTCCTTCGGCGAAGGGGTGGTCGGCGTCGTAGCCGATCTGGGTGGGCAGGTCAAAGGCGACGGAGAGGCCGGTCTGCCCCTGCCCGATCAAGAATTTATAGCGGGCGTTGCTTTCTTTTGCCGTGCCGAAGCCGGCGTACTGGCGCATTGTCCAGAGGCGCCCTCGGTACATGTTCGGCTGCACCCCGCGCGTGAAGGGATATTCGCCCGGGAAGCCGAGTTTTTCGAGGTACTCGTCGCCGTCGCCGATGGGCGTGTACACCGTATCGACGATCATGGCTTCGTCGCTGGTTGTAAACTTCTCCTTGCGTTCACCGAAGCGTTTGACCAGCGGCGCCAGCGTGTTCTCTTGCCAGCTTTTTTTGAGCGTTTCGATTTTGCCTGCAGTAGCAATCATGATCGCCTCTCCTTTGCCACGGAACATGCACCACGAACCTACATGTCACTGCGGCCTGCGAGCGCTCGCCCGAGCGTCACCTCGTCGGCATACTCAAGGTCGCCGCCGACGGGCAGCCCGCGCGCCAGTCGCGTGACGCGCACGCCGAGCGGTTTGATGAGGCGGGCGATGTACATCGCCGTCGCCTCGCCTTCTAGATTCGGATTGGTCGCCAGGAGCAGCTCGCGCACCGGCGTCTCGCTCGTCTGGATGCGATGCAGCAGCTCGCCGATTTTCAGGTCCTCCGGCCCGATGCCTTCGACCGGCGAGATGGCGCCGTGCAGCACGTGATAGACGCCGTTGAACTCGCGCGTGCGCTCGATCGCTTGCACATCGAGCGGCTCTTCTACAACGCAGATGAGGCCATGGTCGCGCCGTGGATCGGCGCAGATCGGGCATGGATTCTGGTCGGCGATGTTAAAGCAGACGCTGCAAAAGAGCGTGCGCTGTTTCAGCTCCTCCAGCGCGCGCGCCAGACGAAGCGCCACCGATTCATCGCTGCGCAATAGGAAATAGGTTAGCCGCGTCGCCGTCTTCGGGCCGATGCCGGGAAGTTGGGTGAACGCCTCGATCAGGTTGGAGACCGGTTCCGCAAGGGATTGCATAGGCGTTTCAGAATGCTCCGACTAGAACAATCCGGGCGGCAGCCCCAAGCCGCCGGTCAAGCCGCCAAGGCGCTCCTCTTCGAGCTTTTTCACCTGCGCCAATGCGTCGTTCATGGCGGCCAGCAGCAGGTCTTGCAACATCTCGACGTCATCCGGATCGACCACCTCCGGCTTGATCGCAAGACTTTTGAACTCCCGCGCGCCGGTGATCACGAGCGTCACTGCGCCGCCGCCTGCGCTGACCGTGATCTCCTCTGCGGCCAGGGCGGCCTGCGTCTTCTCCATCTCTTCCTGAAGCTTCTGCACCTGCGACAAAATGCTGTTCATGTTGGGCATGCCGCCGCCAAACCCCCCGCGGCCGCCGAATCCACGTTGCTTTTTGCTCATCTTGTTTTATCCTTTGCTCCAATCAAAAACATGGGGCGATTGTCCCTTGAACTGTGGTTGAAATTCGTCTCTATTTCAGGATAAACCGTCCTGTGAAGACATATTGTGAAGGCATTCTGTGAAGACATTCTGTGAAGACGTTGTCATTGCCCTGTCTTACGGTCCGGTTGCACCACCTGCGCGCCGAGGTCTTGAATGGCGTACTCCACCAGTGGGTCGAGCGCGTCCGTCGGCGGGTTCTCGACGGAGAGCGTCGGCGCATTGGGCAACACGGCGCGCTCGCCGATCTGAAAGATCACTTGAAAGGGCCGTCCCGTCATTTGCTGCAGGACATGGCCGATCTGCTCGCGCGTCTGTGGCGTATCCACCATGTCGCGCACCATGGCGTATTGCTCGGTGAAGGCGAACACAAAGGTCGACTTGCCCACCGCCGTGTCCTTGGCCGAATTGAGCGCTCCCAGCACCTTGGCGCCGCACTGCTGCTTGACCAGCCGCTGAAACTCGCTCCAGCGCTTGCGCAACATTTCCGCCGTGGCAGGGTCGGGAAGCTGCGGTGTTTCCGCCGACGAGGCTGCCGCAACCGACGCATCTGAGGCTGCCGGCCTCTGCGGTTGAAGTTTGGGCGGTGCAGTCGGTTCTTTTGCGCCCGAGGCGGCGGGCGTCTCGTGAACCATCAAGGGCGTCACCGGTTTGGCTTCGCCCTGCACGACTTCGATCAGCGCCAGTTCCAACGGGAGTTGGGGTTGAAAGCCGCCCTTGAGCTCGTTGATAGCGGCGCTGAAGCGTTTGATGGCGTAAAGCGTCGTCGTCAAGTCCATCTTTTTTGCCTGCGCCTGCATCTGCTGCACGGTCTCGGTGGGCAGGTCATCGAGCAGGGTCGGATCGTTGGTCATCTGCAGCATCATCAGGCCGCGCAGGTGCTCGATCACCTGCTGGCAAAACTCCGGCAGGCTGGCGCCGTCGAGTGTCAGACGATGGATGAGCTGAAGTCCTCTGGCCGTGTTGCGTTCGGCGAGGGCGGCGACGAACTCGACGACCGTCTGCGCGTTAACTGCGCCCAGCACCTGCTCCACCTGCGTCAACGTGACGCGATCGTGGCCGAAGCTGAGCATTTGATCGAGCAGGCTGACGGCGTCGCGCATGCAGCCCTGCGCGCTGCGCGCGATCATCAGCAGCGCGTCCGGCTCGGCGTCGAAGCCTTCCGCTTCGACGATGTTGCGCAGGTGGCGCGCGATCTCTGCGGCCGGGATGCGTCGGAAATCGAAGCGTTGGCAGCGGCTGATCACGGTGGCGGGAATTTTGTGCGGCTCCGTTGTGGCCAGGATAAAGCGTGCGTGCGGCGGCGGCTCTTCCAGCGTCTTGAGCAGGGCGTTGAAGGCGCTGCCGCTCAGCATGTGCACTTCGTCGATGATGTAAATTTTATAGCGACCCTGGCTGGGGCGAAATCCGACCTTGTCGCGCAGCTCACGGATGTCATCGACGCTGTTGTTGGAGGCGGCGTCGATCTCGATCAGGTCGATCATGCGGCCTTCGGTGATCGCCCGGCAGGTGGGGCAGCGGTTGCAGGGGCGCTCCGCTTCGGGTGCGGTGCAATTGAGCGCCTTGGCCAGAATGCGCGCGGTGCTGGTCTTGCCCGTGCCGCGCGGACCGGTGAAAAGGTAGGCGTGCGCCACGCGGCCATCGCGCAACGCATTTTTGAGCGTCTGGGTGACATGCTCCTGCCCGACGACCTCGTCGAAGGTCTGACTGCGCCACTTGCGATAGAGTGCGGTGGACATGGTGGAAGTGTATCATTAAGGAAGTTGTGCGGCAAGGATTTAACCTGTAATCACCTGCAATTTTAGGTAAGCATTTCGCAAGGTTGGGCAAGCATAGCGAATACTTGTCGCAAACAAGTCATTGCGGTAAATTTAAGCCTGTTGTTTGAGCCTGATGACTGTTGAGTTTAGGCCGAAGAAACATTTTTCAAATGTGTTCCTTATAAAAACTCACGAAACTCACTCAAGGGAGTTCACACCTATGCGGATCGGAATTGATGTAGGCGGAACGAATACAGATGCTGTATTGATGAGTGGCCGCACCGTTAAGGGTTGGGCAAAGTCTCCCACCACTCCAGATGTCAGCAGCGGTATTATCAACGCACTTACTGCGTTGTTGGAACAGACGAAGGTTGCTCCGGAGGCGATCTCCGCCGTCATGTTAGGCACAACTCATTTCACCAATGCCGTGGTGGAGCGAAAATCATTAAGCCGCACAGCCGTTGTGCGCATTGGTTTACCAGCCACCGCTGCGCTGCGACCCTTCATTGACTGGCCGAGAGACTTGGTTGAGGCTATCGGCGGCGTTGGCTATCTGGTGCACGGTGGATATGAGTTTGACGGTCGTCCAATCGCTCCGTTGAAAGAAACCGAGATTCGAGAAACTGCGCGTCAGATTCGAGAGGCTGGTATAGACTGTATTGCAGTGTCTGGCGTATTTTCACCTGTCAATCCAGATCAAGAGCAGACCGTAGCAAGTATTTTGGCAGATGAGATTCCAGGTGCGCGCATCAGCCTTTCTCACGAAATAGGAAGAATCGGATTGCTTGAGCGAGAAAATGCCGCCGCAATGAATGCTTGCTTAGCCCATTTGGCAGAACGGATCGTCGACTCGTTCCGTCATTCGCTTCAGGCGATCGGGATTCATGCACCCTTCTTTATCAGCCAGAACGATGGCACGCTCATGAGCGCAGAGTTTGTTGCGCAATACCCGGTGCTTACCTTTGCCTCTGGGCCTACGAACAGCATGCGCGGCGCGGCTTTCCTTTCCGGCTTAAGAGATGCTGTTGTCGTGGACATCGGTGGGACGACCTCTGACGTCGGCGTTTTAGTGAATGGCTTCCCCCGCGAAGCATCGATCGCTGTACGTGTAGGTGGCGTACGCACGAATTTTCGCATGCCAGATGTCATCTCATTTGGGTTAGGTGGCGGCAGTCATGTGAAGACAAATCCTCTGCAGATAGGC
>JANWYX010000129.1 GCA_025055055.1 Caldilinea sp. | reverse complement strand
GCTGTTCTATCAGTTGCCCCGCAACTCCGGCCTGCTCTACGACGTGACGCAGACGATCGACGTCTATGTCTACAATGCGCTGATGACGCAGAACAACTTTGGCATGTCCGCCGCAGCCGGCCTGTATCAATCGATCGTTGGTTTCGTCCTGGTGATCGCAGCCAACGCAGTGATCAAAAAAATCAGCCCGGAGCATGCGTTGTTCTAAAGGGGAGCATCGAAGATGAATCAGAGTATGCGCAAAGAAAACTTTGCCTGGAAAGCGGCGGCGCATGTCGTTTTAGCGTTTCTGACCGTGTTGACGGTGCTGCCGTTCGTCCTGTTGATCTCGGCTTCGCTCACGGAGGAAAGGAGCGTCATTGCCAACGGTTACAGCTTGATCCCGCCGGCCTTCAGTCTGGCGGCATATGAATACATCCTTGCGGAATGGGGACAGATCGGCCGCGCCTACGGCGTGACCATCCTCGTGACGGTGATCGGGACCACCGTCTCGCTGCTGATGACCTCCATGTTCGCCTTCGGTCTTTTGCAGAAGGGCGTACCGGGTCTGAAGGTGATTCTGATCCTGCTGCTGGTGACGATGCTCTTCAACGGCGGCATCGTGCCCACCTACTACGTCTACACCCGCATTCTACAAGTGCGCAACACGCTCTTTGGACTGATCGTGCCCAATTTGCTGATGAACGCTTTCACCGTCATCCTCGTGATGGCGTATATCCGTCACAATGTGCCCGCCGAATTGTTCGAGGCTGCAGAGATGGACGGCGCCAACCTGTTCCACATCTTCTTCCGGATCGTAATGCCGCTCTCCACGCCGATCCTGGCCACCGTGGGCTTGCTGACTGCGATCACCTACTGGAACGACTGGATCAACGGCCTGTACTACATCACCAAGCCGGAACTGTACACCATCCAGTTGTTGCTGAACCAGATCAACCAGAACATCACGTTTCTTGCCAGCAACGCCTCGAAACTCGGCGCCGTGGATTTGCGAAGCCTGCCCAGCGCCACCATCCGCATGGCAATCGTGGTGGTCGCCATCCTGCCGATCCTGCTGGCGTATCCGTTTTTCCAAAAATATTTCGCCAAGGGCATTGCGCTCGGCGCCGTCAAAGGTTGATCTTTCCGAGGAGAAATGATGAATTCTAAGATCAAGAAGCTTTTAGCGAACCAGGAAGACAACTATATTCTGCCGTTCTTCTGGCAGCATGGCGAGGACGAAGCCACGCTGCGCAAGTACATGGCCGCCATCTACAACGCCAACATCCGCGCCGTGTGCGTAGAGAGCCGTCCTCATCCCGACTTTGCCGGCCCGCTGTGGTGGCGCGATCTGGACATTATCCTTGATGAGGCGCGCAAGCGAGGCATGAAGGTGTGGATTTTGGACGACGCTCATTTTCCGACCGGTTACGCCAACGGCGCGCTGCGCAACGCACCCGCCGAGCTGCACCGTCAGAGCATCGTCTGTCAAACCATCGACTGCGCGCCTGTGTCGAAGATAACGATCGGCCCGGAGAGGCTGCGCCGGCCGCCTCCACCTGAGCCGACGGAGCTGGAGCGCTTAATCCTCCAATTGGGCAGAGCAGCGCCACAGCGCGTCTTCACAGACGACCGACTGCTCGGCGTCTTCGCCGCACGCCTGGATTGCAGCGCCGCGGTCGAAATGCTCGACCTGTCAGGCCGTGTGATCGACGACGCCCTGGAGTGGACGCCGCCCGCAGGAAAGTGGCGCGTTTATATCCTGCATCTCTCCCGCAACTTCGGTTCGCGTCGCGACTACATCAACATGATGGACGCCGAGTCTTGCCGTGTGTTGATCGACGCAGTCTACGAGCCTCACTACGCACGCTACGCAGCCGACTTCGGCGCGACGATCGCCGGCTTCTTTTCCGATGAGCCGGAGCTGGGCAACGGCCATCTCTACGACTTCGGGAACGTGCTCGGCGTGGACCAGGACCTGCCGTGGAGCCGCGCGTTGGAGCGCCGCCTGGCGGAGGCGCTCGGAGAAGATTATCCCCGGCTGCTGCCTCTCCTTTGGGAAAACGAGGCCGATGCCCGCGTCACCGCGCGGGTCCGATACATTTACATGGACGCAGTGACCCGTCTGGTCGAGACGTGCTTCTCCCAACAGATCCGACAATGGTGCGAAGCGCACGGTGTCGAGTACATCGGCCACGTCATCGAAGACAGCAACCAACACGCCCGAACCGGCTCCAGCCTGGGCCATTTCTTCCGCGGCCTGTCCGGGCAACATATGGCCGGCGTTGACCTGATTGCGCGGCAGGTCATGCCCCAGGGCGAAGACCGGATCGGTGTCGCAGGCGTGATGCCGGCCATGGATCACGAGTTTTTTCATTTCGTGCTCGCCAAGCTCGGCTCATCCCACGGCGCCATCGACCCTCTCAAGCGCGGCCGGGCCCTGTGCGAGATCTTTGGTGCCTACGGCTGGGGAGCAGGCGTGCGCCTGCAAAAGTATCTGACCGACCACTGCCTGGTGCGCGGAATCAACCACTTTGTTCCCCATGCCTTCAGCCCGAAGGAATTTCCCGATCCCGACTGCCCGCCGCATTTCTATGCCGGCGGCCACGACCCGCAATATCGCCATTTCGGCCATCTCATGGCGTATATGAACCGGGTTTGCGAGCTGCTCAACGGCGGCCGTCGCATTGCGCCCGTCGCCCTCCTGTATCACGCCGAGGCCGAATGGACCGGCAAATGCATGCTCATGCAAAAGCCGGCGCGACTGCTCACCGAACGCCAGATCGATTTCGACATCGTTCCTCAGGATGTCTTCCTGGAGCGCGAGCGCTATCGCACGGCGATCGGCCCGGGGCTGCGCGTCCACACGCAGGAGTACCGGGCGCTGGTTGCGCCAACCGCCCAGTTCGTCACCGAGGCGTTTGCACGCAGTGTCGTCGAGCTGCGCGAGGCTGGCTTCCCGGTGGCGTTTATCGACTCCTTGCCCGAAGGGCTCTGCGATGGCGGCGACCCTGAGATCGAGCGCGATCTGCTGACAAAATTGCAAACGTGCGACGTTGTCCCGCTGCATGAACTCGTTGCGTGGCTCGACGGCAAAGGCGTTGCGGACATTTCGCTCTCGCCCCCTTCCTGCCGGCTGCGCTATCTCCGCTATCGCTATGAAGACGGCGGCGAACTCTACCTCCTGGTTAACGAAGATGCAGCGCCGTATCGAGGAACGGTGTGGCTGCCGAACACAGGTCCTTGCTACGCCTACAACGCCTGGGACAATCGTCTCGAGCGGCTTTGCGCACAGCCGGACGCAAGCCAACCGGACAAAACATTGGTTCAGGTGGAGATCGAACCGCTGAAGAGCTTGCTTATTCTCTTCGATCGCACGCCGCCGGACGAGCTGCATGAACCGGTGACGTGCACCGGACAAAAAAGAACGCTCCGCAAGGGATGGACGCGCAGCCTCTGCGCAGGGATCGAATATCCCCGGTTCGGAGAGCCGCAGGCGGTGGAGCTGCCCGATCGTCTCACCGAAGAGGCGCCGCGTTTTTCGGGATTCGTGCGCTATGAAACGAACTTCCACCTCGATGTCGTGGGAAAAACCGATGCTGTGGGAAAAGTAGTGTTGGAGATCACCGATGCGCACGAAGGCGTCGAAGTCTTCGTGAACGGGCACAGCGCCGGCATCCAGATTGCGCCGCCGTTTCGCTACGATATCTCCAGTCTGGCGAAGCCGGGAGAGAACCACCTGCGCATCGAAGTGGCGACTACCTTGGAGCGGCAGGTCGGTGTAGAGGGGCCGATGATGGGGGTTTCGTTTGGAGAGATGCTTTCGCTCTCTGGCATCACCGGCGAGGTGAATCTGTACGTGGACGGAGCGTGAAGCAAAGCAGACGCAGTTCGCTGTGGCGCTTTCTCGCGCCCTCCAAAAGTGTAGCTACGAGCGGCGGCCGGCAGCGCAGAGGGCGCCCCACGTAGACCATTGCCTCCGGCGTGACATCGTGGCCGACCGGGGCTTGCGGCCCGAACTTCAACCTATGGTCCCAGTCCTTGCGTAGGTCGCTGCCTCCGGCTTGACGTGGCCGGCCTTGCCGACACTACGGCCAGGCGCCCTACAGAGTTTTTGTAGCCTTCTTCTTCTGTTGTGTTCCAGAATGATGGTACGTTCCAAAATGGATGTTGACATCCAAATTAAAACACTGTATAGTAAAAAGTAACATATCGTATATTTTAATTCGATATGTTACCTTCCAGAGCAGGGCTTTTCCTGAACGCTCACACAATCGATTAGAAATTCTCACCGTCAGAGAGTGTAGTGCACGTCGGGCGTCGCCGCCTACGATTGGTGCACCTTGAGATTGGTGCACCTTGAAAAAGTCTTGCACAGGCACGTCGAACCACCGCGCCTGCGCCTAGCTCGCCGCGCGGATAGTTATCTGATACAGGAAGCCATTCACAACAGGAAGAAGGGTGGAAAAGATGACTAAACAGAAACAACAGTATCCAGAAGATTTCAGAACAATTTTCGGTGTTGCAACGATGAGCCTGTCCCAGGTGATGAACAGCGCCTTTATCATGGGATACCTCATGCTCTACATAACCGATTATCTAGGTCTGTATGCAGGCGTTGCCGGGAAAGCAGCGCAGATCGCTGCAGTGATGCTACTGCTCGGCAGGATTTGGGATGCTATTAACGATCCGCTGCTGGGCTTTGTCATGGACCGAAGCCCCAGAACTCGATGGGGTAAGTTCAAGCCCTACATGCTCATCTTCACTCCCCTCTCCACCTCTCTATTGATTCTATTGTTCAACATTCCGATCGGTCTTTCAGATGGCGTCAAAGTTGTTTTGCTCTTCATTCTCTACTTTTTGTTTGACTCGGCGTTTACGCTTCTACCTATCCTCCCTTTGACGCAGTCTCTTTCAAACGACGCCCGCATCAGAGCTAAACTCGTGGCCGTGCCACGAATCGTCAGTTTGTTCCTTATGATGTCGACCTCCTTCTTTATTCCGGTGGCTGTCTTACTGGGACAAGATGGGGTTACACCCAACATCGGTCTAGGTGTGCTCGTCTTTGCAGCGCCCATCGCATTGCTTTCTACGGTGGGCGCTGCTCTTGTCAAAGAGGGAACCA
>JANWYX010000462.1 GCA_025055055.1 Caldilinea sp. | reverse complement strand
ACAGGCGCCGAGATCGTACGACGCTCGTTAAAGATAATCAAACCAACGACAACGGCGACAATAGCAAAACTGGCGCCGATTAACCAGAGCCCGATATTGGAACTGGCGGCGCGCTTGACGCTTCTCTTTTTCATTGCGGTGGCCATGGTTGCCCTCTACTTCCTTTCTTCTTTACACGTCGCCCGACAGATTTCGGGCGCATAAAAATACTTTAACATTTATCTATTCTCCACTTCAACCCCTCTCTTCTCTGTGAGCAACAGCTCAGTATACATCGCAAGAGGCGCTCTTGCAAGAATCTAGAGAAACCTAATTTTACCAATAACTGGCGTCGAAGACGCGCCGGAGAATGCCGGCTCGTTCCTCAGGCGTCGTCCAGTGAGGTTGCCCGTAGTCGTATAGCATTGTAGTCAAAATTTGCGTACTGAGATGACGCCCTTTGTAAAAGGTGTGCTTCACCACCATTCCCTCGCGCGTTGCTTGCGCCCACATTTGATCGAAATAGAGGTTGCCCAGCCCATAGAGCACCAGTTTGCCGTCTGTGAATTCGATTGCCTGCGGCACATGGCTCTGCACACCGGTGACGATGTCGGCGCCGGCGCGCACCAGCGCGTTGAAATCGAGCCGTTGATCGCCGAGCGGCTGGACGTCGTAGCTCTCTTGATATTGCAGCTCTACCAGCACGATGTCCGCAAGGTTTTTCTCCTTGATGGAGCGAATCGTCGCCGAAAGAATGTTCAGGTCGAAAGGCGCTGCGCCCGGCAGTGCGTCGGTCGCCCATGCCATGGGTGGGCCGTAGCTGTTGGCGCCTAAAAAGGCGAGGCGGTTGCCGTTATGCTCGACGTAGAGCGGCTTGAGCGCTTCGGCCAGGTTTCTTCCTCCACCGTAGTAGGGCAGACCCCACGTCTCGTACATGTCCAGCGACGCCACAGCTTTCTGACGACCAAAGTCATTCTGATGGTTCCCGGTCATGCCTACGATATCGACGCCCGATGCAAAGAGCGTTTCGACATACTCCGGTTTGCTACAGAAGTTGAAGTTGTTTGGATCGGTATTGGGTTCGCACCCTTCTACAAAAGGCACCTCGTTGCTAATATGGGTGATGTCGGCGCTGGCCAGCTCCGGTCCGACCACCTCCGCAGGCCACGCCGGGCCAAAGCGCTCCATCTGTGCTGCAGTCAGGCGGCACATGGCGGTGACGCCGGTCATGGTCAGAACGGTGAGCCGCTCGGGATCGCGGTTGCCCTGAGGTAGGGCCTGCAACATCTGTGCAATGCGCTTCGCTTCTTCCTCGCTTCTGGGATGCATCTGTGCGTACAGGTGTGCAACGAGGGGATACCGGGCAGGGTCAAAGTGTGCGCTGTTTTCCACCGGATTTTGACCGTCGATGGCGAGCACAACCAGCCTTGGCTCGAGCTGCTCAAAAGGGACGATCGCCAGCGTCGAGCGATCCTGCCATGCTGCCTCCACGAGTGTCGCCATGTCGGACACACCGAAGACGTTCTGCCCCGGCGTCCCGAGCGCCTGCGTCAACAGCGGCAGCGTCTCCGTCAGCACAACGATCCTTGTCAATTGTGGAGCAATGCTAAGGCTGTTGGCGTTCGCTGCTGCGATGGGCTCGCCATTCCACAGCGACTGCACTTCACGCCAGGCGATCACAGGATGGATCGTGTCAAAGCGGGTGGCGGCGGCGAAGGTGAGCGTGTAGGCGCGCCGTGCATCCGGCCCTGTTTCGGCGCTGAGACGCAGCGCAGCGTCTTCGGGCGCGGCTGCGAACTGCACGCCGTCCGCAGAAAAGCTTTCGACGACGTTGCGCAGCGCAGGAGCGGCGACCGTATCCAACCAAATAGAGATAGGCGGCGCCTGAGGCGCTGTAGGCATCGTCTGCGCCTCGGTTGGTGTCATCTCCACATTCAGCATCGGGGCGTTGGCGGCTTCATGGGGTAGACGGGGCACATCGGCAGGGAAGGCAGGCGTTTCCGGCGACCGCGCGGTGGAGGAGTGCGCTCGCCATGGGGAAAGTCCTTGGAAGATCAGAATCGCTCCGAAGATGATCAAGCCAAGGGCGATGAATAGGATAATTTTATGCAAGTTTCGATCGGGCAACATGTCGATTCCAGGGCGAACGGAAAGAAGCACCTCCTCGAGGCATCGTCATTCCATGACGATGCACACTTTTCCACTATGGCCGGCGTCGGCGACGCGATACGCCTCCTCCGCTTGGTCGAGGGTGAAGCGGTGTGAGACGATCACCTCCGGCTTCAACTTCCATTCCACCAACTTTTCGACCAGGTCTTCCATATGCCCCAGGCTGGTGACCCAGGAGCCGTAGATCGTGATCTGATTGTGGATGATGGTCTGGCTGACGTCGAAATCAACGCGATTGCCTTCGCCGACCATGGCGCAGCGTCCCCAGCGCCGCGTGCCTTGGAGCGCTAGCAGCCTGCCCTGAGGCGAGCCGGAGCAGTCGATCGAAACTTCGCAGCCCAGTCCGCCCGTCAACGCCTTGATCTGCACCAGCGCATCCGTCGCATCGGCACGTACGGCATGGTCGATGGCGCCGACCTCCAGGCTGAAATCCAGGCGCGAAGGCGCAACGTCGGCGCCGATGACCTGAGTGGCGCCCATCTTTTTGGCGACCAGTCCGGCGGCCATGCCCACCGGTCCCATGCCGGTGATGAGCACGCGATCTTCGCCGGAGACGGCGACGCGATTCAGCGCCTCATACACTGTGCCAAAGCCGCAGGCCACCAGCGCGCCATCGACGTAACTTAATGCGTCAGGCAAGGCGATGCAGGTGTTTTCCTCCGCCAGCAAATAATCGGCGTGGCCGCCGTTGCGCTGCCAACCGTAGGCGGCGCGATGGGGTGAAGTACAGGAGATCATGTAGCCCTTGCGGCAATCGTTGCACACACCGCAGCCGCTGATGTGGTAGAGAATGACGCGGTCGCCTTCTTTGAACCGTTTGCACCCCGGCCCAACTTTGACGATCTGCCCGCAGGGTTCATGACCGGCGATCACATTTTGGTAGGCCTCTGGTCCGTGGCCTAGATGCTCCCGATAGATGGCGCGAATGTCGCTGCCACAGATGGACGAGGCTTTCATCTTGACCAACACTTGACCGTAGCCGGGCTCCGGTACGTCGAATTCTTTGATCTCCACTTTTCGACCGCCGGGAAGTAAAACGCCGCGCATTTTCATACAGGTCGCTTCCTTTCTTGTACATGGTCTTCTGAATGGATGCCCATTGCTTGGCGAACCAAAGCAGTCCTTGTTTGATGATTGGTAGCCAGAGATCAACGGCAATCATTGTACAATCTCGGCGCCTTCTTTCATAGAACCCACCTATGCTCGGCAATGCAATCGGTTTCTTCTTAAGTGGGCGCCGACTTCGACAAAGACCGCTTCCACAAATTCGCCCGATGATTTTCTGAAATCTCGACAGAAATTGTATACTGTGTAAGTTAGCACACTTGCGGAGCAACCGCTGCTGGCGTCGGGCTGTGATGCTGTCTGCGCTGACAGTGAAACTGTTTGTGAAAGGAATACACCGTTTTATGTCTGTGAATCCGGCTCAAGGTGCAAAACCGGTCGAGGCGTGGGAAACCGACGACGAGATCGATCTGCGTAAATATATCGATGTTTTGATCAAGCGCTGGCGCGAAATCGTCTTTTTCACGCTTTTGGTGATTGCGCTCACTGCATTCGGATTGTTTGCCTTCAGGCTATTGCAAGTCCCGACGTATGAGGCGCGCGCCAGCGTCGCCATCGTGCGCACGCAAACGGAGGTCAATTTCGACGAGCGTTTCACCACTTCATCGGGAGCGCCGGGCGCCGGCGACGTCAACTCTCGCCGCAGCGCATTGCTGGGGCTGGTCTACAGCGGCTCGATCGCCGAGCGCGTGGTCGCCGATCTGTACGACCAACTGAACGAGCGCCAACGCGATCCGGCCTATCTGCTGCGCCAGATCAACGCCGAACTTGCCACACCCAACAGCAGGACCGGCCAGAGCGACCTGATTCTAATCACCGCCCGCGCAGGATCTCCGCTCACGGCGGCGGCGATCGCCAACGCCTGGGCGCAGCATTACGTGCAGGAGGTCAATCGCATCTATGGACAGGTACCGGAGGAAATCATTGCTTCTGTCCAGAAGGAGCTCGATCAGGCGCGGGCGAACTATACGCAGGCGCAGCGCGCTTTGGAGCAGTTCCTGGCCGAGTCTCCGCTCAACGCCTTGCATCGCGAGATGGAGGAGACGCAGCAGGCGATCACAACCTTGCGAAACGTCAACGCCACTGCCCTTTCCAGCTACGCCGATGAAATTCTCAGCTCCTATCGCCGCATGATCACCGCTTATCTGGACGCGCAGACGGAAGCCCAGCTTTTGGGCTTTCAACGAGAACAAGAGGGGAAACGGCAGCTTTTGGACGCCTACATGCGCGCCTATAACAGCGCCTTGGTCGATGCGTTCGACACGCAGCGGCAGCGGGACGCTCGGTTGCTGCGGCTTTACCATGATCAGTGGCTGCAGATGACGGCTGCGCTCTCGACGGCGCGGCTGTTGCAGGCAGGATTGCAGGGAGGCAGAGAAGGGGCTGTGACCAGCACGGCGGCGGCGCTGCAGTTGCTGAAGGCGCAGCTCGCCTACTCCACAATCAGCGACATCCCCTCCTTGCAACTGAACAACCCCGATTTGGCCGTGAAATCGACGACGCCGGTCGTTGAGCGCGTTCCGTTGACTACGTCTGTCGGCGCCCTGGTCGTGCAAGGCGTCCAGACGCTCCAACCCGGCGCAGCGCCAGAGACGACCGTGCGGCAACCGACCCTGCAGTTTGCGTTGACGTCGCCCTCGGAAGTCACGCTGGAGGCCCTCACCGCCGATTTGAACGGGACGATTGAGGCGCTGGAGCAACAGCTTGCGCAAGTAGAGGCGAACATCGACGCGCTCACCCAGGCGCTGGCAAGCGGCGAACGCTTCAATGGACTGGAAGTGCAAATGCCTGAGGATAGCGAGCTGGTGAACGCCATTCGCGCCCGCTATCCGACCTTGTTCGAGCGCGGGCTGTTTTCAGAGCTCGGCGAAACGGCGAGCCGTGACGCGATGTTGGCAAGCGAGGGTCGCGCCCAGGCGGAGGAGCTGCTGAAGCTCGCCGGGAGCGAGACTACAGCGCTCGCCATTCAGGAAGACGCGCCCATGCAGGAAAGCATTGCGTTGCTGGAGAGCCGGCTCCAGAAGCTGCAGGCTCAGGTGGAGGCGGAGGAGGCGGCCCGTCGCCAATTGGTACAACAGCGCGACCTGGCCTGGGATGCGCTGAAAGCATTGAGCACCAAACAGGCGGAGCTGCGTCTAGAGCGCGCCGCCGCCAATACCGAGGTGCGCATGGGAACGCCGGCGATCGCACCGGATGAGCCGGTTCAAATCGCCAGCACCTCGATCGGCATTGGATTGGCCGCCGTAGTCGGTTTGACATTGGCAATCTTCCTGGCCTTCCTATTTGAGTATCTAGGCAGGCCGCCACTGTTTGTGCGGGCTCCACAGACGACGTAAGCGTTCCACCTTTGCAAAACGATGAGCGATGTGGCTCTGCCCGGCTTCTTGGAAACCTTGCGGCTATCCCTGCGGCTTGATCCATCCATTTATGGCCTACTCCGCGACAAAGCGCAGGGAGTCTACTATGCTGCCATGATTGTTTTGTTGGCCAGTCTGTCAGAATCGCTCGGGCAGAGCGTAGTGCTGCTCTTGAACCGGGTGCGACCACGGCGTTTTGTTCTGGCGCTGTCCATCACCACGGTCAGCAACATCTTTGGCTATTTCCTTTGGTCCTTAACAATTTGGTCTGTGGGGAATCTTCTGACGCAAAGCGTGCAGGAGTTCCGTGAGGTCGCGGTTGTCGTAGGGTTGGCCTATGCCCCTCAGATTTTTGCCTTTTTTGAGCTAACGCCGTATCTCGGCAACCTGATCTGGGGCGCCCTTTCCCTCTGGAGTATGTTGGCCATCGTCGTAGCATTGCACTATGGGTTGGGGTTGGAGCCATGGCAGGCGTTGTTGGTCTCCGCTCTCGGTTGGGTTGTCATGCAGGCGCTGCGCCGCACCGTAGGGTGGCCGATTTTGCGGCTGTTAAGCTGGCTGCAACACCGTGCAGCGGGCGTGCCCTTGACGGCGAGGCTTGACGATGTGGCGCGGCTTCGCCGTCACACCTTGCGCAACTGGTACGAACAACTAGAGGCGCGACGTCGCAGCGTGCGTCTTCCACCGGTGCGGAAGAAACGTCGCGGGATAGGCGGTCAGACGAACCATGTTCACCGATTGGAGTGATCTGCTGCTACTGCCGTTGACGGCGCTGATCATTTTCCTATTTTGGGCGTCACTGACTCCTTTCGAGACGCTCGGCTGGTGGGCGGGATGGTTTGGCAACGCCATCTATCATGATGTCTCCGTCTCCGAGGCGGAGACCACCTCGTCATCGAGCGAACATCGACGCCGGCCCGCCACGGCCTATGTCCTCTTTCTTTCCGGCATCGGCCGCGTCTCCGGGCAAACGCTGAGTTACCGTGAACAGGAATTTCTCAACCGGCTGCGCAACCGTCTCCCCGGTGCAGTCGTGATCGACAATATCTTTCCCTACTCCGTCAACAACCTTGCCCTCACCGGACAGCCGATCTTTGCCGGACTGTGGAAATGGGCGCTCGAGCGCAAGCTAGACGGGCCGGCGCTGGCGGGCTATCTAATCAACATTCGTAATCTGTTGCAGGTCGCTATCGCCGCCGACAAGCGTTACGCGCCGATTTACAACCAGGCCATGGCGGAGGTCATGCTCGACACCGTCATGCGCTATGACTTCGACCCCAAAAGTTCGGTGCCCATCTTTCTGATCGGGTACAGCGGCGCCGGCCAGATCGCCATCGGAGCAGTCACCTATCTGCGCGAGTGGACCAAGGCTCCCATCTACGTCATTTCACTGGGCGGCATCTTCAGCAGCGATCCCGGCATTTTGGCGGCGAGCCATGTCTTCCACCTGTGGGGCACGCGCGATCGGGCGCAGATTTGGCGATTTCTTATGCCAGGACGCTGGTCATGGATGGCGGCGTCAGAATGGAACCGGGCGCTGCGTCAGGGACGCGCCACGATCATCCGCATGGAGGGCATGAGCCACACCGGCCGCGGCGGCTATCTTGACCACCGACCGCCGGCGGAGGGAGGGCCGGCCAACGTCGATCGCACCGTCGAGCTGGTCGCCGCCATCATCGCATATGCAGACCGGCCTGAACGCATTCCGCGCACGGCATAGGAGGAATTGTTCCACTTTGCAACCTTTCGATTTGACACACCTCCCCTTCTTTCCTATACTTTAAGTGTTGGCAGCAATCCTC
>JANWYX010000078.1 GCA_025055055.1 Caldilinea sp. | reverse complement strand
AGCGTGGTCTTGCCGGCGCCGTTTTCCCCCAATAACCCCAATATCTCTCCTTGCTTCAGGTCCAAGCTGACCCGGTCGTTGGCCAGCACGCCGCCGGGGAAACGTTTGGTGATGTTGCACAGTTCGACAATAGGTGCAGATTTCATCACATATGACAGCCGTTTACTCGGGGATAAAGGGCACTTCTAGGTCGCCGGCCACGATGGCTTGTCGGGCAGCCTCCAGAGCCTCAATCGCCTCCGTGGGCACCCGAGCGGCCAGATCGGGGTTGAGGACTACATCCAGTGCTCCTTCTTTAACTCCAAAGCGATAAAACGGACCGTTAAAAGTGCCGGCGGCCGTTTCATCGGAGATGGCCTGAAAGATGGGAGTCATATTCCAGACAATGCTGGACAGCACTACGTCGGGCGCCAATCTCGCCATGTCACCCACGTAGCCGGTGGCATAGGCGCCGGTCTCCCGAGCCGCCTCGATGGAGCCTAAGGTCGGACCCTCGCCGCAGCCGAGGAAGAAATCCACCCCGGCAGTGTCCACTTGGGCCAAGGCAGCCTCCTTGGCCGCAGAGACGTCGCCCCAGTTCCCAACGGCAGTTACGGTCAAGGTCGCGTCCGGGTTGACCGTTTTGGCGCCGGCCAACATGGCCTCACCCATCGCGTGGCAAACAGGGATGTCAAAGCCGTAAAGCGCGCCCAAGCTGCCCGTCTGGGAGAGATGTCCGGCCAGAATTCCCACCAGGTATGAAGGTTCGTAGAAGGGCTGGTCGTAGTCCGCTACATTGGGCGCAGTGCGGTTGATGCCGCCTGCCCAGGCGAAGTTCACGTTGGGATACTCCTCGGCCACCTCAAAGACGGCGTCCTGATAGCTGAAACTATGGGCAATAATAATGTCAAAGCCCTCCTCTGCATAGCCGCGCATTACCCGAGCTACGTCTACATCGGATACAGATTCGGAATAGGCTGTGCGCGCGCCCCGTTCGGCTTGCACCTGGAGGGCGTTATAAGCCGCCTCGGCCCAGGAATTGTCATCTTTGGGGCCAATCAGGACCAGAGCAATACTAGGGGGCGACTCCACTTCTTGGATGTCTGCCTGAGTAGCCGCCTGCTCTTCAACGGCCGGCGGTGTCGTCGGCGTCGCCACTTGGGCGCAACCGGCCAGGAGGGTTATCAACACGACCAATATCAACCGTTGGAATATCCGTGTGTGCATGGGTGTCTCCTTGGAATCAGTTTGGTTCATTCATCATTCAGGCGTTTTAGATCGATTCATCAACGATTCCCAACCTATACGATGACAAGCGGCCAAATGATCGAGCGGCTTGGTTAGGGGCAACCCTCGGTCGCCTTGTCATCCGGTCGCCGTGTTATGCAGTGCCAAAGGATAGTCCCAACTGATTCAGCCAGGTACGATAGGCAATAGCCAGGCGGTCCGAGCGCAAATGCAGCTCTGCCTGTAAATCAAGGGGCAGGAGCTCTGGCCGTTGCGATTCCAAAATGGGACGATCTTGGCTAAAGATGGTGTCTTGCCAGGAGCGCAGTTTATCCTCAGGGATGTCATGGCCATAGTTCATGGTCATCCACATCCAGGCGGTGCTTTCGGTGGCTGCATGGGGGGTGATGGTCAGTAAGATAGAAAACCGAGGACCGGCAGATTCTTTCAAAAGATAGGCCGTCAGCGGGCGCAAGGCTTTATATGTATAGGAAACCACGTCTCCTTTGCCGGTTCCATAGGGATCGGGTTGGTAGACGCGCACCCCTTGGGCCACGACACCCTCGGAAGTGATCTCGGCCCGATAGTCGGAGATTTCGGGATGAGCCTTGTCGCCCAGGATTCCCTCATGCACGAAGGGGAAATGGGCTATGTCCAGGAAGTTCTCTACAATGCGAGGGCCGCTAGCGCGAACAGGGTAGGGACCGCACAAAATCTTACGAAAGGCCGAATCTTCCCATTCCGGAAATGGAGGCACATCCCCGCCGGGCTCGCCCAGGCAAACCCAGATCAGCCCATACTGCACGCGAGCGTGGTAGGGTTTCACCCGAGCCTTCGCAGGGGGAACCTGGTCTGGATGCGCCGGAATGTGAACGCAGCGGCCGCCGGCGTCATAAGACCAGCCATGATAAGGGCAGATGAGAACGCCGTCCTCCACTTTGCCCAGGGAAAGACGGGTGC
The DNA here is from genome assembly GCA_025055055.1 of Caldilinea sp. GTDB lineage: Bacteria > Chloroflexota > Anaerolineae > Caldilineales > Caldilineaceae > Caldilinea. The sequence continues at coordinate 6,141 of JANWYX010000078.1, read as the reverse complement.
CTCGATGGATGCAGAGATCTTGCCAGGCTAGAACTTGGTCACCGATCTGCCATAGGACAATGTCTTCCTCCAGTAAACGCACACCCAATATCCGGCGTTCTCGTAACGACTCCAACGTCGCCACGGGATGCCAGTCGTTCAACAAAACGGCATCGTCGATCATAGCAACCCCTTTGCTTGACCGCAATGAGCGATCTCTATATCTAGCAGAAATTTATAGCTTGAACCAAGGTTATTTTCAATCTTTCAACTTGCACAATAAATCGTGTTCAAGTTGCGAATCTATATCGATTGATGCTTATGGCCGGCACAAATAAAATCATTCTCGAGTTTAAAGTTTATGAAGTTCTTCACCTATCACAACTTCCCCTGCTTGTCAAGAGCAAGTCAAATCGGCAAAAAACGACTCCAAAATCAGTATGCGCTCCCTTGCTGTGCAACTTTACGCAAGGCTGTTTAGAGGTCGCGCAGTTCGGTGAAGTTTTTTGTACATCTTCCAAGAAGTGTTGGTGCTGTTCTGCACATTGCGGCTTTTTCGTTGTGATTGGCGCCGCCCGGCGTCATCCCTTCTCGGGAGATTGCAATCGAGACCTCTCGGCCTCAAGTTCATTTACTTTAGAGCGAAAGGGTTGGGGGAACGGCGTGCCATCAAGTACAATGGCGGGCGTGTCGCTTTTCGTCGCTCGACTTTGTATGCGAGGCGCGTTGTGAAGGGCGTATCGGTGCGAAGAGTTCTGGTTGCTGGAGATGGGCGGCTGCGCGCCGGGTATCGCGTTACTTTATTCTTTCTACTATGGGGCTATGGCCCCGCCATCGTTCACAGCATCCTTGAATCCACCGTGCTGGCGTTGTTTACAGTTGACCGGGCATGGCTTCAGTCAATTTTCTTGAACAGTGTGCGCCTGCTTACCATCCTGGTTGCCGGCTGGTGGGTGGCGCGTTGCATCGACCGACGCCCTTTTGCAGATTACGGATTTCACTTTTCTGCCGGATGGTGGCTCGACTTTTGCTTTGGACTATTATTGGGCGCGGCGCTGATGGGAGTAGTTTTTCTCGTTCAGTGGCGAGCAGGTTGGGTGACCGTGACGGACATGTGGCGTAGCGATCCGCCGTGGCTGGCGTTTGGCTTGGCGTTTTTGGCGCCGTTCACATTACACCTGGTCGTCTCGATCGCAGAGGAACTCTTGACGCGCGGCAACCAGATTCTCAATCTCACGGAAGGCGCCGGTCGGCTGGGCTATTTGCCGGCGGTCATGATGGCCTGGCTACTGTCGTCGATCATCTTCGGCCTGCTGCATATCTTCAATCCTCACGTCACGCCGGTCAGCATCGTCAATCTCAGCCTGATGGGCTTCATGTTTGGCCTCGGCTACGTGTTGACCGGTGAGCTGGGGCTGCCGATCGGTTTACATCTTACCTGGAATCTGGTGCAGGGCAACGTGTATGGTTTCCCGGTCAGCGGCAAGACGCCCTTTGCGACCACCGTCATTGCCATTGAACAGGGTGGCCCGGACGTCTGGACAGGCGGCGCCTTCGGCCCCGAGGGGGGACTGTTGGGCATTTTGGTGACGGTGGTCGGCATGTTCGCCATCATCGGCTGGGTGCGCTGGCGCTACGGAGACCTTTCGCTGCGACGCTTGCACGTGATGTGTAAAGCGTCGCAAACGTCATAGGAGGCAAGACGTGACTAAAAAGCTGTGGGGAGGTCGTTTTACCGGCAAGACCGATCCGTTGATGGAAGAATTCAACGCGTCGATTCACTTCGACCGGCGCCTCTGGGCGGCGGACATTCGCGGCAGTCAGGCCTATGCGCGTGCGCTGCAGCGCGCAGGGCTGCTGACGGAGGCGGAATGCAAGGCCATCGTCGACGGGTTAGAGCAGGTGGCCCAGGAGTGGATACATGGTCAATTCGTCATCCGCCCTGAAGACGAAGACATCCACACCGCCAATGAACGACGCCTGACCGAGCTGATCGGACCGACGGCAGGAAAACTGCACACCGGGCGCAGCCGCAACGACCAGGTCGCCACGGATGTGCGGCTGTGGCTGCTCGCCGAGATCGAACATTTACAGCGCCATCTCGACCGGCTGATCGCAGTCGCCGTGGAGCGCGCCGGCGACGAGATCGACTTGCTCATGCCCGGCTACACCCATCTGCAGCCGGCGCAACCGGTGCGCTGGAGCCACTGGCTCCTGAGTCATGCGTGGGCCTGGCAGCGCGACGCGCAGCGGCTGGAGGAAGTGGCGGCGCGCACCAACGTCATGCCGTTGGGCAGCGGCGCGTTAGCGGGCAACCCCTTCGCCATCGATCGTCAGGCGCTGGCGAAGGAGCTTGGCTTCGCCGACATCACGCGCAACAGCATGGACGCCGTCGGCGATCGCGACTTCATCGTCGAATTTCTCTCCTGGGCGACGCTTACGATGGTGCATTTGAGCCGTTTTGCGGAGGATTTAATCATCTACTCCAGCCGCGAGTTTGGCTACGTCACCCTGGCGGACGCCTACAGCACGGGCAGCAGCCTGATGCCGCAGAAGAAAAACCCCGACGCACTGGAGCTGCTGCGCGGCAAGTCGGGCCGGCTGGGCGGTCATCTCGCCGGCCTGGTGATGACGCTCAAGGGATTGCCCAGCACCTATAACAAAGACTTGCAGGAGGACAAAGAGCCCCTCTTCGATGCCGTGACGAATGTGAGCGGCGCGCTGCAGATCGCCTGCGGCGTACTTTCCACGCTGGAAACCAACCCGGCCGCCATGCGCGCTGCACTCTCGCCGGAAATGCTCGCCACCGATCTCGCCGATTACCTTGTGCGCAAAGGCGTTCCTTTCCGAGAGGCGCATCACGCAGCGGGCGCCGCCGTACAAATGGCGGAGCTGCAAGGCGTGCCGCTTTCGCAGTTGACGCCGGAAGACCTGCAGAAACTACATAGCGCGTTCGGCGCCGATGTACAAGAAGTCTGGAGTTTCGAGCAGAGCGTCGAACGCCGCGACGTAGAGGGTGGCACGAGTCGCAGGGCCGTGCTGTCCCAGATCGCCCAACTGCGCGCTTGGCTCGCCGCCCGTCGCGATCCGCCAACCTAAATCTGTTTGACAACAAAGATGATCTTTGCTACGCTTTTGCACAACGTAAACCCAAATTGCAGCCGAAACGCGCTGAAATTAAACGTCTGCTGCTCCTGACCTGTGAAGCCAGGACAAATTTAGCGGCGGCGCAGGACCTGGAATCTTCAATCAAACAATTGTTTTGTTCAACATCATCACCTGCGAAATTACCTGCGGAGACTGCCTGAATGCCCAAATTGCTTGAGGTGAGGAACCTGAAGACTCAGTTCTTCACACAAGATGGCGTAGTTCATGCCGTCAACGGGATCAGCTACCACGTTGACGCCGGAGAGACAGTGGCGATCGTAGGAGAGTCTGGCTCCGGCAAAAGCGTGGGCGTGATGTCGTTGATCCGTCTCATCCCACAACCTCCGGGCAAGATCGTCGACGGCGAGGTCATCTTCGATGGTCAAGATCTGCTGAAGCTCAAGGAAGAGGAGTTGCGCCAAATCCGCGGCAACCGCATTGCCATGATCTTTCAAGACCCGATGACCTCCCTGAATCCTGTGCTGACGATCGGGCGGCAGATCACCGAGGCGATCGAGCTGCACTTGAACATGAACAAAGAGCAGGCGCGCAAGCGGGCGATTCAATTACTGGAGATGGTCGGCATTCCCGGTGCGGCTTCCCGTCTGGATGATTATCCGCATCAGTTTTCAGGCGGCATGCGCCAGCGCGTGATGATAGCGATGGGTCTGAGCTGCGACCCACAGCTTCTGATCGCCGATGAGCCGACTACGGCGCTCGATGTCACGATTCAGGCGCAGATCATCGACCTTGTCCAGCGGTTGCAGGAGGAGCTGGGCATGGCCATCATCTGGATCACGCATGACCTCGGCGTGGTGGCCGGCATGGCCGATCGGGTGCTGGTGATGTACGCCGGCTTTATCGTCGAGGAAGCCGGCGTCAACGAAATTTACGCCAGACCTCGCCATCCCTACACGCTCGGTCTGCTGCGCTCGATTCCTCGGCTGGACCTAGGGCGACAGAAACGATTGATCCCGATCGATGGCCTGCCTCCCGACTTGCTGGAACCGCCGACGCATTGTCCTTTCGCCCCGCGCTGCAGCTTTGTGCAGGAGCGCTGCTGGCAAGAGAATCCGCCGCTGGTCGAAGTGTCGCCTGGGCACAAGGCTGCCTGTTGGGTTGACATCTCTGAGGTGAGCGTGCATCCGGCGACGGAGGGAGCAGTTACATGAGCGGCTCAAACGGCGCCCCCCCTGCAAACGGCAAAGCAGCCAAAGAAGTGCTGGTGGAAGTGCGCAACCTGAAAATGCACTTCCCGATCACGAAAGGGATCATTTTTCAGCGACAGGTGGGCTCGATCAAGGCGGTCGACGGCATCGATTTTTCGCTCTATCGGGGCGAAACCCTGGGTCTGGTCGGCGAATCGGGCTGCGGCAAGTCGACGACGGGTCGTGCCATTTTGCAGCTCTACCGTCCGACTGCGGGTGAGGTCATTTTCGAGGGCAAGGACCTGACAAAGACCAAAGGCGAAGAGCTGCGCAAGATGCGGCGACGCATGCAGATGATCTTCCAGGACCCCTACGCCTCGCTCAATCCCCGCATGACCGTCGGCAGCATCATCGGCGAACCGCTCGAGGTGCACGGCATCGGCAAGAGCAAAAAAGAGCGGCAGGAGCGCGTGCAGGAGCTGCTCAAGATCGTGGGGTTGAACCCCTACTTCATCAACCGCTATCCCCATGAGTTTTCCGGCGGCCAACGTCAACGCATCGGCATTGCGCGTGCGCTGGCGGTCAATCCCTCGTTCATTGTCTGCGATGAACCGATCTCTGCGTTGGACGTATCCATTCAGGCGCAGATCATCAACTTGCTTGAGGATCTGCAGGAAGAATTTGGCCTGACTTATCTCTTCATCGCCCACGATCTCTCGGTGGTGCGCCACATTTCGGACCGCATCGCCGTGATGTATCTCGGCAAGATCGTCGAGCTGGCGGAACGCGACGAGCTTTATCAGAATCCAATGCATCCCTACACTCAGGCGTTGCTCTCCGCCGTGCCGATTCCAGACCCCGTGATCGAAAGCCAGCGCAAGCGCATCATCTTGGAAGGCGACGTGCCCAGCCCGGCCAATCCGCCGAAGGGCTGTCGCTTCTCTACGCGCTGTCCGAAGGTGATGGACGTCTGTCGCCAGGAGGAACCACCCTTCAAAGATTACGGCGGCGGGCATTATGTAGCGTGTTTTCTCTATGAAGAAACAAATCGATAGATCGGCTTTGCCTCGCGGAGGGGTGAAAAGGGAGAGGTGGAAAGGAGGGTGTATTCACGAAAGTCCGAATCCTAGGTGGCGTCTTTCCGTTTGCCGCATCGGAGCGGTGAGCGTATGAGATGATGCATATACTTTAACTTATTCTCTTCAGAAGGAGACACCATGAAAACAAAGAAGTTTCTACCTTTGATCCTCCTGCTTCTGCTTGTGTTGGTTCTCGGTGCGTGCGCTCCGGGCGCGCCCGCCGCTCTGCCTTCGGTTGCCCCTGGTGAAGGTGCAGTGGAAGATTACACCACTCCCCACCCCATCCTCAGCGACGTGCGTGTGCGACGAGCGATCGCCCATTGCATCGATCGGGATGCGTTGATTGCGTCCGTTTATCCCTACGTCGAAGACCCATCAGCGCTTCTGATGGACAGCTTCCTCCCCAAGACGCACTGGGCCTACAAGGGACCGTATGACTTCCCGTGGTATGACCCGGAGGCGGGCAAGGCGTTGCTCGAGGAGGCAGGCTGGGTGCAGGGAGATGGCCCGGTGCGCACCAACGCGAACGGCGATGCATTGTCGCTCAAGTTCACGACCACCAGCGCAGCGTTCCGCCAGACCTGGTCCCAGGTCATGATTCAAAACCTGGCCGAATGTGGCATCCAGATCATTCCCACCTATGCGCCGGCTTCCTGGTGGTTCGGCGACACGACGGGGTTGAGCCGCCGCGATTTCGAGTTGGGCGCCTTCGCCTGGGTGGGTCAGGCGGACCCGGGTGGTCGCACGCTCTACGCCTGTGACCAGATTCCGCTGCCTTCCAACAACTG
>JANWYX010000071.1 GCA_025055055.1 Caldilinea sp. | reverse complement strand
GTTGATGCCTGCGCACAGATAGTTGATCTCCTCGATCGGAACGCCGATGTCGTGCGCCAGTTGTTCGGCGGTTCCCTGCACACTGTGACATAGGCCGACCGTCTTGACGCCGGTGGCGCGGCTCAAGGCCCAGCAGTTCATCGCCATCGGGTTGACGTACTGCAACAACACGGCGTCTGGGCAAAGCTCCTCCATGTCGCGCGCGATGTCGAGAAAGACCGGGATCGTTCGCAGCCCGCGCATGATCCCGCCGATGCCCAGCGTGTCGGCGATCGTCTGGCGCAGGCCGTACTTTTTTGGAATCTCGAAGTCGATCACTGTGGCCGGCTTATAGCCGCCGATCTGAAACATGCTGATGGCGAAGTCGGCGTCCTTGAGGGATTGCCTGCGGTCGGTCGTCGCCTCGATGCGGGGCGAAACGCCGAAGTACTCTGCGATCTTGTGGGCGACGATTTCAGAGGTGCACAGCCGCTCCGGGTCAATGTCGAAAAGGCTGATCGTGGCGTCCTGCAGCTCCGGATAGCTCAGGATGTCGCCGATGAGGTTTTTCGCAAAGACGGTGCTGCCTGCGCCCAGAAAGCTGATTTTGGTCATAGGGACGTTCCTTCTCGTTTTTTCTTTATCGATCAAACAAATTTTGCATCCAGGCGCGCCTTGCGCACCCAGAAATTTCGCAAATTAGAGTCGCACGGTCATCTCGCGTAGCCGCTCCGGGTCGATGCGCACGGCCAGCGCCTCTTCCACAGAAAGCCAGCCGTCGACGAGTCTCAGACGCCGGTCGGTGATCTCCTCGCGCAATTTCAAGAAAAAGGAAAGCTCCGAGGGATGCTCCACCTCCGCACGCGCGGCGAAGACGGCGGCGCGCGCCGTTCCGATCGTGCTGCCTGCCTGCGAGCCCACCATCACGCCTTTGCCCGCCTTGCACGCCGCCTTCACCATCGCCAGCGACTCGCTGTAGCCGGTGCGCGGGGTCTTGATGTTCAACACGTCGAAGGTGTCCAGCTCCAGCTCACGCTGCAGATCGCGCAGGGTGAAGGCGCTGTCGTCGGCGATGATGGGCAGAATCTTGCGGCTGCGCAACGAGGCGCGGGCGCGCACCTGTTCGACCGGCAACGGCTCCTCACAGTAGCGCAGCCCCAGGTCGCGCAGCGCAGCCAAGCGCGCGGCTGCGTTCTCGCCGTCCATGGTTTCGTTGGCGTCCGCGTATAACTCCACCCTCTCTCCGAACATCGCCTGCAGGTCGCGAATACGCTCGATGTCCTCCTCCCAGTCGCGGCCTACTTTGACTTTGAGCACGCGCACCCCTTCGGCGACGACTCGCTCTGCTTCGGCCAATACTTCCTCGCGGTCGCCGATGCCCAGGATGTAGCTCACGCGAACTTTTGTGCGCACGGCGCCGAGCTGTTCGGCCAGCGATCGGCCTGCTCCCTGCGCCAGCGCATCGTGGATCGCCATGTCGATGGCCCCGCGCGCCGTGTGATTGTTGCGAATCGGCGCCATACGCGCCCAGGCCTTGTCCGCAGGCTGACCGATCAGACGGGGCGCCAACTCCTCGCGGATGATGGCGACGATGGTGCTGGCAGTTTCGCCGTAGATGGTGGGACGCGGGGGCGCTTCGGCGACACCTGCGCTGCCATCGCTCAAGGTCACGCGCACCAGCACGTGACGCGCTTCGGCCAGCGAACTTTGGCTTCCCCAGCGCAGTTCGCCGTGCATCGGCAGGCGAAAAACCGTGGTTTCAATCGCAGCGATGGTGGGAACGGAGGTCATGACTTTTTTATACGCAAAAGTTCCAAAATTTTCATCGCCACAGTCTGGGGCGCGTCGGCCACGGTGTCGACGACCAAGGTGCGTTCGGGCGCCAGCTTCTCCAGCGCCGTACGCGTCGCCGCCGGGTCATAGTTGCGCCGCTCCTCGACGACAATGGATAGCGCCTTGCGCAGCTCCTCCGCAGTCACCTCTCCCATGCTCACCAGATCGACGAGGATATGCTGCTCTTCGGGCGTGAAAAGCGCCTCGGCGCCTTCGACGTCCAGCCGGGTGAATCGCTGTAGCTCATGAGGGGCATGTGCGGAGCGCGCTGCGATCACATCGAAGGGGTCCTGACGGCCCATCAGACGAATTACGCGCACGACGTCCGGCGCATCCAACATGACAAAATAGGCAAGGGGCAGCTTTTCTGCTGCATAGACGACTTCATTTTCCCCGCGCAGGCCGTCAAAGAGCAACAGTCCCGGCGTCTGCGCAACATCGATCCAAAGGCTGCTTAGCGCCTCCGCCATGCCGCCCGCATGACGCTCCCGATAGGCGCGCGTGTAGGCGAAACGTTGGCCGCGATCGGTGACGGGAACAACCGGCTCGCCGGCCGCCCTCTGTGCTTCAGGAATGAGCAGCCGATCGGTCAGTTCGCGCCGGTCTGGAAGCAAACGAAAAGAGAGCCCGCCGCGACGCAGTGCATCGAGGGTTGTGCTCTTGCCGACGCCGGTGACGCCCACCATCACCAACAACGGGCGGCTCGCAATCGGGCGCCATGTGACGGAAGGCGGTTGACCATACCCTACGTCGGAGCGAAGCAGTGTGAATGGAGACTTGCCCATTTGCGACGAACCTTTGCATTGAAGGCATGGCGGCTGCTCGCCCCCCGCTCATGAATGCATCGTCGGAGGGCGACAAGCAACCCTTTGCGTTAGTCTTCTGTGATCACCACTGTGATCATCTTGTCGCCTTGGCGGATGGCGTTCACGACATCCATGCCACTCACCACTTTGCCGAAGACCGTGTGTCGTCCGTCGAGATGCGGCTGCGGCGAATGGGTGATGAAGAACTGGCTGCCGTTGGTGTTGGGGCCGGCGTTCGCCATCGAAATGACGCCGGTCTCGTGGCGCAATGGGTTGTTCTGGACCTCGTCCTCGAAGCGATAGCCGGGACCGCCGCGACCGGTACCGGTCGGATCGCCGCCCTGGATTACAAAGTCGGCGATGACGCGGTGAAAGGCGACGCCGTTGTAAAAGCCTTCACGCGCCAAGAAGACAAAGTTGTTGACCGTTTTGGGAGCGTGTTGCGGATAAAGTTCGAGCGTAATGTCCCCTCGGTCGGTTTGAAGTGTGGCGCGGTAGGTCTTTTTCGGATCAATTGTCATCGGAGGAGGAGCACTCCACTGTTTCACAGTCATTGTCGATATTGTCCTTTGTTGATATTGTGCTTTGTAAAATGTTTCGATGCTTTCTGCAGTTGCAATACACAAGTGTCACGCGTCGCTGCGAACGATTTTGATTTCATTTAGTGTAACACCATTCTATATTCCTGCAACAGAAATGCCCTGAAAGCGAGGGTTTATCGGTTGAGCATTCCAGTACTCCCCAGCCTGATCCAACGCTTGGCCGATTTCATCCAAAGATTCGAACCGATGTCCTTTGAAGCGCCAGAGATTTTCACTGCTTCCACCAGGGTTCAATCAGATGCAGCCGGCAGGCATATTTAGGCAAGAAGAGGATCTGAATTTCAGGCCAGGCGGTCAGGGCCGACTTCCCCTGTCGACCGGTGTGGATCGACAAGTTATCTTCGCTCAACAACCGGCGGTCTGCCGGGA
>JANWYX010000058.1 GCA_025055055.1 Caldilinea sp. | reverse complement strand
GCCTATGGGGAGCGCATGGTGCAGATCGCCCGGCATCTCTCCATCGAAGTGGTTGCGCTGCGCAGCGCCGAGCACGCGCCGGTCAACGTCGATGCCCTCGATGCAGCGCTGGCACAAGACGACGCCATTACGCACGTGGCCGTCGTGCACTGCGAGACAACCACCGGCGTCATGAATCCGGTCGACGCCGTCGGCGCCGTGACCGCGCGCTTCGGGCGCTCGCTGATCGTCGACGCCATGAGCAGCTTTGGCGCTTATCCCATCGATCTTGCCGGCTGGGGAATCGACTATCTCATCTCCTCCGCCAACAAGTGCATCGAGGGTGTTCCGGGCTTTGCTTTCGTGTTGGCGCGCATTGCGACGCTGCGGGCTACCGAAGGCTATGCGCGCAGCGTCAGCCTCGACCTGCTGGCGCAGTATGAAGGGCTGGAGCGAGATGGGCAGTTTCGCTTTACGCCGCCTGTGCACGCCTTGCTCGCCTTTCATCAGGCGCTGCTCGAGCTGGAGGCGGAAGGCGGGGTCGCCGGTCGCGCTGCGCGCTATCGCCGCAACTACGAGCGAACGCTACAAGGCATGACCGGGTTGGGTTTTCGCCCTTATGTGCCGGAGCCCTATCGCAGCCATGTGATCACCTCTTTTTATTACCCTGACCATCCGAATTTCGACTTTCAACGTTTTTATCAACTGCTGAGCGAGCGCGGCTGTGTGATCTATCCGGGCAAATTGAGCCACGCCGACTGTTTCCGCATCGGTCACATCGGCCGGCTGGATGTTGCAGACGTGGAAAATCTGCTTTGCGCCGTGCGCGCGGCTCTGAAAGAAATGGAGATTCAGCTTTCATGACCTTTCGTTATCATCGTTCCTACATTGGAGGGGTGCAGGCTGTCATCCTCGACTGGGCGGGGACGACGGTTGATTTTGGCTCGTTCGCACCGACGGCGGTCTTTGTGCGCCTTTTTGAGCGGTATGGCGTGGCGATCACGCCGGCGCACGCACGGAGCGGCATGGGACTGATGAAAAAGGATCATCTGCGCGCCATCTTGCAACTTCCCGAGGTGCGCGCAGCGTGGGAGGCGGTCCACGGCGCGCCGGCCAGCGATGTCGACGCCGATCGCCTTTATACCGACTTCGAGCCACTGCAGGTCGACGTCGTCGCCGACTACGCCCGACCGATCCCCGGCCTGCTTGAAACCGTAGCCTTTATCCGCTCTCGCGGGTGGAAGATTGGGACGACAACCGGCTATACGCGGCCGATGATGGAGGTGTTGGGGCAGGCGGCGCGCGCCTACGGCTATGCACCGGACGCCATCGTCACGCCCAGCGACGTGCCCGCCGGTCGTCCCTATCCGTGGATGTGCTACAAACTGGCGATCGATCTGCAGGTCTACCCAATGGCGGCCATGGTCAAGGTCGGCGACACCCTCCCCGACATCGAGGAAGGCTTGAACGCCGGCATGTGGACGGTAGGCGTCGCCCTCACCGGCAACATGGTGGGGCTAAGCGAGGCGGAGTTTGCGCAGCTGGGCGCAGAGGAGGTCGCAGCGCTGCGTCGCGAGGTGAGCGCACGGTTCTTGGCAGCCGGCGCGCACGATGTGATCGACGGCATCGCCGATTTGCCGCCGGTGTTGGAGCGGCTTGACGCTAGGGTGCGGAACGGCGAAAAGCCGTAATCGGCCTACGTGCGCCGAAAATAGATGCAACGCAAAGCCGCTAAGGCGCAAAAGCGTGCAGAAAGCAGGCGAGGCTTAGGATGCAGACGAACGTTTACGTCATATACGGTAGAAGCGCCACAAGGACCTGCGCCAGCAGAATTTTGGTGATGGTCGCCATCGGGAAGGCCAGCGCATAGCCGTGGTTAGGCAGATCGTTGCGCGCTTGCGTCAACGCCGCAGCATGTACTGCCGGCTGCGTATGCACCGCCGACACGATGCCCGTCAATACGCCGAAGGGCAACTTGAGCCAGCGATAGCCGATCCAGAGCGTAAGCAGCGGAGTCGAGATGGACACCACTGCGCCGGCCGTCAGGATGGTCAGGCCGCCGGCTTGCGTCATGGTTGAGAGGAAAGTGTAGCCGGAGCGGATGCCGATGCCCGCCAGCAGCACGGTCAGGCCCAGTTGACGGATCGTCAGGTTAGCGCTGTAGGGCAAACTCCACACAAGCGGGCCGGTGCGGCGTAGCGCGCTCAAAATCAGTGCCACGATCAGCGGGCCGCCCGCCTCGCCCAGTTTGAATTGAATGCCGCCGGGCAGCGAAATCGGGATCATGCCGATCAGCAGTCCAAGCGCCAGCCCGAGGCCCAACGTCCCCAGGTTGATCTCGCTCAACTTTTTGTACGAATCGCCGAAATATTGGCTGATGGCGCGCATCTGGTCGCGCGGGGCGACGAAGCGCACGCGGTCGCCCAGCTCCAGCACAAGATCGCCGTGCGCCAGCAGCTCGATGTCTCCACGACGCACGCGTGTGACAATGGCGCCGAAGCGACGGGGTAAGTCAAGCTCGGCCAGTTTGCGACCAACTAGGTCCGGATTGGAGACGAAGACGCGACGAAAGTCGTAGGCGCTGCGATCGACGTCGAGCTGCTCCGACGCCAACTCGCCCAATTCATTGACCACGCGATCGACGTCTTCAGGCGCGCCGATGACGCTGATCAGATCGCCCGCGTGCAAGATGAGATCATCGATGGCCAGCTCGACCTTGTCGTCATGTTTGACGCGGCCGAACACGACGCGCCATCCCCGCCGGCGGCTCAATTCGCGCAGGGAGGCGCCGATGACCGCCGGGTTGGTGACCCGCGCCGTGCGGTTGTAAATCTCTTGTTCCAGTGGAAACATATCGCGCACCTGCTCGGCGTCCCGTTTGTAGTCGATGCGCCAGACGCGTTGCATGAATAGGATCGCCAGAATTGGGCCGATCACGCCTAGAGGATAGGCGACCGAATAACCGACGACCGGCTCGGTGGCGACCGTCGGGCCGGCGTCCCGAAGGGGGCCGTGGGTGACAAAGTTGAGCACTTGCGCTAACGCCGGCGTGTTGGTCAACGCGCCGGTGTAGATGCCCGCAGCAATGGTTGACTTGACACCGAGAGCGACTGCTTCTACCGCCACAATTGCGGCAGCAATCAACAGAACGGCGGCCACCATGACGTTGTCGCGCAGACCGCTGCGGGAGAATGAAGCGAAAAAGCCCGGCCCGCTCGCCAGACCGATCGAATAGACGAAGAGCACCAATCCCAAGGAGACCAACTCCGGAGGCAGGGAGATGCGCGCATCGAGGGCGCCGAAGGCCAGGCCGACAAAGAGCACTGCCGCAACGCCCAAACCGGCGCCCCCAAGTCGAATTTCGCCGAGATAGTACCCAATCGTGGAAACCAGAAAGAGAAGGAGCAGAGGATGCTCAACCAACCACTCGATCAATACGTTCATAACGGCCCGACGCCACTCCTGTGAGTCCCCGCAAGCGCCTTGTCACTCATTGCGCATCAGCGGGATGGTGAGACGAATCACAACACCCGGCGCATCTTCGCGATTGCTGATGCGGCATTCTCCCCCGTGTTCCCAGAGAATCGATGCCACCAGCGGTAATCCAAGCCCCATGCCTTGCACTTCGCCGGTGAAATATCGCTCGCCTTGATAATATGGAAGCCAGACTCGACTCAACTGCTCGGGAGAGAGATGGATGCCATCGTCCTGCACTTTCAAATCGACCCTGTCGTTGCGCAGGGTTGCGGAAAGCGTCACGGTGGGGCGATGCTGTGGATGGAACTTTTTGGCGTTTTCCAGCAACTCGAAGAGAATCGATTCCATCTCGCGCGGGGCAAGCACGAGGCTAATGTCCTGCGGCGCTTCAACCTGGATCTCGACTTGATCGAGCTTGAGATGTTCTGCCACTTCCTGCACTAGGGCGGGCAAGTCGCCGAGGGAGAAGCGTTCGCCAATGCTCGCCGGCATAGAAAGGGCCGTGGCGTATTGAATGACGTCGTTGACGGCGGCCGCCAGCCGCTGGGCGCCATTGGCGGCCATTTCTACCAGGTCGAGCATTTCGCCGCTGGAGATGTTGGCGTTGGCGTTCATGGTGAGCAGTTCCATGCTGCCCAGCATCATGTGCATGGGTGTGTTGAGCTTGTGCATCACCATGGTGTGGAAGGACCACATATCGCGCAGCCCTGTCTTTAACGCCGTGACATCGCGCAGCCGAACCAGACGACCGTTCTCCTGGATGCGAAACTGACCGAAGACGGTCACCTCCAGCCAATTGACAGGAGAGGTGGATGTCTCCGGCGCAATTAGAAACAGGTTCACGTCGCCCTGAGCCGTGCCCGGTTGCGTCTCCTCCCATAGGTTCGGCCAGCGGCTCCACAGCTCCTGCGGCTCACGGTTGAATCGTTTGTCGACCAACGACAAAAACGAAGGATGCATGGCAAGCGCCTCTTCCTCTAGATTCAGAAGGATTTGCGCCCGAGGATTGGCGTACCGAATCACGTCGCCGTCCAGGATCAGATACCCCTCGTCTGCGTGTTCGATCATCCATTCAAACCGTTCGCGCTCTTCCAAGAGACGTCGATAGCGGTTGAGACGCGTAACGGTGCGCACCCGCGCGCGCAACTCGCCGGAATCAAAGGGCTTGGAGACGAAGTCATCGGCGCCACTTTCAATCCCTTGCAAGCGCGAAGCGCGATCATCCAGCGCCGTGACCATAATGACCGGAATATCTTTCAGATCTGGGTCAGCGCGCAGACGCCGGCAGACCTCAAAGCCATCGATGCCCGGCATCATCACGTCGAGTAGGATCAGGTCCGGACGCAGTTGCGCCGCCATGGCCAGAGCCTGCAATCCATCGGTGGCGAAGTGAAGTTCATAGGCGTCGGAAAAGAGCAACGCCTGAAGCGTTTCCCGGCCAGCCGGCGAGTCATCGACCACCAGGATAATACTTTTATTCGGAGCTCGAGTAGATTGGCTGGTGTTTGCGTCTGTCATGGCTCGTTTCCTGCAATGTTGGGTTCGTTGTACGATTCTGCGCGCAATGTGCACCAAGCATTCATGGGTGAAACCTTGAAACCAAACATCGTGTATCATACTATAAATCTATCGGCTTGTCGCATAATGAAATTGCCGTAAATTTCGACCATCGAGTTTGCAGGCTCTATTGTGCGCTAGGGGAGCAGACAAGAAATCGAGCTGTCTATGGTTCCCATCAAGAAACGTCTCCACACCTTTGTTTTTTTGTTTTTACTTGCCGCCTGTACATCTCCGGCGCAGCCTTCAGAGGAAGCAACCTCTCCTGTTCCCACCGCTGTCCTTGTTGCGCCTCAATCGACTCCTCAGCCTTCTTCAGGGGAGGCTTTTCCGTCGCCAGCCTTTGCACCTGCGGGTCCGGCGCTCGATTCGCCCCTTGAGACGCCTGCAGCGCTGACTCCTCTTCCGTCGCCGATCATCTACGACTATCGAGTAAAAAATGTTTTCCCTCACGATTCGGGGGCATTCACACAGGGGTTGGTGTATTGGAACGGCGTTTTTTATGAAGGGACAGGACTTTACGGTCGTTCCTCGTTGCGTAAGGTCGATGTAAAGAGCGGATCGGTGCTTCAGCAACATGACCTGGCCCCTGAATTTTTTGGTGAAGGAATCGCCGTGGTCGGCGACCGGATCTTGCAACTGACCTGGCAGAACGGCGTTGGCTTTGTTTACGATCGCGACTCCTTCGAGGAGCTGCAGCGCTTTTCGTATGCGACTGAAGGCTGGGGGTTGACCTATGACGGCCAACATCTCATCATGAGCGATGGCACGCCGACGATCTATTATCTCGACCCAGAAACGTTGCAGGAGGTGCGTCGCCTCCTCATCACCCTTGAGGGTCAGCCGCTGCCGCGTCTGAATGAGCTGGAGTACGTCGAAGGCAAAATTTTGGCCAACGTCTGGCAGACGGACTTTATCGTGCAGATCGATCCCGAAACCGGGGTTGTGGAGGGCGTCTATGATTTCACCGGCCTGCTGCAACAGGCTCCGCCCTTTCAGGGCGGCTACGACGTGCTCAACGGTATCGCCTACGACGCCGAGAACCGCCGTCTTTTTGTGACCGGCAAACTCTGGCCCTACCTGTTCGAGGTTGAGCTGATCCCCAGACAGTAGCACGTCTAGAGCACATCGAGCCGGTGAGCCTCCTCTCGAAAAGCAAAAGAGATGAGAAACTCCGGCTTACAAACTTGGGTCTCCATCTAGATGTAGTGGATAATGAACGTTGAGCATATTACACGACCCATGCCGGATGCAGCACGATGCTGAGACTTTCATCAAACCATCGACAAGGAATGCGCCCGTTCAAATGAAAGTGCTTCTTATCGGCGGCGGTGGCCGCGAACATGCCATCGCCCACCAGTTGACCCGATCTCCACTGCTCGAGTATCTCTACGTGGCGCCGGGCAACGGCGGCACGGCCCGATTGGCCAAATGCGAGAATATTCCTATCGACGCCGGGCAAATCGACGCATTGGTGCGCTTCGCACAGGAACATCATGTCGATGTAACCGTCGTCGGGCCAGAGGCGCCGCTTGTGGCCGGCATAATTGACGCTTTTCATGCCGCCGGTCTGCGCATTTTTGGCCCCACCCGAGCGGCGGCGCAGTTGGAAGGCTCTAAAGCCTTTGCCAAGCAGTTTATGCAGCGCTGGAAGATTCCGACCGCTCGCGCCGCAATTTTCGACGATTTCGATGAAGCGATGCGCTATCTGCGCATGCTCGATCGCCCGCCGGTGGTGAAGGCGGACGGGCTGGCCGCCGGCAAGGGTGTGATCGTCCCTTCCACGCCGGAGTCCGCCGCAGCCGCCGTACGCAGCATGTTGCTTGAGCGCAAGTTCGGCGACGCCGGCGCCACGATTCTGCTCGAGGAACGGCTCCACGGCGCGGAAGTTTCGGTGCTTGCCTTCTGCGATGGTCAACGCTATGCGCTGTTGCCCACGGCGCAGGACCACAAGCGCTTGCTCGATCATGATCGCGGTCCCAACACAGGCGGCATGGGCGCGTTCTCGCCTTCGCCGCAAGTCACGCCGGAGCTGCTTCAGGAAATTGAACGCACCGTCATTCAACCCACCTTGGAGGGCATGGCCGCCGAAGGCCATCCCTATGTGGGTGTGCTCTACGCCGGCTTGATGCTCACGGCCAAAGGGCTGCGCGTGCTGGAATTCAACTGCCGCCTCGGCGATCCAGAGACGCAGGCCATCTTGCCGCTGCTCGAAAGCGACTTGATTGAGGTAGTGCAGGCATGCATCGATGGAGGCCTCGACCGGATGCAACTGCGCTGGCGACAAGAAGCCTGCGTAACCGTCGTCATGGCGTCTGAAGGGTATCCGGACAATTATCGCACCGGTCTAGAAATCTTCGGCGTGGAGGAGGCGGAGGCGCTTGGATGTACCGTCTACCTTGCAGGCGCCAAGCTTCAGAATGGCCGATTGTTCACTGCCGGTGGACGCGTGCTGGCGGTCACCGCAACGGGGCCTGATGTGCCCCAAGCGGCGCAACGCGCCTACGCCGGCGTGGAGCGCATCCATTTCGTCGGCGCTCACTATCGTCGCGATATCGGCGTCGCCTCTCCGCCTGAGCGCACAGATCGGGCGATCTCTGCAAGAAGCCCATCGAGACGATCCGGCGCAAGTCGGAGATGAGACGCCTTGTCGCCGCCCATGATTGAAATTAGCAAGAGATGGCAAGCAATCAAGAACTGTCAATTCAAAGACGCTAAGACCCATTGTGATGTTTTATGAGTGAGCGTTACAAAGAAGCCGGCGTGGACATTGACGCCGGCGCGGCCGCGGTGGCCGCTATGAAAGAAGCGATCCGCAGCACCTTTACGGCAAGTGTCTTGGCCGACGTCGGCGGTTTCGGCGGCGTCTTTGCGCTGGACAATTTGCCTTCACACCCGACGCTGGTCGCCTCCATCGACGGCGTCGGCACCAAAGTCAAACTGGCTGCAGAGTTTGGACGCTGGCGCACGATCGGCCACGACCTGGTGAACCACTGCGTCAACGACATTTTGGTGCAGAACGCGCGGCCCCTCTTTTTTCTCGATTACCTGGCGACGGGCCGGCTCGACCCCACCGCAGCTGCCGAGGTGGTGACGGGCATCGCCGAAGCGTGCCGGGCTGTGGGCTGCGCCTTGATCGGCGGCGAAACAGCTGAAATGCCGGGCGTCTATGCAGAAGGCGCCCTGGACGTAGCCGGCGCCATTGTTGGCCTCGTCAGCCGCCCAAATTTGCTCCCCAAACCGGAGACAATGGAAGTAGGCGATGCGCTGATTGGGCTGGCGAGCAGCGGCCCCCACACCAACGGCTATTCACTCATTCGCAAGCTTATCGTCGGCCGCAATCTCTCCGATGCCTTGCCTGACGGACGCTCGCTGGTCGACGCCCTGCTGGCGCCCCATCGCTGCTACTTGTCGCACGTCGACGCCATCCAACGCGCAGGGTTTGAAATCAAGGGCATGGCGCACATCACCGGCGGCGGCCTGCCGGACAACCTCCCGCGTATCCTACCCGATCATCTCACGGCCCGGATCGTTGTGCGCAGCTGGGAGCGACCCCCCATCTTCGAACTGTTGGTGCGCTGGGGCGATCTTGACCTCGTCGAGGCGCATCGCGTCTTTAACATGGGCGTGGGCATGGTGTTGGTGACGCCCGCCGGCGCCGCCGAGCCGATCCTAGATCTGCTGCCCGACGCTGTTGTCATCGGTCGGCTGGTTGAACGTCAAGATGACCAAGCGGTGAAGTTGATTTTGTGAGGAGGCGCCGTTAGACGCGACGTCGCAAACGACGAAAGTGTCGCTGCGCCCGCGGAGCTCGTTGTTTTTACAGCTCTGCATCTTTGCGCCTGTGCGTTGCATTTGTTTTTCTATCAGCGAGGAGCCACATGACCGCTAAACTCGCCGTATTGATCTCCGGCAACGGAAGCAATTTGCAGGCGATCATCGACGCCATTCACACAAAGGCGTTGGATGCCGAGATCGTCTTGGTCGTTTCTAATCGCAAAAACGCCTTTGGCCTGGTGCGCGCCGAAAGGGCCGGCATCCCTACCCGTTACTTTCCACTCAAGCCTTACACCGACGCCGGACGCCCGCGCACAGAATACGACGCCGATCTCGCTCAGATCGTGACCGAGTATCGGCCGGACTGGGTCGTTTTGGCGGGGTGGATGCACATCCTGAGCAAGGCGTTTCTCGACCATTTCCCCTACCGCGTCGTTAACCTCCACCCGGCCCTGCCCGGTCAGTTTCCAGGCGCGCACGCCATCGCAGATGCTTTCGCCGCCTTTCGGCGCGGGGAGATCAAACAGACGGGCTGCATGGTGCACCTGGTGCCGGATGAAGCCGTCGACGCCGGCCCGGTGATCGGCGTGGCCGAAGTGCCCATCTATCGCACCGATACGCTGGAAACGCTCACCGACCGCATGCATCAGGCCGAGCATCGTTTGCTCGTGCAGTCGTTGCAACGCCTGATCGTGGGCGACGAGGAAGAAATCATCGACGATGAAGAGGGCGACGCAGAGAGCGTCGGCCATGCTGAGGACGGCAAGACCGGAAAGAATGCACGCAAACGCTCAAGAGCAAGGTGAATGCACATGCAAACCAAAACAGCCGTGCTGCATGCTGTCGGACAGCCGATCGCCATCGAGACGCTCGATCTTGCCGAGCCGCGCAGCGGGGAAGTGCTCGTGCGCATGTGCGCCGCCGGCGTCTGTCACAGCGACTGGCACCTGGTCAGTGGCGCCACGCAACATCCACTGCCGACGGCGCTCGGTCACGAGGGCGCCGGCAAGGTGATTGCAGTCGGGTCGGACGTGACGCGGCTTAGAGTGGGAGACTATGTCAGCCTCAACTGGGCGCCCGCCTGTGGTGGATGTTTCTATTGTCTGCATGACAGTCCGGCCCTTTGCGAACGATACCTGGAGCCGATCTGGGCGGGCGTTTTATTGGACGGCGAGCCGCGTTATTCGTTGCGCGGCCGGCCCGTCTATCACTATTGTGGGCTCGGCTGTTTCAGTGAATACGTCGTAGCGTCAGAGTTGAGCTGCATCCCTATCGATCCACGCGTGCCGGCGACGGTGGCGGCTTTGATCGGCTGCGCCGTGATGACGGGCGTCGGCGCAGTGCTGAATACAGCCCGCGTGCAACCGGGAAGCTTCGTGGCGATCTTCGGCGCAGGCGGCGTCGGCATGAGCATGGTGTTGGGGGCGAAGTTGGCCGGTGCAGCGCGCATCATCGTCGTCGACCGAGAGCCGGCCAAAGCGGCCATGGCGCTGCGCCTGGGCGCCACCCATTTTGTGCACGCAGACGGTGAAACGGTCCTCGAAATTCGCCGCCTGACCGAAGGCCGCGGGGCGGATTATGTGTTCGAGGCAGTGGGGTCGCCTGCGGTGCAGGAGCTGTGTCTTCGGGCAGCGCGACCGGGCGGCGTGATCGTGCTCGCCGGGCTGGCGCCGATGGGCAGCAGCACCAACTTGCCCGGCGCCGTGCTCACGCGCGAAGAAAAGACGGTGAAAGGCTCTTACTACGGCGGCTCCAATCCTCGAAGAGATTTCCCGTTTCTGGCCTCCCTCTATCTGGATGGCTTGCTCGACCTCGACAGCTTGATCACAGACGTCTTCCGGCTGGAGCAAATCAATGACGCCTACGCCCAAATGCTCACCGGTCAGGTCATTCGCAGCGTAATCATTTTTGATGAAAATGAGGCCAGGACCGAGCGCCGGACGCTTTCATAGCCGGAGCAACATCACCGTGGCGGAGGCCGGACAGGCGCCTTGAAACTCGGCGGAGGTGTGTGCGGCGGCGGGCGCCGCGCTACGCGCGATGCGCTGAAAGCCGAAGCGCAGAAAATAATCGGCCGCCGTCGTGGTGAGCAGCACCACTTGCTGCATTCCGAGCGAGCGAGCCAGCTCGAGGATGCGCTCCACCAGCGCAGCGCCAATCCCCCACCCTTGTTCGGCGACCGCTAGCGAACGCAACAGTCCCACTTTTCCGTAGCGCTCCAACCCGGCGACGCCTTTAAGTTCGTTCTCGGCATTGACGGCGACGATAAAAGCGTCGAGATGCGCTTGCGCACCTTCCGTCGGGAGATCATATCGTCGGAGGAGGTTGACAATCGCCGGCCAATCCGCCGGCGTGGCAGTGCGGAACAAAAGGTCATTCATCAGCTTTCCCCAGCAGAAAAAGTCGGACGCAGTCTTAAAAAGCACGACAGGATGGGCGCCTGGGTGGGACGCTCGATGAAGGTCGCCAGCATCTGCTGGGCGCAGCCCTCCGGCTCCTGAAGCAGATTATGCCCCTGAGCGGCGAAGATGCGCACAAAGGGCTGACGGAAATCGCCGGCGCTACGCTGCGCCCACCGCGCCGGCGTCACCGGGTCGTAGGCGCCCGCCATGATCAGCACAGGCGCATCGCTTACCTGCACGATGCGATCCCCGACGGCTGCCGGCGGCGTCAACCACAATGGGCAGATCAGCAGCGTCTCCTCGGCCGAAGCGGTCAACAGCGTCACCACTTCGACGGGAAGTCGTCTGCGGATGCGCTCGAGGTCGTCGAGGCTGAAGCGAGGGGCGTCTTCGGCGCACAGGATATTCAGTTCCGCGCCGTGGCGCTTTTCATCGGGCGACAAGATCGAGATACCGAGCGCATTCAACAGAGCCAGAAAGTTCTGCACCTGAAGATCGTCCAGGAAGGCGAACAGCTCCTCGCGCGTCTCGAACCCCAGTCGTTCTTGCACCCAAGCCAGCAGTTCCGCTTCGGCGCCTTCGGCGGCGCCGGGGTCGTTAAAAAAGTCACGCCAGCTTTGCGCCGCCGGCGAGCCTACCTGCATTGCAGGCAGAAACAGCATATGTTCGGAGGGTGTGATCGGTTGGGTGGCGTCGATGACGCCCTCTGCTTCGGCCTCAGCCGCCGGCGGTGGACAGCCGTCGAGCAGCGGAGCGAGCTTGCAGACGGCGTCCATGTCCTCCCGATACAGCGCATCGACCAGCGCCGGAATCTCGGCGCCTCCTTCTTGCAGTTTGGCGAAGATCGAGCGCGCGACTTCGTCGCCACGAAAACCGATAGAAGCAGGGACCTGGTCGTAGCGTGCGACGATTGCCAAAAAGCGCGTTTCGAGGTCGGGATAGGCGGCGTTGCAGGCGCGGTCGCGACGACAATCGGCGAAAACTCTGCGCAGTGCATCATAAGCGCCGAAGGGGCCTTCTAACGTGCGGTTGACACCCAGGGGCAGCGGGCTTTCGAGAATAAGGCTGCGCACCAGCCCAGGTCGGCGCTCCAAAACCAGTTGCGCCACGGCCGCGCCGAGATCGTTGCCCAACAGGTTGATCTGCTCCAGCTTCAGCGCCCGCGCCAGGTCGATCACGTCGAAGGCGCGCTGGTCGAGCGTGTAACCGGCGAGGTCGACGCCTTCCTGCAACAGGCGGTTGTAACAGTCGGCCAGCGATTGTAGCTTGAGCTGGACGTCGTTGCCGGCGATATACTCCGGACAGGCAAGCGACGGCTCGGAGCGACCTTCTCCGCGAGGATGTAGTATCCAGATGCTGCGCGTTTTGCGCACAGGCGCTTCGGTGAACCACGCAAGCAGCGCGCCGGGATCGTCGCCGGGCGCGCCCGCCATGACGACAAGCGGATCGGGCGCCTCTTCGCCCAGAGCCGCCAACTTTGTAACAAAAATGTGGATCGATCGGCTATCCGTCTGACTGCGATTTTCGGGAACTTGCAGGAAGCCGCAGACGATGCTTGCATCGCTTTTCAGATCGTCTGGGCAGGGAGTTTCTTCAAACAACGGTTCATACTCGGTCAGGATCGCCGTCGAAAGTGGCGCAGGCGTGGTGCTGATTGTGGTCGTAAGGGCCCCCGTCATAGGCGCTGTATCCGTCGGCGGGACCAATACGAGCGCTGCATTTGCCAGCCCCTCGATCCGAAAGAACGGCACGCCGACCAGGTCGCTCACAGCGCTGCTGCCGGTACTCTGACCACGCAAGACGCCGTTCTCCACGCTGAAAGTGATCTCGGCCGGCGTCTGCAGTGCGGCACCGTCGCGCTCGGTCAACAATACCAAGGGTTGGCCGTTGATGTTTTGCCAGGCGCCATAGATCAGGGAAGCGGGGCGACCATCTAATTCATCGCGTTTGAGCAAGGCGCGAAAGTCCGCAAAGAGCACAAGCGAGAGATCGAGACGTCCGCTAGCGCCGCCGGGTGTGAACGCTTTGTACGCGCCGGCAAGCCCGCCGTTGGTGATTGCAGCCGCGGCAAAATCGGCATGGAAGGGCAACGCTGCGCGATGTTCGAGTAAATATGCGATTGAGTAATAGCGCCGGCCGCGGCCGTCGAAGACGGTTGCGCCCGGCTGTATGACCAGCGGCTGACCCGCCGATGCATCCAGAAAGAGGGTGACAGGTTGGGAGAGGGGCCCGTTGCGATCGGCGGCGAGGGTCAACATGACGCCGCTCTCCGCGGCCGTCCATTGGCCGGTGTAGGTTGCCGCATCGCTTGTCACCAGCGGATCGTCGACCAGCAACGCGCTGCCATCCACATTGAGATACAGTGTGCTATCGAGCGCTGTGCCATCGGAGGTCGTCGTCCACCCTTTATAGACATTGGCAAAGCGCGCGGCGGAGGGCTGCGCCTGAATTTCGATCGGGATGAACGCAACGACGCCTGTGAAGAGCAAAATCACAATGGTCAGATGACATAGGCGTTGCGGCCTACAACAGGACCTGCGGAAGACTCTCTGCACGGGACGACTCCTCATCAATGGTCAAAGCGGCGCCAAAACACACCGCTATCTTCGCAGAAAACTGCGCAAATGCCAACTGAACGAAGGAGCTACGCAGTGAGCGCACCCTTCACGAAGCGCCAAAGCTTCTCGGAAGATCGATGCTCAGACGACGCGCGACATTATGGACGTCTCGTAGATGGAATTGCGCGCAACGATGAAAATGCGATCGCCCGGCGTAGGGCGGATCGTCTGACCGCCGGCGAAGGTGGCGAAGGCGGGCAGGACGGCGCCTCGGGCGCCGATGTGAAAACACGCAAAGCGATGACGGCTGCCGTCCAGGTCGCGCAGGGTTACCATCGGATGGACATGCCCGGCCAGCGCGTATGTTGTCGAGGCATCTGCAGGCGGATGATGATAACAGGCGAACGGCGTCAGCAGCCAAGGCTCGGGGACGCAGACAATCCCGAGAGCGGCCGGGGGTGCGCCGGCGTGACGGTCATGATTGCCGGGAACCAGCAGTACTTCTAAGCCGGAATGTTCCCGACGCCAGGTGGTTAACAGGCCCAGCGTCACCGGACTTTGACCGGCCTGGGCGTGGAACAAATCACCCAAAATCACCAGCCGTCGCGCTCCTGTGGCGTGGATGCTCGCCGAGAGCCGGCGCAGATCATCTTCGGTGGCGCCGTTGGGAATCGGAACGCCGGCGGCCTGAAAAGTGTCGGTCTTACCCAAATGGGGGTCGGCGATAAAGAGCGTCTCGCCGCGCGGCCAGTAGAGCGCGCGCGTAGCCAACAACGTCACGTGTTCTCCCATCAACTCAACATGGCAATGGGCGATTCCGGCAATTCCGTTTGGAATCTTTTGACTTTCCAATTTGTCTGCTCGTTGATCGTTGCGCATGACGATTCCGTCCTCCTCAGTATAACACGTCCGATAACACGCCCGCTTTCCCAGAGAGAGCAGCGCTCTGTTAACGTTGTATTTACACGAAATGATTGCGTCTCATTTGACGCGCGCCGTCAAAGATCGTACCATACGCATTTGGTGCGCGGTTTTGGCCTGGCCGCGATTTTTTGTTTGATTCCAGTTGGATGGAGGGGGTTCGACATGCGACTTATTCCACGCAAACTGTTTCTGACGCGCGGGGTGGGCATCCACAAAGAAAAACTGACCAGCTTCGAGCTGGCGCTGCGCGACGCCGGTATCGCTCAGTTCAATCTGGTGCGAGTTTCCTCGATTTTTCCTCCTCACTGCCAAATCGTTTCGAAGGAGGAAGGGTTGAAGTTGTTGCAGCCGGGGGAGATCGTCTTTTCGGTCATCGCCGAAATGTCGAGCAACGAGCCGGGGCGACGCATTGCGGCGTCCATCGGCGTGGCTCGGCCGGCGGACCACGATAAATACGGTTATCTTTCTGAGCATCACAGCTACGGTCAGACGGAAAAAGAAGCCGGCGACTACGCAGAAGACCTGGCCGCCACCATGTTGGCGACTACGTTGGGCATCAGTTTTGACGCCAACAAAGACTACAACGAGCGCAAAGAGCAGTATATGATGGGTGGCGAGATCGTCGACAGCACGAGCATTACCATGGCGACCACGGCTGCGCCCGGCGGGGTCTGGACAACGGTCATCAGCGCAGCAATTCTAATCTGAGCACAGGCGAACGATGACAACGCCCGACAATTTTCTGGGGCTGGAAGCCGAATACAGCGACTTTGCACGCGCAGGCGTGTTGGTGTTGCCGATCCCGTTTGAGGCGACGGTCAGCTATGGTCGCGGCACAGCGGGAGGACCGCAGGCGATCCTGACGGCCTCTCAACAGGTCGAGCTGTATGATCGCGAGTATGACGACGAACCTGCGTTGCGCTACGGCGTGCACACCTTGCCTGCGCTCGAGTTGCCGGATGAACCGGAAACGGCGGTGGCGGCCATTCGCGCCGCCGTCGCCGAGGCGGCGCGCAGCGGCAAATTCCTCGTGGCGCTGGGCGGAGAGCACACCGTCAGCGTCGGCGTAGGCTGCGGCCTGCTTGACGCCCTGGGCGGGCCGCTCACCATTGTTCAGATCGATGCGCACAGCGACCTGCGCGATCGCTATGAAGACACTCCCTATAGCCATGCGTGTATTGCGCGTCGGTTGCTTGAATCGCCCCAGATTGAACAGGTGCTGCAGCTTGGCATTCGTTCGATCTGCACCGAAGAAGTCACCTTTGCGCGCAATCATCCTGACCGGGTGGTTCTCTGGTACGCCGAGGCCGTGCATGACGGAAGCTGGCGCAAAGCGTTCGTTGAGCGCGTGAAGGGGCGACGCGTCTTTCTGACCATCGACGTCGATGGGCTGGACCCCTCGATCGTGCCCGCCACGGGCACGCCGGAGCCGGATGGTCTGACGTGGCGCGAAACGTTGGAAATTTTGCGTGCGCTCAACGAGCACGCAGAAGTGATCGGCATGGATTGCGTCGAGCTGGCGCCGTCGCCGGGCTTGCACATGGCAGATTTCGCCGTCGCCAAGCTGGTGTACAAGGCCATCTCCTACGCGATGATGCGCCCAGCTTGACGGAATCCGTCCCGGTTCTTGATACCTTTAGGAGTCAACTCAATGCAATACGCTAAGGAAGTCCGCGCTTTCATCAAATACCACTTTCGCCACTTTAATGCGGCTGCGCTTGTCGACGCAGCCGAAGGGTACGCCCGCTTCATCAACAGCGGCGGCAAAATGCTGGTGGCGATGGCCGGCGCCATGAGCACAGCCGAACTGGGCCTCTCGCTGGCGGAGATGATTCGCCGGGACAAAGTGCACGCCATTTCGTGCACAGGCGCCAACCTGGAAGAGGACGTCTACAACCTGGTGGCGCACGATCACTATGTGCGCATTCCCAACTATCGGGACCTGACGCCGGAGGATGAACACGAACTTCTTTCCCGTCACCTGAACCGCGTGACGGACACCTGCATCCCGGAAGAAGAGGCGATCCGCCGCATCGAGGCCGCCATCCTGGAGGAATGGACGACCGCCGACCGCGCCGGAGAGCGCTATTTCCCACATGAATTTCTTTATCGCATTCTGCGCAGCGGCAAGCTGGAGAAATATTATCAGATCGATCCCAAGGACTCCTGGCTGATGGCGGCCTGCGAGAAGAACCTTCCGATTTTTGTGCCCGGCTGGGAGGACTCGACGACGGGCAATATCTATGCAGCGCACTGCATCGCCGGCGACATCAAGAACGTCCACACGGTGCGCACGGGCATTGAATACATGATAGTTCTGGCGGATTGGTACACGCAGACGGCGGCGCACACGCCGATCGGCTTTTTCCAGATCGGCGGCGGCATCGCCGGCGATTTCCCCATCTGCGTTGTGCCGATGCTGCGCCAGGATCTTCAGCGGCACGATGTGCCGCTCTGGGCCTATTTCTGCCAGATCAGCGACTCGACGACGAGCTACGGCTCTTACTCCGGCGCAGTGCCGAACGAGAAGATCACCTGGGAAAAGCTCGACATCACCACGCCCAAATATATCATCGAAAGCGACGCCACCATCGTTGCACCGTTGATTTTTGCCTACGTTCTGGGCGAGGAGTAGAATCCGCATTCCATGATGCGGGGGGAAGTGAAGCAAGCAGGCGCAGTGCTTAGCTGCGCCTGCGCAATGGTTTTTGTCAAGTGCTACAACGCAGCTAGCGCCACGATCTGTCTCTCCGCCAATGCCACGCCTTCCCTCAACAACGCCTTCACCTGGTCATCGGTGTGGGCTTCGGCATAGACGCGCAACACTGGCTCGGTGCCGCTGGGACGAATCAGCAGCCAGCTATCGTCTGCCAGAGTGAATTTTACGCCGTCTCGGTCGCTGACGTGAGCAATTCGTTCGCCGGCCAGGCAATCCGGCGCGTTCGCTGTCAGCCGCGCTACAAGGTCCGCTTTTTTGAAAGGCCGCACCGGCTGGTCGATGCGACCATAGCGAAACACGCCGA
>JANWYX010000047.1 GCA_025055055.1 Caldilinea sp. | reverse complement strand
CTGGTACACCAGCGAGACTGTCTTTCCCACCGGCGACGATCTGTTGCTGCTCTTCTGGGATGCGCGTGTGCCCGGCTCCGGCGCGCCGGAGATCCCCTACGTCGAGATGGTGGAGTCGATGGCGAATCAGGGCTATGACGTGACCAAAGCCGAGGCGCTGCTGCCGGAAGGGATCGAGCTGGCGCGCGCCAGATGCATCGACGACCTACGCGCGCTGACGGCCGAGCTGCTGGCGCGGCTGCACGACGCTCCACGCATTCCCGATCATCCTTACTGGCGCTACGACTATCCGGGGCCGGGATGGAAGGCGGTGCGCGCCTCGCTGCGCAACGTCGACCCGGAGCAGGATCGTCGGGCGCTGGAAAGACTGGAGGAAAAAACGCTGGCGGGCTGGCTCTGTCAACTGGCGGGCGGAGCGTTCGGCACCGCCATCGAAGGCTATCACACCGACCGCATCGCCGAAGTCTACGGCGTGATCGACGCCTACATCACGACCCCGGAGACAATGAATGACGACGTCGTCTATGAGCTGGTCTTCCTGGATGTCTTCGAGCGTCATGGCCGTCGGCTCACCTCACGGCAACTCGGGCTGGAATGGGTGCGTCAGATTCCCTTCGGCTGGTCGGCGGAGTGGATCGCGCTGCGCAACCTGAACATGGGTCTCATGCCGCCTCGCTCCGGCTCGTTCCGCAACCCCTACGTCGACTGGATCGGCTGTCAGATGCGCGGCATGGTCTGCGGGATGCTGGCGCCGGGCTGGCCGTTGGAAGCCGCGCGGCTGGCCTATCTCGACGGCGTGGTCTCCCACGCGCGCAACGGCGTCTACGGCGGCATGTACGCAGCAGCGCTGACGGCGCTGGCCTATGTCCGCAACGATGAGCGCACGCTGCTGGAGGAGGCGCTGAACTATCTCCCGCCCGGCAGCGAGTACGTCGCCGTGGCGCGCGAGATTCTGGCCGTCCTGCGCAGCGAGCCGAACCCGGCGGCGGCGTGGCGACTGCTCGACGCGCGCTTCGAGGAGTACAACTGGATTCACGCCTATCCGAATTTGGCGGCAGACATGCTGGCGCTCTGGCACGCACACGGCGACCTGACGACCGCCTTCCGTTGGTTGGCCCACGCCGGCCTGGACGTCGATTGCAACGCCGGTCTCGTGGGGACGGTATTGGGCGTTATGCACGGCGCTCCGGAGAAGTGGGCGGCGCCGTTGAACGACCTGCTGGAGACCTACCTGCGCGGCAAGGAGCGGCTTTCGATTCGGGCATTGGCGGCGCGCACGGCCCATCTGGCGCGGATGTGAGCGGCGAAGGTCGAACGTTGGAGCATTCAGGACGGTAATTTTCATGCGCGCACTCGTTGCCGTCAACGGCGTCATCCAGGATTATTCTTCCCTTCAACTCCTCCTACGCGCCGACGATTACCTGGTCGCCGCCGATGGTGGAGCGTTGCACTGGCTGGCGCTTGGGCGCACGCCGCACGTTGTCGTCGGCGATCTCGACAGCCTGCCCGCCGCCGTTATCGAAGAGCTTGCCGCGCAGGGCGTGCATATTGAGCGCCATCCACGGGAGAAAGATCAGACCGACATTGAACTGGCCATCGAGCGCGCCATTCGCGACGGCGCCGACGAGGTGCTGCTGATCGGCGCCCTGGGTGGGCGATTGGATCAGACGCTCGCCAACGTGTTGCTTCTGGCCCAACGGAACTGGCCGGCGTCGGTGCGGTTGGTCGAGGGGAACCAGATCGCCGAAGTGGTGCGCGGGCCGGGCGCAGTCGAGTTTCACGGCGCGCCCGGGGATCTCGTCAGCCTGATCCCCCTCAGCCCGACTGTTCAAGGCGTCACTTACCGCGGACTGCGCTATCCGCTCGAAAACGCCGAGCTGTTCCTTGGCTCTACGCGGGCGATCAGCAACGAGATGGCGGAGACGCACGCAAGCATCTCCATCCGACAGGGACTGGCACTGGTCGTGCACACGCTCAACTATCGCAGGGAGGATGAAGGATCGGCTGAGGATCCGTGAACGGCGTCGCCCGGCTCTGCAGCCTGCATCGACCGGGCGTCCCTGCGCTTTGTCTGAAACGCCAGCGCGCCGGCCGAAAGAAGCGCTAGGGCCAACCCCATCAGTTGGCCGGTGCGGAAAGGACCGGTCATGGCGTCGGGGGCGGCGAAGGCGTCGGCGACCAGCAACACAAGCCCGCCGGCCAACCCGACATGACCGAGAGTGCGCCCTGGGCGTCGCGGATCGGCCGCCGTCCAGACAAAAACAACGCTCAGCACGAATCCCAGCGCCCGATATAGCGCAGCAGGATGCTGCATTTCGCCGAAATAGGGCCGTGCCCAGGGCAGATTGCTGGGCAACCCCGTGATGGCGCCGGTCAGGTGGTCGGAAACCGCCAGAATGGCGGCTGCCGTCAACAGTCCCATCGCAAGGGCCGCCGCCACGCGCAGCGGATCCAATGCCCGACGCAGCAGATAGGCGTATCCCACCACCAGAGCGGCGACAACGCCCGGCCAGAGGGCAAAGCCGCCCGGACGCAGGCTGAAGATCAGGAGTGGTTCTGCGGAATAGACATACCAGAACTGGAAGACGTTCCACGACCTTGCTACAATCAATCCGGCCAGGAGGGCCAGCAGCCCGACGTTCCAGACGTCGTCGGTGCGCAGGCCAAAGCGACGACCGAAACGACCGGCGCTTTCCAGCCCGAAAAAAATGGCCAGCATGGCGAAGAGCGGGCCGGTGGGCAGCGTGATGGGTCCAAAAGGAAGCGCTGGATACATGTTGTTTGAACAACCAGAAAGTTTGAAAGGATTGATTCGGATATGCGGATTCTTGTCACCGGCGGCGCCGGTTTTCTAGGCAGTCATCTGTGCGACCGTCTGCTCGCCGAAGGGCACGACGTGATTGCGATGGACAATTTGATCACCGGCACAACGGACAATATCGCACATCTTGCCGGCAACCGTCGTTTTCAATTTATCCACCACGACGTCACGAACTACATCTACATCAAAGGCCCCCTCGACGCCATTTTACACTTCGCCAGCCCCGCCAGTCCAATTGACTACCTGGAGCTCCCCATTCAAACGCTAAAGGTAGGCAGCCTGGGCACGCACAACGCGCTGGGGTTGGCGATGGCGAAGGGCGCACGCTTTTTGCTCGCCAGCACGAGCGAGGTCTACGGTGATCCGCTGGTGCATCCCCAATCGGAAAGTTATTGGGGCAACGTCAACCCGATCGGCCCGCGCGGGGTTTACGACGAGGCCAAACGCTTCGCCGAGGCGATGACGATGGCCTATCACCGCCATCACGGCGTGGACACGCGCATCGTGCGCATCTTCAATACCTATGGCCCGCGCATGCGCCTGCGCGACGGCCGCGTGGTGCCCAACTTCGTCAGCCAGGCGCTGCGTCGAGAGCCGCTCACCGTCTACGGCGACGGCAGGCAAACGCGTAGCTTCTGCTATGTGAGCGATCTGATCGAGGGCATCTATCGCCTGCTTATGAGCGATGAGGTGGAGCCGGTCAATATCGGCAACCCTACTGAAATGACGATCCTAGAGTTCGCCACGCTCATCAACGAGCTGACCGGCAACCCGGCGGGTATTCGCTTCGAGCCGTTGCCCAAAGACGATCCCAAACAGCGCCAGCCCGACATCTCCAAGGCGCGCCGCGTCTTGGGTTGGGAGCCGAAAGTCGACCTACGCACCGGCATGACGCAGACGGTGGAGTGGTTCAAGGCGCAGTTGGGCGTGTGAAGGTTCGTCTTGGGCTAAAACTCAAACCCTTCGAATCTCCTGTCCGTTCAATTGTCCGTTTCATATTGTTGTCGTCGCAGAGCAAGGCAACAATCAAACGCCGGCGCCTTCCTTCTCCGGCAGCTGTCGCTTGCGTTCAACGCTCTAGCGGCAACTGCTGAGATCGCCATCTTTGCGTACGATGCGGTGGCGGGGATCGCTGCGGCCAACTTGTCGGCGGTGCAGGCGGCCGCCCGCACCGCCGATGGCTTCTCGGAATTGCGCAGAGCGCACCTCACACGTGACGCAGAAAGGCTGCCTATCCCGAAGGTTGAGACGACGCAGCGCATCGAGCATCGGAGAGCCTTTGAGCATTCTACCCTTTCAAGGCTGCGGGCTCACCAAGCAGCTGGCAGACGCGTTGCAAGAAGACGGCAGCCGGCGCGCCGTCGATGATGCGGTGGTCGACGGTCAGACTCAGGTTTATCGTCCATCGCCAGAGCAGACCCTGCGCGCTGCGCGCTAGCTGTTCGTAGATCCGTCCAACGCCTAGAATTGCAGACTCCGGCGGATTCAGGATCGGTGTGAAGATGTCGACGCCGTACATGCCCAGGTTGGTCACGGTGAAGACGCCGCCGCTCATTTCGGCTTCCGTCAGTTGGCCGCTGCGCGCCCGCTCGCTCAACTTCCGAATTTCAGCGCTCAGCTCACGGAGCGAAAGTCTATCGGCGTTGCGCACGACAGGAACAACCAGCCCATCCTCTAGCGCCAC
>JANWYX010000024.1 GCA_025055055.1 Caldilinea sp. | reverse complement strand
GAGGATGCGGTGGTGGTGGCGTGCGCACAAGAGATCGTGGAACGGCTGGAGCCGAACACCGAGGTCGTCGCCATCGACGAGGTGCAATTTTTCGACGACGCCGTGGTCGATGTGTGCGACCATCTCGCCGATCGCGGGCTGCGTGTAATTGTGGCCGGCCTCGACCAGGATTTTCGCGGGGAGCCGTTCGGCCCGATGCCGCGGCTCATGGCGCTGGCGGAAGTGGTGGATAAACTGCAGGCGATCTGTGTCGTCTGCGGCGCACCGGCCAGCCGCACGCAGCGCCTGATCGACGGCAAGCCCGCCCGCTACGACGACCCCGTGATTCTGGTCGGCGGCAGCGAACGCTACGAGGCGCGCTGTCGCGCCTGCCACGAGGTGCCGGGAAAGCCCTAGACATTATCCTCTGCGCCTATGTCGTTTCCAATCGTCTACAGCCCTGATCACGTGGCGCCGCTGCCGGAAGGACATCGCTTCCCGATGGCGAAGTTCGGCAAGGTGTACGAATGGCTGGTGCGCGACGGCGTCGCCGGCCTCGACCGGTTTCACCTGCCACAGCCGGCCACAGAGGCGCAGCTTGCGCTTGCGCATGACCCTACCTACATCCGCGCCTACCTGAACGGGACGCTCGACGCTCGCGCCATGCGCCGCATCGGCTTTCCATGGAGCGAGCGACTGGTGCGACGTACGCTGATCGCTCTCGGCAGCACCGTGCTTGCGGCGGAGCTGGCGGTGACGCACGGCCTGGCCTGCAGCACCGCCGGCGGCACGCATCACGCCTTTCGTGACTGCGGCGCCGGCTATTGCATCTTCAACGACCTGGCTGTGGCCGCCCGCTGGGTCAAAGCACGAGGGCTGGCGCACCGCGTGCTGATCGTCGACCTCGACGTGCATCAAGGCGACGGCACCGCCAGCATCCTACAGGAAGACCCCGATCTGGTCACTTTTTCCATGCACTGCGAGGCCAACTTCCCCTTCCACAAGGAGCATAGCGACTACGACGTTGCGCTACCTGTGGGCATGGAAGACGACGACTACCTGGCCGTTCTTGCGCAGTGGCTGCCCGACCTTCTGACGGAGACACGCCCGGAGCTTGTTCTCTACGACGCCGGCGTGGACCCGCATGTGGATGACGCGCTCGGCAAGCTGGCGCTCAGCGACCAGGGACTGTTTCGCCGTGATGTTTTTGTCTTCGAGCAGTGTTTAGGTCGAGGGATTCCGGTTGCCGCCGTGATCGGCGGCGGCTACAGCAAAGACATCGATGCGCTGGGCCGGCGGCACACCATCGTCCATCGCGCCGCCGGCGAGGCCTGGAAGCAAGTATAGCCCCCGCCTCAGAGCGGCGGCATGAAGCGGCCGTCTGCCGCAGTCCAGCCGCCGTCCACAAAGAGCACCGCGCCGGTCACATAAGAGCTGGCGTCGGAGGCCAGATAGATGACGGCGCCCACCAGCTCGTCCACCTGCGCCCAACGCCGCAGAATGCTCTTCTCCGCATACGCTTGATACCAAGCCGGATTCTGCTTGATCGGCGCCGTCAGAGGTGTATCGACGACGCCGGGGGCAATCACATTGGCGCGCACGCCCTGCGGGCCGAGCTCGGCCGCCAGCGTGCGCACGAGCTGCACGGTGCCCGCCTTGGTCGCAGCATAGACACTCTGCCCCGGCTCGATGACCTGCGAGCGAATACTGGAGAAGGCGATGATGCTGCCACGACCCGCCTGCGCCATGCGACGCCCCGCCGCACGCAGCGCCAGAAACGTCCCGCGCAGGTTCAGGCCCACGACGCGCTCGAACTCCTCTTCGGTGATCTCCACCATCGGCTTGCGCACGTTGATGCTGGGCGTCGTCACCAGGATGTCGAGGCCTGGCAGGGCAGCGATCAGCGCCTCCACCTCATCGGCGCTACGCAGATCGACCTTCCGCGCGCTGGCGACGCCGCCATCCGCCGCAATCGTGGCGGCGGTCTCGGCGGCCGCTTCCTCGCGCACATCGGCGCAGACAACTTCCGCGCCGAACGAAGCCAACCCATGCGCTGCCGCGCGGCCGATGCCGCTGCCTGCGCCGATCACCAACGCTCTCCGCCCTGCTAGGTCGAACAAGTGGGTATAACGTCCCATTGAAAACACCTCCTGACCTTTTTCATGGCCTATTTTCCGATGACTTCGCCTGGATTGACAAATCGACGATTATCAATCAGGATATGGAGCGTGTTGGATGCTGCGTGTTGCGGAGCCGTGGGCGTGGAAAGGGAAAGCTAATACAGAGAAGCCACGCTAGGGCGCGCAGGCCGGAAATCAACGCAACACGCACCAAAACAATGGAGCTCGAACAACAAAATGAATGGTGCGCAAAAAACGCCACGTACTCCACCGATCGATCCGGTGTTGTTCGCCAAGGCGTTGGCGGATGAGACCCGCCAGGAGATCATGAAGCGGCTTTGCTGCTGCTGGCTGAGCGTGACCGACCTTGTCGAGCAGATGGAAGGCCGCATCAACCAGCCTACGGTCAGCCATCATCTCAAAAAGTTAGAGGAGGCGGGACTGGTGCGGGTGCGCCGGGAGGGGCGTCATCGCTATTATACGTTGAACCAGGAGCACCTGACCGTCTGTTGCGACATGCTGGTGACGACCTTTGCGCCCCAACAGACGGACGTTGATCATTCCACGGTTCTGTGAGATTCTTCACGGGCATCCCTCTATCCCCCTCGCGCCGCCGCCAAGCCGGCCACAAAGCGCGCCAGCGTCGGCGAGACGGCGCCCGGCGCCAGCATAATTTCAATGAGAACAAAACGCCCACGCGTTCGCGCCGCCAGCTCAAGCGCCTGCGCCAGCTCCGCACGCGTCGTCACGCGCACGCCTACACCCCCCAATCCCTCCGCCAGCGCAGCAAAACGCCAGTCGTCCAGATCGTTGAAACGGCTCTCCGGCTGAAAGATGCGCAACATCTCCCAGCTGCGATTGTTGAAGAGCAACACGATCGGATCCCAACCATAGCGCCGACAATTGCCGAGCTCCCAACCCGTCATCTGGAAAGCGCCGTCTCCCACCAACACCAGTGGACGACGGCCCGTGGCGACCTGCACGCCCAACCCTGCCGGGACACCGTAGCCCATCGTGGCGTAATAACCGGGCGCCACCAGCTCGGTGTTGTCAATATCCAACGCGGTGAAAAGGCAGTCGCCCATGTCCGACGCCATCGGTAGCCGCCCCTGCGCCGCAAAGAAGTCGTTCACAGCGCAGGCAATGTCGATCGGCTGAATCGGCCGATCGTCGTGAGGCAAGCCGCGAGGATACAGGCGCGGGGAGGGTGCAACGGCAGCCATCTGCGCAGCGTGCTCGAGCAGCTCATCGACGAACGCTTCCAGCGAAATGCGGGGATACACATGATATCCCAGCGTGACTGCGCCATTTTCGGCGTGGATGGCGCGACGCAGGTTCAGCCGTTTTCCGGAGACGCCGAAATTGGTGTCGGACAAAATTACGCCGAGCAGCAGCAAAGCATCGGACTCCTCCACCAATTGCGTGATCTCCGGATCGCCGGCCACGCCGAGATAGGTCCCCAACACCGGCGCCGATGAGTTGGCTAGTAGGCCTCGCCCCAGAAACGAAGTAACGACCGGAATGCCCAGGCGCTGCGCCAGTCGATCCACCTTCGCCTCCAGTCCAAACCGGCGCACCTCGACTCCAACCATCAGCACGGGCGATTGCGCCTCGCGCAGCCGCTGCAACACCTCTGCAACGCAGGTCTGCACCGCCTCCGGGTCGCTATGGTCCGCCTCAAGGGGCGTCACCGGCGCACAGGGCTCAAAGACCACGCTGCGCGGGATTTCAAAATAGACCGGCCTCGACTCGGTGACGCAGCGATGCAGCACGCGTGCAATGGCTGCGGGCGCAGTGCGCGGATCATCGAGTTGCGCCTGATCGCAGGTGATCTCGCGATAGATTTGCAGCTGCGAGTCGAGGGATTTGACCTGATGGTGCAACAACAGCCCCCGGCTTGATTCAGCGCGGCCGGGAGCTCCGGAAATTACAACGAGCGGAACCTTTTCGGCGTAGGAGGCCGCCACGGCGTTGACCATGTTGAGCGCGCCTGCACCGTAGGTGACGGCGGCTGCAGCCGGCGCCGAGCGCAGCCGCGCCGCCGCATCGGCGGCAAAGCCAACCCCCGGCTCGTGGCTCAGCGTGTAGAGCGGCAGGATGCCGGAGTTTTCGATCACCTTGAAGAAAGGCAGGGCAAAATCGCCGGGAATTCCAAACAGCTCGCGTACGCCGTGCCTGTGCAACGCATCGAGAAGCGCTTGGCCAAGATTCATGGCGATTGACCCCCTCACCGGTGAAAGACGCTTCGATCGCAAGAGCGTCGAGAGCAATCCGTTGTTTACAATCTCACATGCTGCGGCAAATCATAGCACCGCTGAGGCGTTCGGCCAATCGCTGCACTCACCGCCTAAAGGCGATCGAAAAGCGATGGGCAAAAAGCGATGGGCGAAAAGCGATGGAACGTTTCCTTGACAAAAAACGCCTCCACCCCTATTCTCCGTCTCGGGCAAACTTGGACGCGCTGCGTCCCGTGGCGATTGCATCGACCGCCTACACCTGGAAAGGACCCACCCATGAATCATCTCGACGCCATCCGCACCTTTGTCCAAGAGCGACTGTATCCGCTCGAACCGATCCTGCTGCAGCAGGGCTTCAACGCCGTTGCGCCGCAGCTCGAGGCGCTGCGGCAGGAAGTCAAGGCGATGGGGCTGTGGGCGCCACATCTGCCCCCTGAGTACGGCGGCATGGGATTGACGTTGCGCGACTTTGCCCGCGTCAGCGAGGAGCTAGGGCGCAGCCCGCTCGGCCACTATGTCTTCAACTGCGCCGCACCCGACATCGGCAACATGGAGCTGCTCTTAGCCCACGGTACGCCGGAGCAGAAAGAGCGCTGGCTGCGGCCGTTGGCGGAGGGTAGGATTCGCAGTTGTTTCGCCATGACGGAGCCGGTGCACGCCGGCTCCAATCCGGTGTGGATGAGCACGACTGCGCGGCGCGAAGGCGGTGAGTACGTCATCGATGGACACAAGTGGTTCACCACAGCGGCGGAGGGAGCCGCCTTCGCCGTCGTGATGGCGATCACCAACCCGGAGGTGGACAAACCCCACCGTCGCGCCAGCCAGATCATTGTGCCGCTGGACGCGCCGGGCTTTCTTCTGGTGCGCAACATCTCGCTGATGGGCGAGCGCGGAAGCGGCTGGTTGAGCCATGGCGAGGTGCGCTTTGAAGGGTGCCGCGTGCCGGTCAGCCATCGCATCGGCGCAGAGGGCGAAGGCTTTGCGCTGGCCCAAGAGCGGCTGGGGCCCGGTCGCATCCACCATTGCATGCGCTGGATCGGCATCTGTGAGCGCGCCTTCGACCTGATGTGTCGCTACGCCGTCCGCCGCGAGCTGGCGCCGGGTCGTCCGCTCGCCGCCCAGCAGGTGATTCAGCACTGGATCGCCGAAAGTCGCGCCGAGATCGATGCTGCTCGGCTGCTCGTGCTCGACGCCGCAGCGCGCATCGACAGCGTCGGGGCTTCGGCGGCGCGCATCGAAATCTCGACAATCAAGTTTTTCGTCGCCAACGTGCTACAGCGCGTGCTCGACCGAGCGATCCAGGTGCACGGCGGCCTGGGCGTCACCGACGACATCGTGCTCGCCTTCTGGTGGCGGCATGAACGCGCTGCCCGCATCTACGACGGCGCCGACGAAGTGCATAAGGACGTCGTAGCGCGGCACGTGCTGCGACAATATGGATTCGACACCCGCCGGCGGGAATGAAAGCATCTGATTTACTCGATCGCGCCGGCTTCGCGCAGATGTTCGATCTCCGCCTCGCCAAATCCCCAGGCGCGCAGCACTTTCTCCGTGTCTGTGCCCGGCTCCGGCGGCGGAGACGGGGAAGCAGCCGGTGTGCGGGTGAGGCGCGGCGCCGGCGCCGGCTGCACGACGCCGTCCACCTCGATGAACGTTTGCCGCGCCTGATTGTGCGGGTGCAAAGGCGCCTCGTCCAGGTCGAGCACCGGCGCAACGCAGGCATCCGTGCCTTCCAACAGTGCGCACCACTCATCGCGCGTGCGCGTACGAAAGATAGCGGCGAGCTTTGCGCGTTGCTGCGGCCAGGCGGAGGGGTCAAACCGGTCGGCGAGTTCAGGGTCATCGACGCCGAGCTTCTCAAGGAACAAGGCATAGAAGTGCGGCTCAATCGGGCCGACGGCAATGAATTTTCCGTCGCTGCATGCATAGGTTGCATAGAAAAAAGCGCCGCCGTCGAGCAGATTGGCCTGCCGTCGGTTGCTCCACAGGCCGGCCGCCTTGACGCCGTAGATCATCGTCATCAAATACGCGGCGCCGTCGGTCATAGCCGCGTCGACGACCTGTCCCTGCCCGGAGCGTCGCGCCTCCCACAGCGCCGCCATCATGCCCCAGGCCAGCATCATGGCGCCGCCGCCGAAGTCGCCGACCAGGTTGAGCGGCGGCACCGGTTGCTCGGCCGTCCCGATGGCGTGCAGCGCTCCGCTCAAGGCAATGTAGTTGATGTCGTGGCCGGCGGCGTGCGCAAGCGGCCCTGTCTGCCCCCAGCCGGTCATGCGACCGTAGACCAGCTTCGGGTTGCGCGCCAGACAGACCTCCGGCCCTAGTCCCAACCGCTCCATGACGCCGGGACGAAAGCCTTCGATCAGCGCGTCGGCCTGTTCGATCAGGCGCAGCGCAGCGTCGCGACCCGCCGGTCGTTTGATGTCGAGCGCCACGCTGAGTCGCCCCCGGCTGACAGCGTCGAACGGGCCGAGGTTCAAAGGACTGAGTGGACGGCGCGTTGCACCTTTGCGCTCGATGCGCACCACCGTGGCGCCCATGTCGGCGAACAACATGGCGGCGAACGGCCCCGGCCCGATGCCGGCGAATTCAATCAATTTGAGATCATGGAGCGGACCGGTCATTCCTCATTACCCCTAACCCCTACAAGTTGAATCTGCGGGCAAAGCAAGGAAAAAGTATAGCATATGAGAGACGTCGACGCGCTG
>JANWYX010000452.1 GCA_025055055.1 Caldilinea sp. | reverse complement strand
CTTGATCTTGTTGACGGCATCCACGATGTTGTTGAGCGCAGTGTCGGCGCCAACGCTCAGCTCGCTGCCGGGCAGGTTGTTGTTGATGGACGCCGGCAGGCAAATGATGGGAATCTCAAAGGCCGGAAAGTTTTCTCGTTCCTGCATCAGGCGCAGCGCCGAGAGGTAGCCGGCCCACCCCCCGATGATGAGCAACCCGTCGATCTGGCGCTCTTCGAGCGTGCGCGCAATGGCATAAAAATCTTTGCCGCTGGGAACATGCCGATTGGTACCCAGTTCTGAGCCGCCCATCGACGCCCAGCCGTCTACGTCCATCCATTTGAAGGGTCGCATATCGTCGTTGATCAGGCCGAGGAAGCTGTTGTTGACGCCCAGCAGATAATGGCCGCGGTCGAGACCTAGCCGCACCGCCGCGCGTACGGCCGTGTTCATGCCCGGCGCAGGCGCACTGGCGGTGAGCACGGCCAGCGTGAGCCGTCGCTGCCCCACCTTGGGTTCATGCGGCAAGGCGCGCACCAGCGTGCGCAGAATCTGGAAGGATTCCTGGAAGCCGCGGCCGCGCAGCTCCATGGCCTGGGCGAAGTTGCATTCCCGGATGGCGGCGTTGATGGCATGCGTCTTTTCCACACACTCCATTAAAGGCAATCTCGTTACGCGGTTGCCTTTGACGCCGATCATCTGCGGCGTCGACTCGGCAGTGGCGTTAAGCAGCTCATCGACGGCGGCGACGCCCACCAATGTGCTCATCGTGCGGTCATAGGCGCTCGGCGCACCGCCTCGCTGGACATGTCCCAGGATGGTGGTGCGCACATCCTCATGAAGATGATGCTCCAACACCTGGCGCACGTAATCCGCCGTAATTTTGGCCCCCTTGCGGTCGATGGCGCCTTCGGCCACGATGACGATGCTGTCGCGCCGCCCGGCGGCCCGGCCGGCCCTCAGCACCTGACACATCTTTTCTTCCCAGTTTTCAACGTCAGGCGGGCTTTCGGGGATCAAGACCCAGTCGGCGCCGGTCGCCAGCGCACTCATCAGCGCCAGATAGCCGGAATTACGCCCCATCACTTCCACCACGAAGGTGCGTTGGTGACTGGCCGCCGTGCTGCTGATGGCGTCTACGGCGTAGGTGATGCGATGCAGCGCGCTGTCGGCGCCGATCGTGATGTCCGTGCCCCACATGTCGTTGTCGATGGAGCCGACCAACCCAACGATCGCTAAATAGGGATAGGCCTCGTACTCAGGGCGGCTGATTTGCCCGGCGTCAAGCAGCTCTTGGCAAATCCCCGACCATTCGGAGCGCAGCACATCGGCGCCGGTCAGGCTGCCGTCGCCGCCGATGACGACCAAGCCCTCGATGCCGCGT
Source organism: Caldilinea sp. (assembly GCA_025055055.1). Lineage (GTDB taxonomy): Bacteria > Chloroflexota > Anaerolineae > Caldilineales > Caldilineaceae > Caldilinea. Next base: position 6,057 of record JANWYX010000452.1, on the reverse strand, counting down.
CGGATCAGGTTGGCGGCCGCGCGCACGCGGCCTTCCCGCGTGCGAAATTCCGCACAGCGCGCCGTGCCGATGATCGTTCCACCGAGCTGCAAGATGCCGCCCACGCTGTTCCATCTCATCGGGCGGATCAGCTCCCCGCCCTCCACCAACCCGCGATAGCCTTCGTAGATGGCGTACACCTCCAGGCCGCGGTCCAGCCCGGCGCGCACGACTGCGCGCAACGCCGCGTTCATTCCCTGCGCGTCTCCGCCGCTGGTCATCACGCCAATTCGCTTCATAAACTTTCACCGTTTCTGTGTTGCCGGAGTTGTCATCCGAAAATAGGGCGAGGGCAGGACGTGAAAGAGAGCCCATTCCCCATTTTCAGCGTCTGTTGTGACCGATTCAGCGCCTGTTGTGAAGAAGCCGCATCATCCACATTTCCCGAAAAGATTTCCCGAACGACCAACAATCTCTGAGTATACCACAGCGCCCGTGCAGTCGTACCAACACTAGACATTTGCACTCAGGGCGCACGCGTCCGTGATGCCAAGCAAGTTTAGCGCACTCAGATGATCGCAAGATTAACCTCAGAATTCACAACCTGTGCAAGCCATGCTTAACATAAATAAGATGTTTTGACGAAACTCGTTTCTTCGGATATACTTCGCGGGTCATGAGATGACGACTCATGAGATGACGACAGGCCGAACCGGACGAACGATGCCGGGCGGCTGACATAGGATCGGGCTGGCAAAGGGCGAGGAAATATTGCTATGGCGCGTAGACGAAGTGCAGTTCGCATCGGCGTAACGGGGCTGGGGCAGCGCGAGGAGCTGGCACCCGGCGTCTTCATCAACACCCACTACCGGGGATGCACGCCGGGCTTCATCTATACGGAGGAAGGGATCATCCTGGTCGACGCCCCCTTGATTCCGGCGCAGGCGATCGATTGGCGCAATCAAATTCATGAACAATACCCGGGCATGCCGTTTCTCTATCTGATTAACACCGATCACCATCGCGGCCACGCCCTGGGCAATCAATATTTCATGCCGGTCAAAGTGATGGCCCACGAGCGCGCCTATAAGGAGATGTCCGGCTATACCGAAAACTTCAAAGAGCGCGTGCGCAACAGCTTCAAACGCGAGCCGGAAATTCAGGCGCAGCTCAACAACATCATCATCATCCCGCCCCACATCACCTTCACCCAACGCGCCACATTGCTCTACGGCGGCCGGCGCGTCGAAGTGATCTTCGTCGGCGGCCACACGCCGGCCACCAGCATCGTCTGGCTGCCGCAGGAAAAAGTTTGTTTCGTCGGTGACATCGTCTGGGTGGATCAGCACCCCTACATGGCGCAGGGCAACACCCTGGAATGGCTGCGCGCCCTGGAGCTGATCCGCGGCCTCGGCGCCGACTATCTCGTGCCGGGTCACGGCCCGGTGGTGGGGCCAGAAGCCACTTACCGCGTCGGCGAGTACATCGAGTTCATGCGCAGCCGCGTGCGCGACTATTACCGCGCCGGCAAGACCAAGAACGAGACAAAGACCGGCTTGGTGGCGGAGATGCTGGAGTGGTTTCCGGTGCCGCCGGAGCGCAAAGCCAAAATCGAAAGCCAGATCAAATCGGGGCTCAATCGCGTTTATCGCGAAATTCAGCGCGAAGAGGAGGAAGCCAGCGGCAAGGCGCCTGCGACGCTTGAGGATGAAGTGGAAGAGTACGACGACTGAAAACCATGGCTCACACGGTTGAAACTCGCATCACTACCCCCTATGCCGAACTGCGCGGATTGCTTGACCGCGCGGAGCGGGAGCTGCCTTCCCTAGACGCTTCCTCGTTGGTCGATTATCTGCTGCGGCTCGATCGCATCGCCGCGTTGCTTGCGCAACTTCAAGAGGAGGAAACACGACAGGCCTCGGCCGGCGGTCTGACCTTGCAGCCGGAGCTGGTGCGTTGGGCGGATTTGCAACAACAGCTTGAGCGGCGCAGCGCTCGCATTGTCAAAGTGGCAGCCCCGCTCGGCGGCTTTCCCGCGCTGCGCGCCCAACATCCTCCGGCCGAAGGCGCATGGTGGCGGCTAGATGAATATGTGGCCGCGCGCCGCCGCCAGCAGATGCGGCGGCTCTTGCAAACGTCGGCGATCGTCGTCGCCTTGCTCCTTGCGACCGCGTGGGTGTATCGCACCTGGTTTGCACCCTCGCCGGAAACATTGGCGTTGGTCGATGCGATCGGCACGATCGAGCGTCACGTTGAAGCGCGTGAATGGGAGGCGGCTTTGGCCGTCGCCGAAGAAGGGCTGCAGACGATGCCCGACAGCCCCGAACTGTTGACATGGGCCGCCGTCGTCGCCGAGCGACTCGGCGATGAGCCGCGCGCGGCGCAATATCGTGAGCGAGCGCTCTCCCGCTTCGCCGGGCGGGAGATTCAGTTTCACCTTCTGCTCGGCAACGATCGCTTCCGCGCCGGCGACCTGGACGGCGCAGAGGCAGCCGCCCAGGCCGCCTTGGCCCTGAACCCAGAAGAGCCGCAGGCCTTCTTTTTGCTCGGCAACATCGCCGAAGCGCGCGGAGATTTCTTCGCCGCCCTGGAGGCGTTCGACCGTGCCGCCACGCTGGCGGAGGCGAGCGACCCACAGCTCACCGTGATCAGCAAGATGCGCTACGGTTTCTTGTTGCAACAAATCCAGGCGAACCCCGGGCTTGAGGCGTCGCCGGCGCCTCCGGAGGACTCGGCCGAATCCGCACAGCCTGCCAACCCCTGATTGCGCCGATGCACCGTCACCATTCCCTGCGCCCCAACCTGCGCTGGCTCGGCGTCCTTGGCTTCTACACCCTTCTGGCGCTGCTGTTGACCTGGCCGCTGGCCGCGCATTTCGCCACGCACACCGCCGGCGACGGCATCGACGATCCGGCGCTGGCCTGGAACCTTTGGTGGATCAAGGAGCAGATGGTAGTCCAGGTCAACCCAGACATTTTTCACGTAGACTGGATGTTCCACCCAATCCAGATCAACCTTGCCTTCTACACGTTGACCCCCCTCAATGGCCTGCTCAGCGTTCCTCTGCAGCTTGGCGTTTCCTTGGTCGTTGCGAACAACCTTCTGTTGCTTGCGTCGTTTGTCTTGAGCGCCGTTGGAGCGTTTCTGCTTGTGCTCGATCAGAGGAAGCTGCTGTTTGCGTCGGCTCCATCCGCTTCTGTTCGGTGGATGGCGGCGCTGTTGGCCGGGGTCATCTACGCCTTCGCCTCTGCCAAGCTGTTTTACGCCGGCCTAGGGCAGTTCAACATCGCCAGCAGCCAGTGGATTCCTTTCGCCTTGCTCTATCTCCTGCGCATGGCTCGCCCCGAGGAGGCCGCAAGCTCCGAAGTTCTGCGCAGACGCATGCGGGCGGCCGTTTTCGCCGCGCTCTTTTTCACCTTTCAGCTTTGGGCGGAGCTGACCTACGCCTCGTTTTTGCTCATTTTTACGGCGTTGCTCTTCCTCTGGCAGATCCTTGTGGAGCATCCTCGCACCTGCCGCACCTGGCTGCATTTGCTCTGGCCGTATGCCTTGTTTGGAGTACTCTCCCTGGTCGGCATGGGCCCGTTGCTGTGGGCCATGATTCCCGATCTTCTGCGCGAGGGCGACTTTTTTGCTAGCGGCGGCGGTTTCGCCGACATTTTCAGCGCCGATCTGCGCGGCTATCTGCATCCCACCCGACTCCATCCGTTGTGGGGAGCCTTTGCCGCACAATTGCCTTTTCCCAACGACAAAGGACAGCATATTTTTTTGGGCTACACGGCCATGGTGCTCTCGGCGCTGGGGGTGTGGACGCTGACGCAGCGGCGCGTCACACGGATGTCGGCCTGGCTATGGGGAGCGGCCTGGCTGCTTTTCTTTGCGCTGACGCTTGGGCCAACCCTTCGATGGAGCGGGCATGACACCGGCCTCCCCGGCCCATTCAGCGTGATCAGCCGACTTCCGTTCTTCAGCGGCAACCGCTATCCCAGTCGCTATAGCGTGATGTTATTGACGGCGACGGCGGTTTTGAGCGCCGCCGGCTTTGCGTGGCTGCTGAACAAACTGAGCGCAAACAGAGCCCGGCCCGGAGAGCCTCGTCCGCAGGCGGCAAATGTGAACAGCCTCTCTCTCGTTCACTCCGGTGTTTTGCTCGCCTTCCTGACGTCGGTTGCCGTCGGAGCTTTTCTCCTCGAGCATCTTTCGACACCGTTGCCCTTGAACGACCTGCGCACGCCGCCCATCTATCGACGCCTGGCGCAGGAGCCGGGCGATTTCGCCATCCTCGAGTTGCCGACCGGTTGGCGCAACGGCGCGCGCGTGTTGGGACGATCTGACATCCTGATCATGATGCAACAGTGGTGGCAGACCGAGCACGGCAAGCGTCGGCTCGGCGGCAACACCAGCCGCAATCCGCTCTATAAGTTCCAATATTTCACCGAAGCGCCCCTACTCGGCGAGTTGATCGCCCTGATGAACGCCGACCGTCCTCACATCGGCGCCGTGCTCGATGCGCAACTGGACGCCCTGATCGCCGACTATCGCCCTCGCGCTGCGCAGATACTGCGAGATTTGGGCGTGCGGTACGTGGTGGTGCATGAAGACAAGGCCACGCCTCAGTTGTTGCGCTTCATCCACGAAGCGTTGCCGCTCGTAGAAGTCGATCGCTGGCAGGATGAGAATGGAAGCAAAGCCGTCTCTACAAGCATCGTGCGCTACGCCCTTGCCGACGAAGAAGCGTTGGAGACTCGAACTATTTCGCTGGTTGATCGGGATGCGGCGCTCTACCTTGGCGAGGGCTGGGCTACGCTGCCCACGGAGGACGGCTTTCGCTACGCCACGCGGCGCACCCCTGCACTGCTCTTCGACCTGCCTGTCGCCTGCTCCGAGCTACACATCGAGGGGCGAGGACCGGGGCGTATCGCTGCCATGCTGGTGAACGGCCGCAAAGTGGCTCTGCGTCCACTCGGCGAGGGGGAGCTGGGTGCAATCATTCCGGCCGGCGTCGCCGATCGGCCGATGGACCGCATCGAGCTGCACATCGAAGGCGATCCGATTCCGGCGAGTCAAGTGATTCGCCGACCGGCGTCCGGCGGATGGCGCATTGGGGAAACCGACGCCACGCTCCCTGCCGATCGCTGGATCGTCGTGCGCAGCGCAGGCGAGGAGGTCGGTGACTTCGCCCAAATTTTCGTGGATGGCCGCGATGTCGCCCGCAACGAACGCGGCTACAACCTCGTTGCGCTTGATGCACATGGAGCTGTGCTGGACAGCGCCGCCTTCGACGTGTCCGGTGACGAGCGAGCTGCTGCAGAGCTGGTTGCCTGGGTCGACCGTTGGCCATCCGGGACGGTGATTCTGGGTGCCGTCAACGACGAAGCGAGCCTCAAGCTGAATGGAGAAGCAGTAGAAGCGTTGCATGGCCTGGGGGTGACGGTGGACCTGCGCAATCACTTTCGCTGGAGCCACGCCTTCATCGGCGCCAAGGGCGCTCCGCCTGGGTCCGCCCTTGAAGTCGTCTCCCTAATTCGCCCGGCCACGGTGGCGCTCGGTGCTCCGATCGATGCGCCGGAGGTGTATCTCGGCCTCAGCTCCTTCACCATCGCTCCTTGCCGCGGCGACGGTTCTGCGCATCTCTCTCGGCCTATGGGATGGACGCTGCACTCACCCATCCCATAAGCTTTCGCCTTTACCTCCCTCGCGCCGGCCAGTAGATCGGCACGAGAATGGATTGCCCCACATACACTGTGTACGCAGACAGCCGATTGCACAGAGCGATCCGGTATGCGGTTGTGCCGTACAAAGCAGCGATGGAGTACAGCGTCTGGCCTGGCTTGACGATATGATAGACTCCGTAGCACTCAATCTGCGTTGTAAAACGCACAGACGTGAAGTCGATCGCTCCTGCCGCAACGCGTCCCGACCAGGAGGGCTGGAGGAGAAGAACGAAAATCAAAACCAACGATAACACCGAACGACATAATCCCCTGAATAATTGCATTCGGAGTGAACAGGATGAACGATTGCACGTGGGAGAGCGGGCTTGCATGGAGCGAGGCAACGTTTTCATATGTGACCTCC
>JANWYX010000458.1 GCA_025055055.1 Caldilinea sp. | reverse complement strand
TGGCGATCATGATCACAATCACGCCGATGATGGTGACGAACACCTGCTTGGTGACCATCGTCTCGGTGATTTCGGGTCTCAGCGTCTTCCAGGAATCGACTTCGTAGCCCGGCAGCGCTGCCTGCAAGGCATTGAGCACTGCATCCTCGTGGGCAACGTCGGTCAGCGAGATCGTGACCTCGGTGGCCTGGTCGGGCAGGTTGAATAGCCGCTGCGCCTGCTCCAGGGTGATAAAGACGTTGCTTTTTTCCAAATCGGGCGCGCCGAGCGAATAAATGCCGACGACGGTGACGGTGCGCTGTCGCATGGTCTCATGTTTGCTCTGCCCAAGCAACGTCACGCGATCGCCGACGTGCACGCCGAGCCGGTCGGCCAGCGCCTTGCCGATGAAAACGGCGTCGCCCTCGCCGTCGAGCAAGAAGCGCCCTTCCACCACGTTGGCCGCCTGCACCGAGATCGGCGCCTCGACCGACGGCTGAATTGCGGTGATCATCACCGGCTGTGACTCGCTGCCTTTGGCGATGATGCCGCCGGTGTAGATGCGTTTGGCCGCCGCCACGACCGTCGGTTGCGCTAGGGCGACCTGAACCACCTGGTCTGGGTTCTCCAAGGGGAGCAACGGCGCGCGATGGAGCTTCTCGCGGTACCCCGGCGCGTGAACCTTCACTGCACCGCCGTAAATCTTGACGGCGTTGCCGAAGATGGCCTGATCGGAGCCGTTGATCACTCCCGTAAGCAACAATAACAGAACCAAGCCCAGCACAATCGCCACCAGCGCAATTGTCGTACGTCGCCAGTTACGCCACATGTTGCGCCAGCCTAACTTGAGAATTTCCGTCATTCACTCCACCTTTCTTGGCGTCGATTTCCTGCGGGTCGATGCGATCATGCAAACCATGCTCGCAGCTGCTCCGTCGTCATCATCACGATCGAGCAGGGCGGCGCGCCGAGGATACGCTCCATAGCGCGTTCGTGGGCGCGCACCTGCCGTTCGAGGGCCGCCAGAGATGCTTCCAGATCCGTTTCAGCGGTCGGTGGGTTGAGCAATACATCCACCATGGCATTCGCCAGGCTCTGGCCCAACTCCAGCAGGATGGGGGCGCTTTCTTCAGGATGTTGGACGTCGTAAACGCCCTCCGCAACCCCCTGTCGCAAGATGTCCGCCAGCAAAGGCGCAATGCGCCCTACGCCGGCGCGCGCGATCTTCGTGCGCATCAGGGTATTTTCGTCGCGATAAAGCACGCGCGTCAGCTCGAGCATGAAGGCTTTGTTGGCCAGTTTCCAGTTCTGCGTGCTATCAAAAAAGCGGTGCAGCTTGGTCTGAGCGTCGAGCGTCGGGTCATTCACCATCGGTTGCAATGAAGCGACCGCCTGATCCGCCATGCGTTCGATCAAGGCGTCGAGCAGATCGGCCTTGGAGCGGAAATAATGATAAAAGAGGCCCTTCGCCACCCCCATTTCCTGAATGATGTCCTGCACCGACGTCTGGTCGTAGCCTTTTTGATAAAAAAGGCGCTGGGCGACGTCGAGAAATTCGGCGTACCGTTCATCGTACTCTTTGACCACGCGCGGCATGCAAACTTTTCTCCCTGTCAATTGACTGACCGTCGGTCAGTAATATGATAAACCGATTCAAAGGGAGCGTCAACTGGTCAGATGACCAGGTTCACTGCCCGAGAAGACCGTGTTATCGCTACCACAAAGGCACAGAGACTCCAAGAAATACGTTTTGAATGTCCTTTGTGCCTTTCTGATTGACCTCCTCTTTGCCATTCATTGAGTGAAGTTTGACACTGGAGAGTTTTCGATTATCATACTTACTGACCGGTCGGTAAGTATCGGTTGACAAGTTGTCGTTTGAGGGGAGTAAACTATGCGCAACAAGGTGCTTTGGGTCTTGTTCTTTGGCGTCTTAATGGCTGCGCTCGACATCGCCATCGTCGGGCCGGCGCTGCCGGCGATCCGGACAGCCTTTGCCGTCGACGAGCGCTCGTTGGCGTGGGTCTTTAACGCCTATGTGCTGATGAACTTGGTAGGCACGCCGCTGATGGCGAAGCTTTCAGATCGGTATGGTCGGCGGTCGATCTACGTGCTCGACATCGGGCTGTTCGCCGCAGGCTCGGCGCTTGTCATGCTTGCGCCGAATTTTGCACTTGTAATTCTCGGGCGCAGCGTGCAAGGGTTGGGCGCCGGCGGCATCTTCCCAGTGGCCGCCGCCGTCATCGGCGATGCGTTTCCGCCGGAGAAGCGCGGGGGAGCGCTGGGGCTGATCGGAGCGGTCTTTGGGCTAGCCTTCATCCTCGGTCCAATCGTCGGCGGCCTGCTCCTGCTGCTCAGCTGGCACTGGATTTTCGCCATCAATTTGCCGATCGCGTTTGCGTTGGGCGTTGCGGCCTGGCGCCTTCTCCCTTCGGTGCGACCGTCTGCGACGTCGGCGTTTGACCGGGTGGGCATGAGTGTGCTGGCCGTGTTGCTGGCCTCCTTGGCCTTCGGGTTGAATCAAATCGACGCAACTGCGCCGCTGCACAGCCTACGCTCGCAACAGGTGTGGCCATTTCTGCTGCTGGCGCTCGCCCTGTTGCCGATCTTTTTACAGGTGGAGCGACGAGCCGACGATCCGATCTTTCGACCAGGACTTCTCTCCACGCGCCAGCTGCGGCTGGCCTGTGCGCTCGCCTTTGGTGCCGGCCTGGGCGAGGTGGCAGTACTCTTCCTGCCTTCGCTGGCGGTGACGACATTTGCGGTGAGCGAATCGCGCGCCAGCTTTATGTTGTTGCCTCTGGTGTTTGCACTTTTTCTCGGCGCGCCGGTCGCCGGTCGACTTCTGGATCGGATTGGATCGCGTGCAGTGATCGTCGGCGGTTCCGGACTGTTGACGCTCGGCATGCTGTTGGTGTGGCTGCACGCCGCGTCGCTCTGGGTCTATTACACGGCAGGAGTGCTCGTCGGTTTGGGGCTCGCCTCACTTTTGGGCGCGCCGATTCGCTATATTATGCTGAACGAGGCTGCCGCAACGGAGCGCGCAGCTGCACAGGCGGCGGCGACGCTCTTCACCAGCGTGGGTCAGCTCGTCGGCGCAGCGCTGGTGGGCGCTGTGGTTGCCAGCATGGGCGGTGGTCTCTCTGGCTACCGAGCTGCATACCTAACCATCGGCGTTGTGTCTCTGGTGTTGACGCTGCTTGCGTTTGGGCTAAAGCCGCGGACGGCCGAACTGGAGATGATGGCCAGGCAGTCGGTTGCCGTCTGATCAACTATGGAGTCGATCGCTCAAAAGAGATGGCCGCTCAGTGGATATCCGGTGGCTAAGGTATTTAGGGCGTGACAGTGGTTGTTGATAGTCAATGTCGGATTCTGAAAAGAAAGAAGGAGCTTCGCAAATGGGTTTTGTATTGGTGTTGCATAATTTGATGCGATGGGCGGTGATCATTCTATTGGTTTACGCTCTGGCGCGCATGGTGATGGGCGTCTTTCAGAAGCGCACCTTCACCGAACAGGACCGCAAGGCGCTATCGTGGTTCGCCGTCTCGATGGATGTGCAGTTGCTGATTGGGCTTGTGCTGTTTATCGGCAACAGCTGGTGGACTCAGTTCCAGAACATGGCCAATGCTATGCGTCAACCTGTGCTGCGCTTCTTTGTCGTCGAACATTGGTTCCTGATGCTGGTTGCGTTGATTCTGGCGCATCTGGCGGTGGTCTTTGTGCGGAAGGCGCAAAACGATGCCGCAAAGTTTCGGCGGGGCGCCATCCTCACTGCGTTGGCGGCGCTTGCCATCTACTTCGCCATTCCATGGCCGTGGAGTGGAGACTATGGACGACCGCTTCTGCGCCTGGCGGAAGCGATTTTGCTTTGGTTTGTATAAAAAGGTCGACGATGCTGCGTTCTGCGTCGGGCGACAGCCGAGAGGCGATTTTGCAGGCCGCTCAGCGTCTTTTCGTGGAGAAGGGCTATCCAGGCATCTCCATGCGCGAGATCGCCGATGCGGTGGGGATGACGAAGGCTGCGCTCTACTATCATTTCCGCGACAAGGAGCAGCTCTTCCTGGCACTGTTAGACAGCGTCCTGGAGGAATTAAGCGCCCTGATTGAGTCCAGTCGCCAAAACGATGGCTCCTGCCGTCGCCAACTGGAGACGTTCGTGCGTCGGGTGTTAGCGCTACCCCCAGAGCGCAGGGCGAGCCTGCGTCTCGCCAGCCAGGAGCTCGGCAATCTAGACGCCTCGGCACGCAACCATTTCATCGAAAAATATCACGCCCTTTTTATCGATCGCATTGCCGCCATCCTCGCCGAGGGCGTCGCTCGCGGCGAATTCAAGCCGATCGACCCACAGGTCGCCACCTGGGCCCTGCTGGGCATGATGTACCCCTATTTTCACGTGTCTCCCGTCGCCGGCCTGACGCCGAGCGATGCAGTCGTTCAGCAACTCTTGATGGTTTTTTTCGAGGGTTTGCAAAAAAATTCGTAACTCGCCTTATGCCGTGCGGGCCCTCACCCCCTAGCCCCCTCTCCCAGCATTGGGAGAGGGGGAGAAAGGGCGCCGTCGGTGTGGCTCCCGTTCGCACGCTCTCGATCGCCCGCCAAACTTTAGGGGATCCAAGGAAGCGCAGCTGCGAGCTGCGCCCACCGGTTGTCAGAACCTTTGTGAAATTCCATCCAGCTTCCTGAAAGGTTGCATTCTATGCAAAGGCGCCATTGAACTGTGTAACATGAGTTCGTAAGTCGAGCGCCGACAGCGGGATTTTCGGCGGGGTTAAGCCGGTGAATGGGCTTAGCCCCGCTTTCTTTTCCCCTGGTCAAGTGACCAGTTTCTCGACTACACATTTGACTATTGGGAATCTCTCCAGGTGCATGACGCATATTGGAACTTTCTGCTCTATAGTGTTTCTGCCCTATGTCCTTTTTTATTGACAAGGAGGATGCTGAAATGCTAGTGCGCGAACGAATGACATCGCCGGCGGTGACCATCAGCCCGGACACACCCTTTCAAGAGGCTTTGAAATTGATGCGCGACAAGAAGTTCAGGCGGCTGCCGGTCGTCGATGCGACGGGCAGGATCGTTGGCATCGTGTCTGAGCGCGATCTGCTGCACGCAGCGCCTTCTCCCGCCACTTCTCTGAGCGTGTGGGAAGTGAACTATCTGTTATGGAAGTTGAAAATCAGTGACATCATGACCCGCAACGTGGTGACGATCCATCAAAACATGCCGATCGAAGACGCCGCCGGTCTGATGGTGTCGCGCAAAATTGGCGGTCTGCCGGTCGTGGACGACGATGGCGCCATTGTGGGCGTCATCACCGAGACCGACATTTTCAAGGCTTTCGTCGAAATGCTGGGCGGCGGCGAGCACGGCCTGCGGTTGACGGTCGAGGTGCCCTCCGGCCCCGGCACGCTGGCCAAACTTGCCTCTAAGATTTCGGAGCTTGGCGGTCTGATTCTCAGCGTTGTTTCCGTCGATCGGGAGAGCGACCGCAAGCGCGAGCTGATCTTCAAGATCACGGGCGTAGACAAAGAGGCCATCGTGCGGGCCATCGAAGCGCTCGGCGACCGCGTTATCGATGCAAGAGAGGTGTAAAAAATTCTTGTTCGGCTTCGCCGATGTGCGGGCGTCTTTAGGAGTCGCGCCTATTGGGCTGGAAGGCGTCCAAAAATCTCAGAAATTTCGATTTCGCTCTATGCGCTGTATAGATATCGATTGAGAGGAAACTGACAAAATGCCAAGAGCACAGGTGACCATCGACGGCAATGAGGCAGCCGCCTACATTGCTTATAAGACCAACGAAGTTGCTGCGATTTATCCGATCACTCCTTCTTCTCCGATGGGCGAGCTGGCCGACGCTTGGAGCGCAGCCGGCATGCGCAATATCTGGGGCTCGGTGCCGGTTGTGGTGGAGCTGCAATCGGAAGGCGGGGCAGCGGGCGCCGTGCACGGCGCGCTGCAGACCGGTTCGCTGACAACCACCTTCACAGCCAGCCAGGGCCTGCTCTTAATGATCCCGAACATGTACAAGATCGCCGGCGAGCTGACCAGCACGGTCTTCCACATTGCCGCGCGCGCGCTGGCTGCACAGGGCTTGTCGATTTTCGGCGATCACAGCGACGTGATGGCGGCGCGCAGCACCGGTTGGGCGCAGATTTTCGCCAACTCCGTGCAGGAAGTGATGGACTTCGCCTTGATCGCGCAGGCCTCCACGCTCGAAGCACGCGTGCCCTTCTTGCACGTTTTCGATGGCTTCCGCACGTCGCACGAGGTGGCCAAGATCGAACAGCTTGAAGATGAAGACATCCGCGCCATGATCGATGACGAGCTGGTGCGGGCGCATCGGGCGCGGGCGCTCAATCCGGAAAAACCGGTCATCCGTGGCACTGCACAGAACCCAGATGTCTACTTCCAGGCGCGCGAGAGCGCCAATCCGTTCTACTTGGCCACTCCTGCCATCGTGCAAAAGCAGATGGACAAATTCGCTCGCTTGGTGGGACGTCAGTATCACCTGTTCGACTACGTAGGCGCGCCGGACGCCGAGCGCGTGATCGTGCTGATGGGCTCCGGCGCCGAGGCGGCGCACGAGACCGTGGAGTGGCTCGCCGAGCGCGGTGAAAAGGTCGGCGTCGTCAAGGTGCGGCTCTTCCGTCCCTTCTCGGCGGAACATTTCGTCAAGGCGTTGCCAGCGACGGTGAAGGCAATCGCCGTGCTCGACCGCACCAAGGAGCCGGGCGCGGCGGGC
>JANWYX010000429.1 GCA_025055055.1 Caldilinea sp. | reverse complement strand
TCTCTACGGTCTTTACCGGCCGGACGAGGGAGAAATTCGCCTGCGTGGGAGGGCGGTGCACTTTCGTTCGCCCCATGATGCCATTGCTCACGGTCTAGGTATGATCCACCAACACTTTATGTTGGTGCCTACATTCACTGTGGCAGAAAACCTGATGTTGGGACAGCCTTCCCCACGGCACCCTCTGTTGGCCGACCGTCGGGTTGTGGCCCGGCGAATTGTAGAGCTTTCGGCACAGTATGGGCTGCAGGTCGATCCTCACGTGCCGGTTTGGCAACTTTCTGTGGGTCAAGAGCAGCGGGTGGAAATTCTCAAGGCCCTTTACCGGGGCGCCGAGATTCTCATCCTAGATGAGCCTACCGCAGTGCTTACGCCGCAAGAGGTGGACGAGCTGCTGGCCATTCTACGCACGTTAGCCGCCGACGGACGCTCCATCATCTTTATCAGCCACAAGCTCCGGGAAGTGATGGAGGTCTGCGATCGCATTGCAGTCATGCGGGATGGGCGGCTGGTGGATGTTGTGTTGACTGCCCAAACCACGGCCCAGGCTCTGAGCCGCATGATGGTGGGGCGGGAGGTGATGCTTCGGGTGGAGAAAGCGCCGGCCACGCCCGGGGAAGTGCTTCTGCGCATCGAAAACCTTCACGCTAAGGATGACCGTGGGTTGCCCGCCTTACGAGGGGTGAATTTGACGGTGCGGGCCGGCGAAATCGTAGGCGTCGCCGGGGTGGAAGGCAACGGCCAACGAGAGCTGGAAGAGGCGCTGCGGGGGCTGCGAGCCGTCTCGGCCGGGCGTATCGAACTGTGTGGCCGGGATGTGACCGGCCGCATGCCTCGCGATATCATCGAGGCCGGCCTAGGGCACGTCCCTTCGGACCGTTATCGGATGGGGCTGTTGCGCGATTTCAGCGTGGCTGAGAATTTGGCCCTTGTTACCGTGGATCGGCCGCCTTTCACTCGGCGCGGTCTACTGGATATGAGCGCTCTGCGCTCCCATGCTCGGCGACTGGCTCAGACCTTTGACGTGCGCACCTCGTCTGTGGATGCCCGGGTCGCTACGCTGTCAGGCGGCAACGCCCAGAAAGTGGTGTTGGCCCGAGAAATCGCCCATGGCCCCCGGGTGCTATTGGTGGCCCAACCTACCCGAGGAGTAGACGTGGGAGCGATTGAGTACGTGCACCGGGAGCTCGTGCGCCGGCGCGACGAGGGGATGGCCATTCTGCTCATCTCCACCGAGCTGGATGAGATTCTTGCTCTGAGCGACCGCATCGTAGTGCTCTACCAAGGGAGGATCGTTGGAGAGCGTCCGGCCGCGGGAGTGAGTGTGGAAGCACTGGGGCTGATGATGGGGGGAACACCCCCTCATCTCCTATAGAGGGCCTAGTTGTGAGCGACTCGGTTTCATCCTCTCCGGTCACCGTCCAGTCTGAACCGGCGGCGGGTCCCTTCCCTCCCGGTCGGCGGGCGGCTTGGCTCCGTCGGGGCGCGTCGTTGCTGGCTGCCCTCGTGGGCATCGTCCTGGGGTTGTTGGCCGGCGCCATCCTGATCCTCCTCTCCGGGGCCGACCCTGTGGCAGCCTATTGGGCTATGTTCCAAGGCGCCTTCGGCAGTCAACGGGCTTTAACGGAAACATTGCTCAAAACTGCACCTTTACTGCTGATGGGCTTGGGGCTAACCGTAGCTTTTCGAGCGCAGGTCTGGAATATCGGCGGGGAGGGGCAGTATCTGATGGGGGCCTTGACCGGCGCAGTGGTCGGCCTGAGCCTACAGGCGATTGCACCGCCTCCGCTGGTGATCCCTCTGATGTTGCTGGCGGGCCTGGCGGGCGGCGCGCTCTGGGCTGCGGTGGCGGCTTTCCTCAAGCTGCGTTTTCAAATTAACGAAATCATCTCCACTCTAATGCTCAACTATATCGCCGAATACTTTCTGCTCTATCTGGTGCGGGTCCCTCTGAAAGATCCGGACAGCTTCCTGCCGCAGAGCGTCCAGCTGATTCGGTCAGTGCGTTTACCAACTCTAGGGGACACCCGCATTCACGTAGGCTTTCTCATTGCGCTGGGACTGGCGCCCTTGGTCTATCTGCTCCTCTGGAAGACGCCTTTAGGCTTTCGCATCCGAGCCATTGGCGCCAGCCAGACGGTGGCGCGCTATGCAGGAATGAATGTGAGCCGGGGCATCGTCTTTGCTTTGCTTTTCAGCGGCGCACTGGCCGGTTTGACAGGAATCATGGAGGTCGGCGCGCTTCATACCCGACTCAAGGCAGGGATCCTGGGCGGTTATGGCTTTAGCGGGATTTTGGTGGCTCTCCTGGGCCGGCTTCATCCTGCAGGTGTGTTGATGGCTTCGCTCTTCTTCGCTGCGCTCACCATCGGCGCCCAGACCATGCACAGCCTCTACGGTTTGCCTATGGCCCTCGCTCAAGTGATCCAAGGGCTGGTGGTGCTCTTTGTGCTCGCCGCAGACGCGTCGACTCGGCGTTGGATTGGGAGTAGATGACGAGAAATTGAGGGAATGGATGGCGGACTGGAGCTCTCTCTTAACGTTGACGTTCTTGACCACGCTGCTCATCTCCGGCATTCGCCTCGCCATTCCGATTTTTCTGGCGGCGCTGGGCGAGATCATCACCGAGCGAGGAGGCGTTTTAAACTTGGGGCTGGAGGGGATAATGCTGGTCGGCGCGCTTGCAGGATTTCTCGCCGCCTACGCCGTTGAGCAGACCGCTTCTCCCTGGCTGGTGGGGGTTGCGCCCTGGCTGGGCCTCGGCGCCGGTTTGCTCGCCGGCGCGCTCATGGGGCTGATCATGGCCGTCTTCGCAGTCTCCTTACAGACCGACCAAGTTGTGACCGGCATCATGTTGGTGATCCTTGGGCAAGGGGTCACTACTTATATCTATCGCCAACAGTTCAGCTCTCTGACAGCCCGTGTCACAACCATGCCGTCCATACCGATTCCGGGGTTCTCAGAGTTGCCCGTCATCGGGCCGATATTTTTCAATCTTGACCCGGTGACCTACGGCAGCTTGTTTCTGTTGCTGGCTTCTCTCTTCTTTTTATATCAGACCACTTGGGGGTTGAATATTCGGGCCGTAGGAGAGCATCCGGGAGCGGCCGAGACATCGGGGGTGAATGTGGCGGTTGTCCGCTATACGGCGGTGCTCTTGGGCGCAGCGCTGACCGGGTTGGGCGGGGCTGTGTTGACCGTAGCCCAGTTGGGCATCTTCAACGAGGGCATTACTGCCGGACGAGGATGGATTGCAGTGGCGCTGGTCATCTTTGCACGCTGGCGACCGGAGCGGGCTTTTGCCGGCGCCTTTCTTTTTGGCATTGCCACTGCGCTTCAGTTCCGCATTCAGGCCCTCAATTTGGGCGCTGTCCCTTACGAATTATTGCTCATGTTGCCCTATGTTTTGACACTGCTCGTGCTGTTGCGAGGCGATAGCCGCAGCATGGCGCCCGCGGCTTTGGGCAAGGCCTATATAAAGGAATAAGGAGCTTGCTTTTAAATTCTTCGGAAGCGGCGCCGGTGGAACGCAATGCTCCTCGGGCGAAAATCGTGAGAGCTTTCCTTGCATAGTTGCGACTCCGGCCATACGATCGATTGCGCAAGAAGGCGATTGCGCAAGAAAGGCGTTATCTGATGAGCAAAAAAATCTCGAATCCCAAACAGCGCGCCGAAGAGTATCGACGGCGGCGAGAAGAAACTGTCCAGCAGGAGCCGCAGGAGTCCTCCGGCCATCGCACCCCAGAACAGTGGCGCGATCTGATCAGCCAATGCATCGAGGAGGCCATGCGCGAGGGCAAGTTTGACAACCTGCCGGGCAAAGGTAAGCCGCTCGACCTCACGCCGCAGCCGTATGTGCCGGCCGACATGCAGATGGCCAACTCCTTGCTGAAGAACAACGGCCTGGCGCCGGCCTGGATCGGCGAACGCAATCAGGTGTTGGCCGAAATTGAGCGTTTTCGCAGCAGAGTGCGCCAAGAGGTGAGGGCGCACCGTGTGGCCTCAGCAGCCGCCAGGACAGACGCCGCTCGTACCACGCTCGAACAACGATGGCAGCGTCAGCTCGTCGCATGGGAGGAAGAGATCGCAGCGCTGAATCGCCGCATTGAAATTCAGAATTTCAAGCAGCCGGCCCTCTTTCTCGAGATCTTCAAGCTACGTCTGGTCGATGAAATCAGGCGAGCGGAACGGGAGGACCGAGACAAAACGCCTTAATACGAAAAGAGGCGGAGAGATCGAGTTTCAACTGCCGAAAACCTAGACATGCGCGGCCAACCCGCCTACCAGGAAGTTCCAAGCTCCTCGGCAGGATTGGCCAAGCAAGTGCGGGCAGGCGAAGCAATTGCGAATGAATGTGTAGGCGCAGCTATGAGCCGCGCCTACACATTGCCGGAGGAGTTTGTTCATTTTCAGGAGACTTCCCGGAAAGCGTCGCTTTTACTTCTATCCGTGTCTGCGCACGAATCGATACATGCGTTCTAGTGCAGTTTCAATGTGCTCGATGCTGGCGGCATAGGCGCAGCGGATGTGCCCTTCCCCACCGCGGCCAAAGGCGCTGCCGGGAATTACGGCGACGTGTTCCTCAAGGAGGAGACGTTCGCAAAATTCATGTTCGTTCATGCCGGTGGAGCGAATGCTCGGAAAGACGTAGAAGGCGCCCTTGGGTTCAAAGCACTCCAGCCCGATCTCGTTCAGCCCCTGATGAATCAGGCGCCGGCGACGGTCGTAGCTCTCCACCATCTGCTGCACATACTCCTCGGTTGCCGGGTCGTTGAAAGCTGCCAGCGCTGCCTCCTGCCCGGTCGTCGGCGCCGACATGATGAGGTATTGATGAATCTTGCGCATGGCGCCGATCAAGTCCGCCGGCCCCACTGCATAGCCGATGCGCCAGCCGGTCATGGCGTAGTCTTTGCTCATGCCACCCAGGTGGATGGTGCGCGCCGCCATGCCCGGCAGCGACGCAAACATGACGTGCCGATGTCCACCGTAGACGAGACGGTCATAGATTTCATCGGAGATCACGATCAGGTCGTGCTCTTCGGCGATGCGGGCGATCTCCAGCAACCCCGCCCGATCCATCACAGCGCCGGTGGGATTGCAGGGAAAGCCGATCAGCAGCGCTTTGGTTCTCGGCGTGATAGCGGCTCGGATCGCTTCGGGACGCACCTCGAAGTTGTCTTCTGCGCAAGTGGGGAGGTCCACAACGGTTCCACCCGCCAGGATTACGCTCGCCGTGTAGCTAACAAAGCAGGGCTGCGGCACAATCACCTCATCCCCCGGATCGAGGATGGCCTGCATGGCCAGATACATCGCTTCGCTGACGCCCACCGTGATCAGCGCTTCTTTTTCCGGGTCATACGCAGCGGCGCCGTAGCGTCGTTGTAGATTGTCCACCACCGCCTTGCGCAGCTCGTAAAGGCCGGAGTTGGATGTGTACGATGTGCGCCCGCGCTGCAGGCTCTGGATGCCGGCCTGGAGAATGGGCGGCGGCGTGACGAAGTCGGGCTCGCCGATGCCGAGGCTCACGACGTCCTCCATCGTGGCGGCAATGTCGAAGTATTTTCGAATCCCAGAGGGGGGGACGGCAAGCACGCGCCGGCTCAGGCGGCTTGCCAAAGGACGCATTGAAGCAGGGTGATGACCGTTTGTGCGCGCTTCATGATGCTCGGCAAAATGGGAAGACTCGGTTTTGGGAAAGACAGAGAACGTTTTCATCGGATCGACGCCTTTCTAATCCTGGATTCGCAGAGATTGGCAAATGACTCCTACCGAGATGCAGATGATCGCCATCCACATCTTCACAGCTGAAAACCGGTGAGCGCCGCTCACAACCTGCAGCCCGGCCTACGCCGCAGGTTGCCGGCAATACGCTGTGGCCATCCCTCCTACGCCGGCGCCGATCGGATAGCACATGACACCCTTCCTTACGCCTCTATCGAAAGTGGAGCCTGCCGGTGGCGCCAATCCGTCGCCTGCTCATAGGCGTGCGCCACACGCAGTACAATCTCTTCGCCAAAGTGCGGCCCCATAAGCTGCAGCCCGATCGGCAGCCCATTCCGATCGAAGCCACACGGCACACTGATTCCACACATGCCGGCCAGGTTGAGCGTGATGGTAAAAACGTCGCTCAGATACATGGCCAGCGGATCGTCGGTCTTTTCGCCCAGGCGGAAGGCCGTCGTCGGCGCCACCGGGCTTGCGATGACGTCAACCTGCTCGAACGCCCGCTCAAAGTCTTGCTTGATCAAGGTGCGCACCTGCTGCGCCTTCAAGTAGTATGCATCGTAGTAACCCGCGCTGAGGGCATAGGTTCCCAACATAATGCGCCGCTTGACTTCGGCGCCGAAGCCCTGCCCGCGCGACAGGCGATAATTTTCCAGGATGCTGTCGGCGCCGGCGCTGTAGCCGTAGCGTACCCCGTCGAAGCGCGCCAGGTTGGCGCTGGCCTCGGCGGTCGCCACCAGGTAATAAACAGGGAGCGCCTTGTCGGTGTTGGGCAAGGAGACCGGCCGCACTTCGGCGCCCAAATCGACGAGCACGTCGAGGGCGCAACGCACGGCGGCCTCTACTTCCGGCTGCACGCCGGCGATAAAGTACTCCTCCGGCAGGCCGATGCGCAGCCCACGCACGTCGCCGGTCAATGCAGCCCGGTAATCGGGCGTTGGCGCAGGCATCGAGGTGCTGTCGTGCGGGTCATGGCCAGCCATCACGGTGAGCACCAGCGCTGCGTCGCGCACGTCTTTGGTCAGCACGCCGATCTGGTCAAGGCTGCTGCCGTAGGCGACCAGGCCGTAGCGGCTGACGCGACCATAGGAAGGTTTCAAACCGACGACGCCACAATAGGA
>JANWYX010000389.1 GCA_025055055.1 Caldilinea sp. | reverse complement strand
TATCTCAAAGAGCCGACCGGCCCCGGTGTGCGCGTTGAAAGCAGCCTCTACGAAGGGTGCGAGGTCACCCTGTATTATGATCCGATGGTCGCCAAGCTCATCGTCTACGGCGAGAATCGGGCGGAGGCGATCCTGCGCATGCGTCGCGCGTTGAATGAATATCGCATCGCCGGCATCAAAACCTGCATTCCTTTTCACCAAGAGATCATGGACAGCACTGAATTCATCTGGGGCACCTTCGACACCGGCTTTCTGAGCCGGAGACGCATCGGCGCACGCGCGCCGGTTCCGGTTGAGCATGAGCGGTTGGCGGCGGTTGTCGCCGCCATGATCGAACATGAAAAAGGACGGCAGGCCGTCGCGTCGATGCGGCAGCCTCTCGTTGACGGAAATGGCGCCAATCACTGGAAACTGGCAGGACGCATGCGCGCACAAAGGGGGCGATGGTGAAGTACTACGCACGCATCGGCAACAACGAATACGAAGTGGACATTGCGGACGGCCGGGTGCTGCTCAACGGCGAGCCGGTCGACGTTGACATCGTGCGCAGCGGCCTGCCGGAGCTGTACAGTGTTCTTTTCGGCGGCAAAAGCTACGAAATGCTGGTTACATCGGATCGCTTCAACTATACGGTCTCGATCCGCAGCCATCAATTTCAGGTGCAGGTGCAGGATGAGCGCAGCCGTCGACTCAACCAGGCGCGCAAATTGCCCACGCTGCCTGAAGGGGAGCTTGCGATCACGGCGCCGATCCCCGGTCTGGTCATCAAAACGCTGGTCAATCCCGGCGACGCCATCGAGGAGGGACAGCCGCTCGTGATTCTGGAAGCCATGAAAATGGAGAATGAAATTCGTTCGATGCGCTCCGGCGTGGTGAAGGCGATCTTGGTCTCTCCAGGGCAACGGGTTGAACAGAACGCTGTGTTGATTGTTCTGGAATGAACGCCTCGGCGTATCGGGAACGGCCGGCCATCGTGCGCTGGTTCGGGCGCACGATGCTGATCGGTGGCATCGAGCTCTTGACAATCCTCGCCGTCGCATCTTCGTTAGAAGGCGTGCATCTGGCGGATTTCTGGTCGGCGTTGCAGTTCGTGGTGTTCGTCGGCTTCGCCAACGCGTTGCTGTGGCCCTTGCTGGCGCGGCTGACGCTCCCTTTCCTGGTATTGAGCTTCGGCTTCCTCAGTCTGGCGCTCAACGGGCTAACCTTTTGGCTCGGCAGCCAACTGGTGGAGGGCGTCCATTTCGACAACTACTTCCATGCCTTCCTGACCGCCCTGATCGTGGCGTTAATAAATGTCACCGCTTCTTCATTGCTCACGATCGATGAAGACGCCTCGTTTTATCGGGCGGTCTTACAGCGTACAATGCGGCGCATGCCGTTGCGCCGTCCGCCGAGACAAACCCCTGGCGTCCTTTTTCTGGAAATTGACGGCCTGTCGGAGTCTGTGCTGCGACGAGCCATCGCCGGCGGATACATGCCGACGTTGGAGCGCATGCTCAAGAACGGCAGCCATCGACTGATCGCCTGGGAGACCGATCTCTCCAGTCAGACCGGCGCAGCGCAGGCCGGCATCCTGCACGGCAACAACTTTAACATTCCGGCCTTTCGTTGGGTCGAGAAAAGCGAGGGTGCACGCATCATCACCGCCAACCGGCCGCGCGACGCTAGGGCCATCGAACGGCGCATTTCCGACGGCTGTGGTCTTCTGCATCGCCATGGACGCAGCCGCGCCAATCTCTTCAGCGGCGACGCCGAGGATGCCGTGCTCACCTATAGCCTGGCGATGGATGTCCGAGGAATTTTTACATCCTCCTACTTCGCCTTTTTTTCCAACCCATATAACTTCGTGCGCACACTCACATTGATGGGCGTCGATATGGTGCGCGAGGTGCGCGGACGCAGGCGCCAACTGCGCCAAGATGTGCAGCCGCGCCTGCCGGAGCGCCGGCGCGGCCTGTATCCGCTGCTGCGCGCCGCTTCGACCGTGCTTCTGCGCGACATTACGGTCGACACCCTGATCTCGGACGTCTTGTGGGGCGAGGCCGACGTGATCTACGCCACCTTCGCCGCATATGACGAGGTTGCCCACCATGCGGGCGTGGCGGACCACGATGCGTTGCAGGTGCTTCGTCAGCTTGACCGCGCGTTCGCCCGCATCGAGCGCGCCATCGCAGAAGGCGATCGCCCTTATCAGATCGTTGTGCTTTCCGACCACGGTCAAACGCAAGGCGCAACCTTCAAGCAACGCTACGGACTGACCCTGAAGGAGCTGATCGAGCGCCTGCTGCCCGAAGAGCTTCGCATTCATGAACGGCTGCAAACCAATGAAGACTGGGGCCACGTCGCCGCCCTCGTGAGCGATATGGCGCAACAGGAGGCGCCCACCGTGCTTGGGCGCCTCGTGCGCACCGCCACGCGCAAACGCGTCGAAGACGGTCAGGTCACGGTCGGACCGGAGTTTGAAAGGTTGCGGGAAGAGCGCAAGGGGCGCCGCGTCGCTGCAAAAGATGCTCAGGCGATCGTGCTGGCGTCCGGCAATCTGGGGCTGGTCTATTTCACCGGTTGGCGTCACCGGCTGAGCTTGGAAGAGATGGAAGCTTGCTTCCCCGGTTTGATCGAAGGGCTTGTGCAACATCCAGGCGTCGGCTTTGTGCTTGTGCGTTCAGAGCAGCATGGCCCATTGGCGCTCGGTGCGCAAGGTGTCTATTATCTGGCGCATGACCGTGTCGAGGGCGAGAATCCGCTTGCCAATTTTTCCTGCAATGCGCCTATGCTGCTGCGTCGCGTCGATCTATACGACAACGCGCCGGATCTGCTGATCAACAGCTTCTACGATCCCGTCGCCGATGAAGGGTGCGCCTTCGAGGAGTTGGTCGGTTATCATGGCGGACTCGGCGGTGACCAAAACCGTCCTTTTTTGCTGGCGCCGCTGGATTGGGGGCTTCACAACGCGACGATCGTCGGCGCAGAGCACTTGCATCGCCTGCTCAAACGTCGAGTCGAGGCGCTCGCTGCGCAAGAGACATCGGCGGAACAGCCAGAAAGAGACGTATCGGTGATCTCCCCCGCTCCGGCAATCGTTCACTTCGGCGGCATGTAAAGTCTGCACCGCCTGTGATATAGTGAAAGCACTGGTTCCTATGGACCTCCAGATGCGACGAGCGGCTTCTAGGCAAGCCGGCAGCGCACGTTGCGCAGGAACCGAGAAAAATCGATAACGGAGGAGAAATGATGGTCGATGCAACGCCGATATTGCCAGAGGATAAACTGGTGGCGTTTGAAGGTTGTCTTACCTTTAGGGAATACTGTGAGCTGCAAGAAGAGCGCAATCGCCTGTTGCGAATGCGCTACGCTGAAACCCGCCTAGAGCCTTCCCTGCAGCTGAAGTTGAACACCTATGAAGAACCCTTGAACATTCTGGCGGTGGTGACCGATGAAGACCCGGACACCATCGCCGTGCTGCCGATCATCGCACGTATGGTGGACGCCTCCCCGCGCATGCAATTGCATGTGCTTTCCGAAAGCCGGGATCTGACGCCGCTGGTTTCCCTGCTGCCGGGAGTCGACGCATTGAGCGTCGTCGAGGAATGGGTGCTGCCGCAGTTCCTGATCTTCGATGACGAATGGGAGCTGCAGGCACAATGGGGGCCGCGACCGATGCAGGCGGAAGGGAACCTGAGCGAATGGCTGAGCCGTTATCCTGAATATGAGATGCTGGCGGACGACGAAACCCCCGCCGGGCAGGCACGATACGCAGCGCTTACAACGGCGCTCACTTATGAGATGCGCGTGTGGTATAATAGTTCGTTGGCAACCGCCTGTCAACGAGAATTTTGTGACGTGTTGGTTGCACTATTGCAAAGTGAAGAAAGCGATGAAGCGCAATTCGTTTAAACTTTTCCGCTGCTCGTGTGTAGAATGCAAAGTTCGGCGAATCGCCTTGGTTCTGCTCCTGACCCTCTCTTTTATAACAGGCGGCTGCGCACAAGAATATAAACTGCGCGGCACTCCCTACAATCCGGTGATTCCGGCTCCTCCGATTCAGGGCATCAAACAGGACAACACGCCTTTCGATCTGGCCGATTTGCAAGGCCGCGTCAAGGTGGTGTTCTTCGGCTACACCTTTTGCCCAGATGTCTGCCCGCTGACGCTGGCCAATATGAAGGGTGTCTATGAGATGCTCAAGGAAGAAGAGCGTGCGCAGACGGCATTCATCTTTGTCACAGTGGATCCGGAGCGCGATACGCCTGAACGATTGGCTGCCTACGTGGGCGCCTTCAATCCCGCTTTTTACGGCGTTTATATTCCCGAGAATGAACTGGAGCGCGTCAAAAAGGAGTACGGTGTATACGCCGAAAAAAATACAACGGTCGCTTCGCAAAGCGCCGCCGATTATCTGGTCGATCACACGGCCTTTGTCTATGTGATCGATAAGCAAAACAACCTGCGCGAAATTTTCGCCCACGACGCGCCCAAAGCCGACATCGCCGCCGATATTTCTTACTTGGCGCGACAATGACTGGATTCCCTAGATGCCTATTTATGTTCATGGAGGCTTTCAATGTCCAATCGTCGTGCCTTCCTCGTGAAAACCGTTCTACGGATAGGCGTCGGATTGGTTATCTTGTTTGGTGTTCTCATTCAGCTGATTCCTTACGGTCGAGCACACCAAAATCCTCCGGTGATAGCCGAGCCAAGATGGGACAGCCCTAAGACAAGGGAGCTATTTTTTCGGGCCTGCGGCGACTGCCACAGCAATGAAACTGCCTGGCCGTGGTACAGCAACATTGCGCCGGTCTCATGGCTTATCCAACGCGATGTCGATGAGGGACGTGTAGCATTCAACGTGTCGGAATGGGGACGTGCAAAGAACGAGAGCGACGATGCAGTGGAAGCAGTGCAGAATGGTTCGATGCCACCCCCGATTTATCTGCTCATGCACCCATCGGCAAGGCTCTCCAATGCAGAACAACAGAGCTTTCTTCAAGGTCTAGCAGCCACTTTCGGAAATGAGACTGGGCGGGAGCGTCGAGCCGAACGCACAGAGGAAGAGAATAACGAGCCGACGGAAGGGACGCAATAAGGCGCCTGGCGGAAGCGCAATACACCGAAAAACGTATACTTTTCTTGTTATGAACGTGATAAAATTTACTCATGAATGACTGTGAACCGCTGAAATCGGCTCGATCGCAAGACTCTGTGGCGCTTCCTCGCACCGAGTTAAAACAGTGTCGCAGTTCATCGTTGCCTCCCCTGTTCGGAATCTGGATGACTCTCGGCGGGCTGGCGCTCGTCATCTTAATCTTGGTGGCGCAGCCTGCGTCTGCTGCTATCGAGCTGAGCTATTTTTATGTGATCTCCAACCCGGCTTCGGTGATACTGCAGTGGGGCACGCGCAGCGAATTCAACGTGCAAGGCTTCGAGATCCAGTGTAAGCGCGCCGACGAGCCGGACATCGCCTACCATCGCATCGGTTTTTTGCCTGCGAAAGGTGGGCCGTCGACGCCGGCGCAGTATCATTTTCCCGTTACACGGGGAATGCAGCCCGGCGTCGCCTATTGTTTTCGCCTGGTCGAGTTGACCACCGATGGAACGCCCGGCGAAGCGCAGGATCGCTGCGGCTTTGGCCCCGGCGTCACACCCACGCCGGGGGCGCCCGGCGTCATCCCAACGCTCGACCCCAACGCACCGCCGCCGGTTCCCACCGACGCCTTCGGCAATCCCATCGTTCAGCCGCAAAGCCCGCTGCCGCAACCCGTC
>JANWYX010000372.1 GCA_025055055.1 Caldilinea sp. | reverse complement strand
GAGGATGTTTGCCTCGATGCGACGCATGCCCCACGTTTGCTCGTAGCGGTTGCGTTTGGCCGCCGGCAGTTCGGGCAGCGTGGCGGCCAATCGCTCCACCTCCTCGCGCGGGATACGCAACGGCGGCAGGTCCGGCTCCGGGAAGTAGCGATAGTCGTGCGCGTCCTCCTTGCCGCGTTGCAGCACGGTGCACTGCCGCACCTCGTCCCAACCCATGTTGACCTGCTCTATCATGCCGCCGGCACGCAAAATGGCGATCTGTCGCTCCATTTCATAGGCGATGGCGTTGCGTACCGAACGGAAGCTGTTCAGATTCTTCACCTCCACCTTGACGCCGTACTCCCCACGCGCCTTCTGCGCCAACGTGCGCACGCTGACGTTCGGCTCACAGCGCAGCGCACCTTTCTCCATGTCGCCGCTGCTGACGCCCAGCGCGCGCAGCGTCGCGCGCAGTCGCGTCAGATAGGCGTACGCCTCCTCCGGGCTGTGAATGTCCGCCTCGGTGACGATCTCCATCAGCGGCACACCGGCGCGGTTCAGGTCGATGTAAGAGTACCCGCCTTCATGCACAGAGCGGCCGGTGTCTTCCTCCAGATGTACGCGACGGATGCGCACGCGCTTGGTCGAGCCGTCTTCAAGGTCGATTTCGAGATAGCCGTCGGCACACAGCGGCAGCTCGTACTGGCTGATCTGATAACCCTTCGGCAGATCGGGATAGGTATAGTTCTTGCGCGCGAAGAGGGCGGTTTCGTTGATGCGGCAGTTGAGTGCCAGCCCGGTGCGAATGGTCGCCTCCACCGCTGCGCGGTTGATCACCGGCAGCGCACCCGGCAAGGCCAGGCAGACCGGGCAGGTGCGCGTGTTGGGCGGCGCGCCCTGATAGTCGGTGGCGCAGCGACAAAACATCTTAGATTGCGTCAGCACCTGGGCGTGCACTTCCATGCCGACCACCAACTCGAAGGCGGTCTCTTCCGGCCGGGCGACAGTCGTCATAGACATAAGCGAACACCTGTTCAACTTCGATAGCTCATTCGTTTACGAATCTTGCAAGGGATGATACCATAGCCGGAAGCTGAGCTGAAGAATTCGGAACACAACCGATGCAAAACTCGTTGATCACCCATATGAAGTGGCTCGTTCTGTTCGTCATTCTGCTGCTGGCTGCGGGCTGCGGTGGAGAGGAGTTGCCTTCGCCCACGCCGACCACAGCATCCACCGCCCGGCTCGTGCCGACGTTTACGCCGACGCCTGTCGCCATCGACGGCGCAGCGGCATCGAATGCGGAAAGCGTTGCAGCATCGACGCCTTCGCCTGACCCAGGGGTCGCGCTGCGGCTGCCTACGCCTACGCCGGAGCCTACCGCAGCGCAGCACGCCGCTGCAGAGGCCGATCCGCCGGCAGTGACCGCAAACGCGCTGGCGACAAACGCCGGTGATGCGCTTGAACTCGGCCGCCGGTTCATTCGCTACGGCGACTATGACGCCGCGCGCATGGCGCTAAACCAGGTCATCGCCGACGTTGCGGTGGACGCTGCGCGCCGCGCCGAGGCGCTCTATGATTTGGGCCGCGCCTATTTGGGCGAAGGACGCTACGGCGAAGCGCTGGCGACTTTTGACCAGCTCGACACCTTGCTGGCGAGCGCCGGGGCAGATCCCGGTCAATTCGGCCAAAAAGAACACTTTCTGCGCGCAGAAGCGCTGCTCGGCATGGGACGATACAGCGAAGCGATTGCGGCGTACTGGCGCTTCCTGGAGGCGTATCCCTGGATGAACGAGGCGGTGCAGCCCCGCATTGCGCGCGCCTACCTTGCGCTAAACGATATCGAGAGCGCTGACGCCGCCTTTCGCCGCGCCGCAGAGGCCGCCGGCGACCGCGTGGCACGCGTGCGCGTGCTCGAAGCCCTGGCGCAGGCGCATCTGGACAGCGGGCGACCGGCGCAGGCAGCAGCCGTGTACGATGAAATTCTTTCCGTTGCGGAAAACGCCGGCTATCGCGCCCAGATTTTCTACAGAGCAGGACAGGCGCTGGCCGCAGCCGGGGAGCTCGACGGCGCCATCGAGCGCTGGCGCGCCGCCACTGCCGAAGCGCCGGAGCACTACAACGCCTACCTGGCGCTGATCGAGCTGGTCAACCGCAACGTCCCCTTCGATCTCTATCTGCGCGGCTATATCGACCTCAAGGCGGAGGCATATCTTCCCGCCATCAACGCCTATCGAGCCTATCTAGAAAGCGTCGATCCGACCGATGCACGCGTTGGCAAGGCCCTGCACGAGTTAGGACAGTCCTACCTCGGCGTGCGCAATTTCAGCGAGGCACTGGCCGCCTTTGAACGCGTAATCGCCGAATATCCCGATTGCACCTGTTTCGGCCAGGCGTGGCTCGACAAGGCGGCGGCGCAGGCCGGTTTGGGCGACGCCGTCGGCGCCCGGCGCACCTACCGCACCTTTGCGCGCGACTTTCCCAACGACCCTTTGGCGCCGGAAGCGCTCTGGCAGAGCGGCCGCCGCGCGCTGGCGGAGGGCAACCACATCGAGGCGGCGGTCGATTTTCTGGCGCTGGCGGACGGCTTCCCGGCCAGCGAGCGTGCGCCGCAGGCACTCTACACGCTCGGCTTTGGCGCCTTCGCCCTTGGCCTCTATGAGCAGGCGGTCGAGGCGCTGACAAGGCTGCAGCGCAGCTATCCAGACTATCGTTGGGACGCCGTCGGCTACTGGCTGGGGCGCAGCCAGGCGGCGGCCGGACAAACCGAGGCAGCGCGCGCCACGTGGCAGGCGGTCGTGGATCGTGCGCCCGACATCTACTTTGGCATCCTCTCGCACTATGCCCTGAAAGGTGTCGCCATGACCGACGCCGCCATGTTGACGCGCATTCGCGAGGTCGCCGGTCCAGCCAGCCGCGTTCCCGGCGACGACGGCAGCCAGGCCTTCGCCGAACGCTGGCTGGCGAACTGGCTTGGCCTGTCTGTGGAGCAGGTGCGAGCGCTGCCGATAGCCATCGCAAACGATCCAGACCTGGCCAAGGGGCGGCTGTTGCTCGAACTCGATCAACGCGAGGATGCGCTGATTGCGCTGGAACGCGTCTATCAGCGTCATCGCGACAGTGCGGCTGCACTCTATCCGTTGAGCCTGGAATTCGCACAACTGGGGGCGTATCGGTTGAGCATTCTGAGCGCCATGCGGCTGTTACAGCTCAGCCCGGCAGGATGGGTGGAGAACGCGCCGGCCTTTTTGCAGCGGCTTTCCTACCCGCGTCCCTTCGCCGAGCTGATCGAGCGCGAGGCGCGCGCTCACAACCTTGACCCGCTTCTCTACTACAGCCTAATTCGCCAGGAGAGCCTGTTTGAGGAAGGCGCTCGCTCGACCGCGGCGGCGCAAGGACTGGCGCAGATCATTCCCGATACAGGACAGTGGATCGCGCAGCGCGTCGGTCATCCCGAATACACCAACGACATTATTTATCGTCCGGTGATCAATCTGCGCTTCGGCGCCTATTATCTGGACTGGGCGCGGAGCTATCTGGGCGGCAATCTGATCTCGGCGCTGGTCGGCTACAACGCCGGCCCCGGCAACGCCGACGCCTGGCGCAAGCGCTTTGGCCCGGACGACGCGCTCTTCGTCGAACAGCTCACTTTTGCGGAGCCGAGGCTATATATTCAGCTGATCCTCAGCAACCTATATCATTACACCCGGCTCTATGGTTAGCAACGCTTTTATTCCTTCACCGCGCCCAACATGATGCCGCGCACAAAGTAACGCTGCAGGAAGGGATAAATCAGCAGGATCGGGATCATCGCCACAAACAGTTTGGCGGCGTTGAGCGTGGCGTTGGAGAGTTCGGCGAGCAAACGCGCTTGCCCGCCGTGCAGCGCAGGCCGGTCGGCGATAACCAACTGCTGAATGTAGGTTTGCAGCGGGTAATTATTGGGGTTGTTCATCAAAATCAGACCATCAAAGAATGAGTTCCAATGTCCCACGATGCTGAAAAGCGTAATGGTCGCCAGGGCAGGAAGCGAAGTGGGTAAATAGATACTCCAGAGCAGCTGCCAGGGGCCTGCGCCGTCGATGCGCGCCGCCTCCTCCAGCTCCCTAGGAATGTTGCGAAAGAAGTTCATCAAAATAATAACATTCCAGATCGGCACGGCGCCGTGCAACACCAGCGCCCAGAGATTGTCGATCAGGCCGTAGCCGGCGATCGTGAGATACCAGGGAACAATACCGACGTTCAGAATCATGCCGAAGACAAAAAGCCACATAAAAAAGTCTCGCCCCGGAAAGGCACGAGCCGTGCGTGAGAGGGGAAAGGCCGTGAGCACTGCCAGTGCGAAATTGAGCGCGCCGCCCACCGCCACGCGCCAAACCGAGACGCCAAACGCCCGCCAAAATTTTTCATCTTGCAAGATGTAGGCGTAGGCGTTCAGATTAAAGCCGACAGGCCACAACCCCACCATACCCCCGCTCACCGCCGCCCTGTCGCTCAGCGAGATCGCCAGGGTGTTGATCAGCGGCAACAAGGTGGAGACACCCACCATGAGCAGTAAGATGGTGATGATCCAATCGATGATGCGGTCGACTCTGCTACGCGCAAACATGTCGTCTCCTGCAGATTAGAAGATCCGGTAATTGGCGTATCGCCCGGCGATCCAGTAGGAAACCCCGATCAAGATGAGCGCCACCACCGTCTTGAACAGCCCCACCGCAGTTCCAAGACTGTATTGCCCTTGGATTAGGCCGATGCGATAAACGTACGTGTCAATGATGTCGCCGGTCGAATAGACGATTGGGCTGTACAGATTGAAGATCTGATCGAAGCCGGCGTTGAGGATATTGCCGATGCTCAGGCTGCCCACCAGCACGATCACTGGCGCAATGCCGGGGATCGAGATGTACCACATTTTCTGAAAACGATTGGCGCCATCCAACTCTGCGACTTCGTATAAGGTGGGGTCAATGGCGGTCAACGCAGCCAAAAAGACAATAGCCTCAAAGCCAAATTCTTTCCACACATCGCTAAAGATGATCACCCATGGGAAAAGGTCCGGTTGGCCTAGAAAATAGATCGGCCCAATGCCAAAAAGGCCGAGTAAATTGTTGACCATCCCGTCGCGCGCCAGGATCGTGCGCAGGATGCCGGCGAGGATCACCCACGAGAGAAAATGCGGCAAATAGACCATGGTCTGAATCGAGCGCCGAATCGTCAATATCCGCACCTCATTGAGCAAGAGGGCGAAGAGCACCGCCGTCAGCAACATAAAGACGATCTTCATCGAGGCGATGAACACCGTATTGAAGAAGACTTGGCGGGCATCGCGCAGCGTGAACATAAATAGGATATTGTCCAGCCCCACCCACGGCGAGCCGGTCACGCCCAGCGCAGGGTTGAAGCGCTGAAAGGCAATCACCGAGTAGAAGAGCGGCACGAAGGTGAAGGCGAAGAGAAGGACGAGACCGGGGAGGATCATTAAATAATAGGCGAGGCGGTCGGTGTTTTTGAACATGGCGATCCCCAAACCCATCGGCTGCAGACGGCGCAAATGGAACGGATTGGCGCAGATGTTATCTGCGCCAATCCGAACAAGCTGCGATTGAGCCGATGCGATGCTTATTCCTGATTCATCTTTTCCAGCAATGCGGCGCCGCCGCCGTCATACCACTGCTGCACGAAGCGATCGAAGTCATCAACCGGTCGGGAGCCGGTGATAATTTGCAGGAAGGTCTCTTCCTCCAACTTCTGCAGCGAAGGCCAGGTGGAGTCTGTGGCGAGAATACGCGTGGCCACCGGATCGGTGCGCACTTCGTCGTAACCGCCAGCAAGCAATAGGGCGGCGTCCAATCGCGCCATGCGCGTCGCCCAGTTCGAGGGATTGCTGCGAGGGGCGGCAATGTCGGCCTTGATCTGCTCGAACTCCAGCTTCATGGCGTCGCTAAAGGTTGCAGGATCGCGCACGCCATCCAACGCCTCTTTGTATTCGACCGCCATGCGCTCAACGACGTAAGGTTGCTCGATCAGGAAGGGGAGCGGGAAGAGCAGCCCCCAAATTTCGTTGAAGTTCGGATAGTACTGCGGCGCGTCGTTGAGGCCGTAGCTCAGGTCATTCTGCACGTTGAGGATTTTTAGCGCCAGCTCCGGATGCGGATAGCCCTTCTTGACGACAACGAAGCTGTAGGTGTATTGGCCCATGGCGAAGGTGTGTTTGCCGTTCTTGTCCTTAATTAGGAAGGGTTGCCAGTCGGCGTTCGGGTCGTTGCTGACCGAATCCGCCAACGGCCACCACGGAATCCACCACGGCCCCATCATGATGCCGCCCCTGCCGCCGACGATGATTTCGTTGGCTTTGCCGGTGTCCTTGGTGGCGAATTCGGGGTCAATCAGCCCCTCTTTGTACATCGCCGCCAGCCGCGCCAGCGCCTCCTTGGTCTCCGGCTGCACCGAACCGTAGACGATCTGTCCGTCGGCGTTGCGGAAGAAAATTTCGGGGAAAGCGCCGTAAGCGTTGAAAATGGCGTCGAAGCCATGAAGGTTGGAAGGCACCTGAACTGGGTTGAGCGTGCCGGTCAGGCCATAGGTGTCCTTGGCGCCGTTGCCGTCCGGGTCTTGCTCGATAAAGGCGCGGGCAATGGCCTCCACGTCATCTACGGTCTCCGGCCCTTTTAACCCCAACTTATCGAGCCAATCTTGTCGCACCCACGCCATGATCGGGGCGTCGGCTTGCGGCTGTACATTGGGGATGCCCATGATTTTGCCGTCGATGGTGGCAGCCGTCAACGCCACGCTGCCCGTCTGTCGCCAGTTCTCTAGCAGATCGGTGTTGGCATATTTCTCGATGTAAGGCGTCATGTCCTCAATGGCGCCCGCCTCGGTCAACTGCTCGAGCTGCACGGGGTCCACGATCATCATGTCGGGAATGTCGCCGCTGGCGATCGAAAGGTTCAATTTGTCGCCAAAGCTGTCGCTAGGTGAGATCCAGGCGAAGGTGATATCCACATTCAGAGTGTCCTCAATATATCGCAAGGCGCGATTGTCTTCAATTGACTCGCCTTCAGGCATAAGTCCTGCATTTTCCTGCCCTCCCTTTACCAGAACCAGCGTCGCACGTTCAGGCAGCGGGCTGTAAGGGTCGGTTAACCGCCACGGCTGAGCGGCGAGCACTTCGGCCGGCACCGGCGTCGGCGTCGGCCGTTCGACCTGGGGCGTCGGTTGAGCCGGAACTGCACAGGCGGAAAGCATTAACGCCAGCAATAGGACGGCTGCCAGAAGCGATCTTCTTATGGGTGCATGTGGGTTCATCTTTGCTGTCTCCTTGGAACGCAGATGTGAAACTCCCGAATTCCCTCTCTAAAATCAAGCAAACGAAGGGATGACGACGCCAGATTGTTCACATATGTAAATTTTATTCATTGTTGGGAATTTGCAGTTGGAGTATAGCATGACGACAAAAAGGATGTCAATCAGAAAGTTTGATTTTTTCAGAGGTTTTCGGAAAGTGCGCGGCGCAGCGCACGAATTTGCTCTGCGTCCACGGTGCGATGGCCTTCGCCTTGCGTCGTCGTCGCTCCTCCGAAATTGAGCTCAGGGTTGGCGCGGGTGGAGGGATCTATCTGTAGCCGGCTTGCGGAAGCATGCACTTGCCGCACGCCGGTGAGACGCACCAAATCGGCAACATGTTCGCTGCGCACGCCGGCACCGGCCATGATCTCGATGCGCCCGTTGGCCTGCGCCGTCAACTGACGGATGCGCTCTGCACCGGCCAGAGCGGAGGAGCGCCCGCCGGAAGTCAATACGCGGGTGACGCCAAGAGCGATGAGCGTCTCAAGGGCCATCGCAGGGTCGGGTGTGACGTCGAAGGCGCGATGAAAGACGGTCTGCGCCCCCTTCGCCAGTTCAACAAGATGGGCGGTGCGCCGTACGTCGATGGAGCCGTTCGGATCTAGGCAACCGAAGACAAAGCCATCCACGCCTGCGGCCAGTCCAAATTTCAAGTCGAGCGCCATTTGGGCGAACTCATCGGCGCTGTAGCAGAAGCCTCCTTCACGCGGGCGCAGCATCATCATGAGCGGCAGGTGCGTCGCCGCCCGCGCTCGCTGCACCAACGCCGCAGAGGGCGTCAGCCCGCCCAGGGCCAACGCCGAGCACAACTCGATGCGATCTCCGCCCATACGCTCGATGATCGCACAATCTTCTGCAGATGTAGCGATCAATTCCAGAATAATGTGCATTAGCTTCTCCCTGCGGAACTTGTCGGAATTGCTCGTCTCGAAATCGATGTTTCGCAATGAACCCAACCGTTCCGAAAGCTTGGAATCCATCGTTAAATTCCATGGAGCTTCCGGGGAGGTCACATTCCACGAGAAAACCCGGTGAACGTTGCAATCCCACTT
Source organism: Caldilinea sp. (assembly GCA_025055055.1). Lineage (GTDB taxonomy): Bacteria > Chloroflexota > Anaerolineae > Caldilineales > Caldilineaceae > Caldilinea. The sequence continues at coordinate 13,539 of JANWYX010000372.1, read as the reverse complement.
GAAGATCGGGACTGACAAAATGGCGTACAGAGATTTGTCTGGTATAATAACACGCAATCTATAGAACAAATGGACGAGTACACCTATGGCGGATGAACGCAGCGCGACCGGTCGCGCATCGCCTTTGCAAACAGACATTGTCCGCCGCGCGCTTAGCGGTGCGGCCCAGCCCGGCGATCAACAGATCGACCACGCGCTGCGACCGCGTTCCCTGCGCGAGATGATCGGCCAGGAGCGCCTACGCGACAAGATGCAGATTCTGGTCGAGGCTGCGCGGCAACGTGGAGAGGCTCTCGATCATGTGCTGCTTTATGGACCGCCCGGCCTTGGCAAGACTACGCTGTCGCACATTCTCGCCTACGAGATGGGCGCCAATCTCAAGGTGACCGCCGGCCCGGCCATCGAGAAGGCCGGCGACCTAGCCGCCATCCTCACCAATTTGCGCAAAGGCGACATCCTTTTCATCGACGAGATTCACCGCCTGGGTCGCGCCGTCGAAGAGATACTTTATCCGGCAATGGAGGACTTTTCGCTCAACATTGTGGTCGGCAGCGGGCCGGGCGCGCGCAATATCCAGATCAACCTGCCCAAATTCACCGTGGTGGGGGCGACGACGCGGCTGGCGCTGATGACCTCTCCGCTGCGCGCACGCTTTGGCGTGGTGGAGCGCTTTGATTTTTACGAGCCGGAGGCGCTGCAAGAGATCGTAGTGCGCGCGGCGCGTCTGCTCGAGACGCCGATCGAACCGGAAGGCTCCTGGGCGATTGCGCGACGGGCGCGCGGCACGCCGCGTGTGGCGCTGCGACTCTTGCGTCGCCTACGCGACTACGCCCAGGTGCGCGCACAGGGCGTCATCACCGCAACGGTGGCCGAGGAAGCGCTCAGCCTTCTGGAAATCGATGAGTTAGGATTGGATGAGCTCGATCGCCGCGTGCTGCAGGCGATCATCGTGAAGTTCGGCGGCGGCCCGGTGGGACTGGACACGCTGGCGGCCAGCATCAGCGAAGAGGCAGATACGATCATGGACGTAGTCGAACCCTATCTGCTGCAACTCGGGTTTTTGGACCGCACCCCGCGCGGTCGCGTCGCCACGCGCGCCGCCTATGCACACTTCAATATCGAATATCCAGAACGGCCAGAGCAGGCCGGCCTGTTCGGATAAGCGTGACTTTATTCTTCAATCTCCTGCGTCTCTCCCCATACTTCGATGGCGATACCTGTCAACGCGCTCAGATTTGCGACGTGCACAGCCTGCGCCTCCTTCGACCTGCGATCCTCGGGCAGCAGCGAGTCGGCAATGCGCTCGATGGTCTCCAACGGCTCTCCGCGCTGAAGCAGGCCGGGCACCACGCGACGCAGACCATGCAGATAGGCCACGTCGGCGGCCAGCCGTTCCATCACTTTCGGCTTCTCTTTGACAGTTGAACCGACATATGGCACGCAAAGCTGAAAATTCTCCTGTTTGATCAGCCGGGCCAACAGTCGCAACGTCTCTAACTCGTCGCTTCCGTCGGAGCCGGGAACGATGCGCGGGGGCAATGCGTCGCTGGCGTAGTCGCCGCTCATGAGCACGCCGACAGCGGGCAGATAGACCACAGTTCCCGATTTTTGCACGTAAACGTCTAGAAAATGATCGCCCACGCGCACATGCGCCACGCCGCCGGGGGCCAGCTCCACCAAAGGCAAGGGCGCCCGTGGACGTTCGCCGGTGTACAGCGCTGCCACCTCGTCTTCCAGACGAAAGCGTTCCAAAGCGTCGGCGGGCGGATCAACGATCAGAAGCTGGCTGCGAATCCGTCCGCCGGCGTCGACCCGGCGATCCAACACGAACAGCGTGTTACGAGGAGGAATACCTTCACTGAAAAGTTCAAGATTCTGATAGAGTTGAAGGATTTGGGGTCGGCTCCGACTGGATGGATCAAGCAGCGGAATCAATGGGCTCATGGTCGCCTATCTCACAAGGTTCAGTGTAACCGATGCGAATCGTCGCTTCGACCAGCTCGGCAGGCAGATCGGTGATCACAACACGACCATCAGGAAGGATATAAATGTCCGTTTCGACCGGCAGCGTCCACCCTTGCGGCGGCCTATCGCTTCGCTCTCTTTGAGGCGCCGATAAGTGACCTGGAGGAGAGATGAATCTCTCAGGAGCCGGAGACGGCGACGTCGACATGCGCGTCATCTTCGTAATACTCGCCCGTGCGCTCCGCCTGCTCCACCTTGCCTAGCTGTTCCAGCAGGGCGCTGATCGTTTCGCACCTTGCGCCCTTCACGCCTTTGATGGTGTATTCCAATCGTCCATCGGGTAGAATAGTGATCTCGATCTCTTGGCTTTGCATTGGTTTCTCCTACGCCCAGCGGCGCACCGTCAGACGAATTACGCCGTCGCGGCCCGTGCGCTCTTCCACCAGCGCAAAGCCGGCGGCCTGCGTCTCTTCCAGAACTTTGTGATAGGCGTAGCGCTGTTGAATGGCGTTGAGATGCGTCTGAACTGCCTTCAACTGCATGTCGTCGCCGATCGCCTCGTATGCGCCTTCCGCCGTCGGGCGAAAGGCGAAGGTTGCGCCTTGCGTCTGCACAAGCAGCGCCACCTCGCCGGAAAAGCCGCTCCATCGATGCGTATAGCACTGATTCTCTTGATACTCCAGCTTGAGGTCGCCCAGCGCCTGTTTGAGCAGTCTGAGATCGCGCAGTTCCGTTCTGATACGCACGAATTTTGACATGACAAGTCCTTTCAAACGGAGCCATCGCTCCCCAACGGCCGCCCCCGGTACGCCCAGTCCAACGCTTGGACTGTATGCCAAAGGGGAAGCGGTCTGCCTAGCAACTCCAAATGCTTCTTGATCTGAGCGATGCAGCCGATATTGCCTGTAATGACGGCTTCGGCTTTGGTGCTCAAAATATTACGCGCCTTGCGTTCGCCGATGGCGCGCGCCAGCTTTGGCTGTTCTAAATTATACGTCCCCGCCGAGCCACAGCAAAGCTCCCCTTCCGGGATCTCGACGAGGTGCAAATTGGCAATCCGGCTGAGCAGTCGTCGGGGCGGCGCCGTCACCCGCTGGGCATGCGCCAGATGGCAGGCGTCGTGGTAGGCCGCCGTCAACGGCTGCGGCAGAGGCGGCGGCGTCTCGACGCCCAATTCATCCAAGAAAACGCTGACGTCGCACACTCGGTTCCCGAACGCTTCCGCATATTCGGCGTCCGGCTCGCCGGCAAAGAGCAGCCCATACTCATGCATGCCGGAGCCGCAGCCCGCCGCATTGGTGAGAACGGCGTCGACGTCGGTGGGAAAGACCTTGTAATTTCGCCGCGCCAGCGCGCGCGCATGTGCGGCTTCGCCGATGTGCATAGAGAGCGAGCCGCAGCATCCCTGTCCACGCGGGATGATGGTTTCGACGCCGTTGCGAGCAAGCACGCGCAGCGTCGCCCAGTTGATCTCCGGCGCCAGCACCTGTTGTACGCAGCCTGCCAGCAGCGCCACGCGTGCACGGCGTCTGCCTTGCGCAGGATAGAGCTCCGGCAGCGGCGGTGCTTCCGGCAGCCGTTCGGGCAACAGATCGAGCATGGCGCCGATCGGCGCCGGCAGCAGAGAGCGCATGCGTCGTCCAAGGCGACCGCTTTGCACGGCCAGCCGAAAACGCTGCGGATAGGGCAACGTCTCCCGGATCAGGGTGCGCACGGTCTGGCTGAGGAAAGGGCGGCGGCGCATTTTTTCGGCGCGGGCGCGGAAGGGTGTCAGCAGATGACCGTACTCAACGCCGGAGGGACAAGCCGTCACGCAGGCCATGCAGCCCAGGCAGCGGTCGATGAAGGGAAGCGCTTCGGTGGTCTCAATCTGGCCTTCCAGCGCCTCTTTCATGAGAAAAATGCGTCCGCGCGGTGAATCCATCTCTTCGCCCAGAACGCGATAGGTAGGACAGGAGGCCAGGCAGAAGCCGCAATGTACGCAGGTCTCGACGGCTTTCGCCATTGCCTCGCCCTGTGGTCCCAGTGCATCGACGGGAATGGTGTGCAGCATACGCAGCGACTCACAGAATTGGGAAACGATGGAACGGATCGAGCACGCGCTTGACGCGCGCGGTCAGCGAGGCGCCGTTGCGCACGCCGACGAAAGGCCACTCCGCCTCTCCGCGCAGCGCAAGTCCTCCCAGTTGGAGCCGCGTGAGATAGGCGTCGAGTTGCTCCAGATCGCCCGGCCAGGCGATCCACGCCAGCGCTGCGCCTGCGACGTAGCGGCGTTGTGCGCCGGCGGCCTGCAGTACCCGGTCGAGCGCCGGAATGACGCCGAGCGTAACCGGCGTCTTGACCAGCGCCCACGTCGCCGGCACCCAGGCGAACTCCCGACTCGCCGACCAAAAAGCTGCCTCTTCTGACTCGGGGAGAGGTTCGCCGCCCCCCAGCCAGGCGCGCAGACGCTCCTGCCGCTCCGCCAGCGCTGCGGCGAACCCGCCCTGGCGAACGTAGAGCGTCGGTCGCTCCTCTTCAAAGACGAGGTCGAGCGCCTCGAGGTCAAAGCTGGAGCCGTTGAGGCGGGCGATGGTGGTCAGGGCAGCGTCGAGCGATGCCTGCGTCACGCGCAGCGTGGCGTAGGCAGACGGCTGCGGAAAGACCTTAAAGCTGACCTCAACAATGACGCCCAGCCGACCCAGGCTACCGATCATCAGTTTGGGCAGGTCGAAGCCGGCGGCGTTCTTGACGACTTTGCCCCCGCCGCGCACCAACCGGCCCTGTCCATCCACGAAGCGCACGCCGATGAGAAAGTCGCGCAGCCCGCCGTAGCGGTGACGTCCCGACCCGCTCAGCCCTGCCGCAATGGTTCCGCCGAGGGTAGCACCCTGTTCGACCAACGGCGGGTCGAAAGGGAGATGTTGGCCGTGTTCGGCGAGCAGCACGGCAATTTCGCGCAAGGAAGAGCCTGCCCGCGCCGTGAAGACAAACTCGCCCGGCTCGTACTCGACGACGCCGCGCAGCCAGCGCATGTCCAGGAGAACCGCGCCGTCGCCGAGGGCGGAAGGGGTGGAGAGCGCCGGCTTGGAGCCGCCTCCGCGGACGAAGATACGTCCATCTTTGCAGATCGCCGCCTGCACTTCTTCGTAGCTTTGCGGGGCGATGGTCGTCAACGTTGTCATGCTTGCACTTCGTCTACATTCGTGAAATCACACCCTGCTCTTCGAGCGGATGGGGGCCGCGGCCGTGCAACGCAGGCGCTTCGCCTTGCGGAAACATCTTGCCTCGATTGGCCAACTCGGCCGGGTCAAGCGCGCGACGCAGCTCGGCCATGATCTGGAGATCGGTCTCGGTGAACATCGAGGACATATGGTGGCGCTTCTCCATGCCGACGCCATGCTCGCCGGTGATGGAGCCGCCCAGCGCAATGCACATCTGAATAATTTCGCCCGCCAGCGCCTCGGCGCGCTCCAACTCGCCCGGAATGCGGCCGTTGAAAAGGATGAGCGGGTGGAGGTTGCCGTCGCCGGCATGGAAGACGTTGGCGACGCGCAGCCCATAGTCCTGACTCAGCCGTTCGATGGTCGCCAGTGCCTCGCCGAGCCGACTGCGGGGAACCACGCCGTCTTGCACCAGATAATCCGGGCTGAGCCGGCCGACCGCCGAAAACGCGCTCTTGCGGCCTTTCCAGATGCGGGCGCGCTCGCCATCATCCTTGGCGACAGCGACCGTCTTGGGATTCGAGCTTTCGATGACCTGCATCAGATGCGCAAACTCCGCTTCGACCTGGATGCGTTCGCCTTCCAACTCCACGATCAACAACGCGGCCGCATCGCGCGGGTAGCCTGCCTGCACCGCCGCTTCAGCGGCCTCAATGGCGAGCGCGTCCATGATCTCCATAGCGCCGGGCAGCAGCCCCGAAGCCACCACGCTCGCCACGGCGTCGCCCGCTGCCTGTAGCGAATCGTAAGCGGCCAGCACGGTGCGATAGCACTCCGGTTTCGGCAGGAGCCGCAGCGTGATCTCCAACGCCACGCCGAACAGCCCTTCCGATCCGACAAAAAAGCCCGTCAGGTCGGGGCCAACCTGTTCCAGGCTCTCGCCGCCCAGTTGCACAACTTCACCGTCGGGCAGCACAGCTTTGAGGCCGAGCACGTGGTTGACGGTCATGCCATATTTTAGGCAATGCGCTCCGCCGGAGTTGAACGCAACATTGCCGCCGATCGTGCAGATGAGCTGGCTGGAGGGGTCGGGCGCATAATAGAGGCCGTGCGGAGCGGCCGCGCGAGAGACGTCCAGGTTGATCACACCTGGCTCGACAACGGCAATGCGCTGTGCAGGGTCGAGGCGCAGGATGCGGTTGAGCCGATTGAGCGCAATGACGAGACCGTTCTCCACCGGCAACGAACCGCCGGAGAGGCTGGTGCCGCTGCCGCGCGCCACGAAGGGGACGCCGTAGCGATGGCACAGACGCACAGCCTGAATGACCTCCTCCTGCGTCTCGGCCAACAACACGGCTGCCGGCCGAGAACGAAATGCTGTCAGCGCATCGGATTCATAGGGCGCCAGTTGGGCGGGTTTTCGCAATAGACGATCGGCGGGCACGCGACGCTTAAGCTCGCCGAGCAGTCCGTCGAGGTTCATAGCGAGACTCCTGTCAACGGATTTGTTTCATTGTACCCGATTCCGGCCGGGCGATCAATTCGCAGCCACAAGGGCTTTTTGAAGGATCGGACGCACAGAGTGTCGTCACGCATCGGCAGGCGAGGTCATTCTCCAGACCGGCATAATCGGCGACGATTTCGGTCTCTCTACTTCAGTCTCTCTACTTCAGTCTCTCCACTTCAGTCTCTCCACACGGCTTTCGATACGGCTTTCAACGCATCGAGCAATTCTTCAAAGTGTGTTCGCCCTGGCCGATCGTGAAGACAGGAGGCGGCGTCACCATCATCAATCGTCTTGGTCATCGGCAAAGTCTTCGGAAGCTCTCTATCCGAGAGAGCCCGCAAAACACGGGGCGTAACATCCCGTTGCGTGTACAGCTTGTCTACTTCATCGGTTTTTAGGTTCATAGGGCATGCTCGCCGCCATCGCCATCCTCAGAAACCTTTGTCCGACTGCATTCCGATGGTAAAATTTCTAGGCGGGTCGGGCAATTTACGTTCAGAGTCTGCGCGCTCTGGAACGCGCAACAATGGACGAAATGGGGAGAATTTGGTGCGATCGTCAAGATTTCGGGTGATATCAGCAGGGATTCCTTTGCTGTTGCTTGTAGCGCTGATCGGAACGATCGGGTTGACCCTGCGCAGTCAGCCCGCGGTCACGATTCGACCGGCGCCCACGCCCACGCGCACGGCGACGCCCACCCTCACGCCCACGTCCCTGCCGGTTGCAGAGGTCAGCCTCGTTGCACCGGCGGGCGGGTATCGAGTGCAACCACCGTCCGGCTATGAGGCTGTTATCCAGGGAGCGGAGATCACGCTGACCCGCATCGTCTCGGCGACTGCCGAGACCCAGCTCGACAACGTCTCCACCATGAACCTGGACGTGCTGCCGGTGACTGCTCTCGAGGCAGGCGCCGATTTCTCGCCGGAAGAAGCGGCCCTGCGCATTGCGCAGCCGTTACTTGAACGCATTGCAGGCGAAATCAACGCACAGGAATCGATTACGGTGGGTGGCCGCAGCGGAGTAGCACTCTCTGCGCAGGGAACGGTGGACGGCGAATCCGTTATGGCGCGCATCGTCGTTGCGCCCCACGGCCCAGGGCGAATTTTTGTCGCAGTCGCCACCGCTCCGGCTGCAATTTGGGAGGTGGAGACCGCACAGGCGTTTGCGCACGTTCTACAAAGCATCTCGTTCTTCGAGCCGGAAGTGGTCGCAGCCGAAGCGTCGGCTCAAACCACGCTGCCTCCCACTCCGGCTACGGCGTTGCGAGGTGAGGCGATCGCCCCCCCCTCGCCCACTCCCACCATTGCGCAATCGCCGGCGATTGCCATCGCCGGCCTGGTGACGCCCACACCGACGCCTGCCTCTGTCCGTACAGGACAAGCCTGGACCGTGGTGTCGGACGGCAACCGGATGAATGATCTCGCCATCGCCGGCAACACGATCTGGATCGCCAGCGACGGCGGCGCGCTGGCGTGGACGCGCGGCAGCACGACGCCTGTGAAATTCACCACCCTCAACGGGCTGACGGCCAATCGCCTCACGGCGGTGGCCAACTGCCCCTTGCCTGACCTGGGGGGTGTGCTCTTCGGCAGCGAGGATGGCTTGCAGGTCATCGATCCGCGCGCCGGCGGTTGGCGCCAAGTGAACAGCCGCAACAGCGAGCTGCGTTACGACGACGTCTCTGCACTGGCGTGCGATGCAGAGGCCGGCTATCTGGTGGTAGGATACGCCCGTCACGGCATCGATGTCTTCGATGCACGCACCGGGCAATGGCGGCACCTCGACCGCAACAGCGGCCTTGCCTCCAACAACGTGCGCAAAGTCGCCGTCGTCGGCGCGCTGGAGCAAATCTGGGTTGCAGCGGACGACGGCGTGACCGTCGCCGCCGGCCCCGACTCCACGTTCTACAGCGCTGCAAACAGTCCGCTGGAAAATAACCGCATCGGCGCCGTTGCTGTGACCGAAGACGGCGCTGTTTGGCTCGGCGGAGAAGGCGTATTGTATCGCATCGAAGGCGACGCGTGGACGGTGTTCAACGCCGAAGAGGCGGCGGACGCCGGCTTTCCGCTGCGCCTGATCGTCGGCATTGCCCCCACTGCCGACGGCCATGTGTGGATCGGCGACGTCGACGGCGCCCTCTGCCGCTTCGATCCGGCCACGACCGCATGCGTTGAGGCCTTCCGGGGCGAGGAGGGCATAGCCGGCGCTCCTCTCACACAGTTGACGCTTGACACCGAAGGCCGTCTCTACGTCACGACGGCCGGCGACGGCTTCAGCGTCTACGACGGCGCCGATTGGAGAAAATTCGTCAAAGCCAACGAGGGGATCCGCGGCAACGCCATTCGCAGCGCCGCCGTCGGGCCCGATGGCGCACTGTGGACGGTCACCGACGGCGGTGTGCAGCGCGTCGTTGCTCCTAACCGGCCGCCGGAGGTGCTCCCGGACTCCGGCGTCGCCTCGATTCGCACCTTGTACGCAGCGCGCAACGGCGCGCTTTGGGTCGCCGGCGAGGGCGCGGGCGTCTGGGACGGCGAAAGCTGGACGCTGCTCACGACGGAAGATGGCCTGCTCGACGGCGTCGTTCAAGCCATCGCCGAGGACAGTCGCGGACGCATCTGGCTGGGAACCGACGTTGGCGTCAGCATCTGGAACGGCGCCCTTTTCGTCAATCTGACGGAGGAGACGGGTTTGCCCTCCGGGAATATTCAGACGCTGCTGCCGGATGGCGAAGCAATGTGGATCGGCAGCGCCGGCGGCGGGCTCTATCGATTCGTACGCAATCAGCTTGAGGTCTTTACCGCCGAGAACATGGGCCTGCCCAGCAATGCGATCACGGCGCTTGCAAAGGACGGCGATCTGCTCTACATCGGCACCGACGCCGGCCTGGTTGAACTGCGCAACGGCGCCGTAGCGCCGATCCCGGCGGTCGGCGAGCGCTCCGTCACGCAGATTCTTGCGCAGGGCGCCTCGCTTTGGGTCGGCACGCGGGACGCCGGTCTCTTCTACGATTTAGGCGACGGCTGGCGCCAGGAAACGACGGAAGGCGCGCTGCCGTCGAACCATGTCACGGCGATCGTCGGTATGGACAATGCAGTCTGGATCGGCGGCGCCGTCGGAGGATTTGTCCGATATTCTATGCTCACAAAGGAGTGACGCCATGAGAATTCGACCGACCAAAGGATTGACTTTCGATGATGTGCTGCTCGTGCCGCGGCGTTCTCCTGTGCGCTCGCGCATGGACGTGGACGTTTCGTCGCATCTGACGCGCAAAATCCGTCTATCGATCCCGATCCTGAGCGCCAACATGGACACCGTCACCGAATGGAGAATGGCGATTGCGATGGCGCGTGCAGGCGGCATTGGGATCATTCACCGCTTCATGAGCATCGAGCAGCAGGCGCGGCAGGTGGAAAAAGTCAAACGCGCCCAGGGGCTGATCGTGGAGAATCCGTACACGGTTTTCGCCGACGCCTCGATTGCAGAAGCGAAAAAGTTGATGGACAAGCACGAGGTCGGCGGGCTACTTGTCGTCGACCCTAATGGCCGGTTGGTGGGCATTATCACGCGGCGCGATCTGCTGCTCGCTCCCGAAAGCGTGCAGACGGTGATGCAGGCGATGACGCCCGCCGATCACATCGTTTCCGTGGGACCTTCGGTCACCTCGGCGGAGGCACGCGCCATCCTCTATGAGCATCGGCTCGAAAAGCTGCCGGTGGTCGATCGCGAGGGAGCGGTCGTCGGGCTGATCACCTCGCGCGATGTGGAGCGCATCGAACATCGGGCGCAAGCGAGCATGGATGCGCAGGGGCGTCTGCTCGTCGGCGCGGCGATCGGGGTTAAGCCGGGAGAATTGCAACGCGCGGAGGCGCTGCTGAAAGCCGGCGCCGATGTGCTTGTGCTCGACATTGCGCACGGCCACGCCGATCACTGCATCGAGATGTTGCAGACCTTACGTCGCAACTTCCCCGACACCCAAATCGTCGCCGGCAACGTGGCGACGGCGGATGGCGCACGCGACCTGGCCGAGGCAGGCGCCGATGCGGTCAAAGTGGGCATCGGCCCCGGCTCGATCTGCACGACCCGCGTCGTGACCGGCTTTGGCGTGCCGCAGTTGACCGCTATCATGGACGCCGTGCGCGGGCTGCGCGAGGCGGGCCTTGACACGCCCGTGATCGCCGACGGTGGCATCCGCTCCTCGGGCGACCTGGTGAAGGCGCTCGCCGCCGGCGCCAGCACGGTGATGATCGGCAGCCTTTTCGCCGGTTGCGAGGAAGCGCCGGGCGCGCCGGTCATCCGCGATGGACAGAAGGTCAAGGTGGTGCGCGGCATGGCCTCTCTGGGAGCGGTGATCGGACGGCGCAGCGCCGAGCAGAACGGCGACGAAAGCGCCGAGGAGCAACAGGACTGGGACAAAGTAGTGCCGGAAGGGGTCGAGGCCGTCGTGCCTTATCGTGGGCAGGTGGCGGAGATTCTCCATCAATTGGTGGGCGGCCTGCGCTCCGGCCTGAGCTACGGTGGCGCACATTGCATCGAGGAGCTACAACGAACGGCCGAATTCATCGAGATCTCGGCGGCCGGCGTGCGAGAGAGCCGTTCGCACGACGTGCAGAAAATTTGAAGCGCGCTTCGACCTCTTCGGCGTTTTCGTGGTACACTGTGGAAGCACACTTCATCTCGCACGGCGACAAATCCAGACGCAACCGGGGAGAACCGCCCCCCTGAGCGAGGGTCGCGCCTCGCTCCTCGGTCATTCAACCGCCATCCAAACGCAAGAGCGGAGAGCACACAATGGATCGCAAGAGAACAACCCAACAGACCGGCGCAGAAACCGAAATAAACACGCCGCAGGAAGACGCGCAGCAGCTTAAAACCAAGGAACAGGACAAGACCCGACGCAGCGAGACCCCGCAGGCGAAAACGCTCGACGCCATTCTGCCGGCTACGACGCCGAGTGCGGCGAACGTTGCAGCCGCCGAATCGGCGCCGTCCGAGCCCGCTCCGGCAACTGCGCCGGCTGAACCTAAAACTACGGCGGATCACGCCGAGATTGAGGCGATCGTCGGCGGCTACCACGGCGCGCCCTACCAGATTTTGGGTCCTCATGTGGTGCGCGTCGATGGGACGGAAATGGTGGCGATCCGCGTCTTTCGCCCGCTCGACAAGGCGGTCGATGTGCTGGAGCTCGCCAGCGGTGAACGCACGCCGATGCAGCGCGTGCATCCCGCCGGCTTTTTCGAGGCCACTTTTCCGGAGCGCAAGGAGATTTTCCCCTATCGCATCGTCGTGCTAGGCGGAGATGATGCAGAGCACGAGCTGGAGGACCCCTATCGCTTCCCGTTGCTCCTGACCGATTTTGAGCTTTACCTGCACGGCGAAGGCAATTTCCTAGAAAGCTACGAACGCTTAGGCGCACACATCCGCACTGTTGAGGGCGTTCAGGGCGTGCACTTTGCGGTGTGGGCGCCGAACGCCCTGCGCGTCAGCGTGATCGGGCCGTTCAACGGCTGGGATAACCGCGTCAACCCGATGCAGCGGCGCGGAGACGGCGGCGTCTGGGAAACCTTCATCCCGAACCTACCCAAGGGCATGCACTACAAGTACTCGATCAAATCCCGGTTTTTAGGCTATGAGATCGACAAATCCGACCCCTATGGCTTCTATTTCGAGGTGCGTCCTAGCACCGACACGCGTGTGTGGGACATCGACTCTTATCGGTGGAACGACCAGGAGTGGATGGAGCGTCGTGCGCAGACGCAGGCGCTCGATCGGCCTATGAGCATCTACGAGGTGCACCTGGGAAGCTGGCGTCGAGGAGAGGGGAATTCATTCCTGAGCTATCGCGAGCTGGCGCACCAACTGGTCGACTACGTGAAAGAGATGGGCTACACTCACATCGAGCTCATGCCGATCGCCGAGCATCCTTTTGACGGCTCTTGGGGCTATCAAGTGACCGGTTATTACGCACCGACCAGCCGCTTCGGCACGCCGGACGACTTCATGTATTTCGTCGACTACTGCCATCAGCATGGCATCGGCGTGCTGTTGGACTGGGTGCCTGCGCACTTCCCGCGTGATGCGCATGGGTTGGCCTTCTTTGACGGCACCCATCTCTACGAACACGCCGATCCGCGTCAGGGCGAACATCGCGACTGGGGTACCAAGATCTTCAACTACGGCCGCAACGAAGTGCGCAACTTTCTGCTGAGCAACGCCCTCTTCTGGCTCAAAAAATATCACATCGACGGCCTGCGCGTCGACGCCGTCGCTTCGATGCTCTATCTGGACTACAGTCGCGGCCCCGGAGAGTGGATCCCCAATAAGTACGGCGGTCGCGAAAATTTGGAGGCGATCGACTTTCTACGGCGCTTCAACGAGCTTGTGCATGAGCACGTTCCCGGCGCCATCACCTGCGCCGAGGAGAGCACCTCCTGGCCGATGGTGACCCGCCCCACCTACATGGGCGGTCTCGGCTTCGATTACAAGTGGAACATGGGCTGGATGCACGACACGCTCAGCTACATGCAAAAAGACCCCATCTATCGACGCTACCACCAGAACGAGATCACCTTCAGCCTGATCTACGCCTTCCACGAAAATTTCATCTTGCCCTTCAGCCACGATGAGGTGGTACATCTCAAAAAATCGATGCTCGACAAGATGCCCGGCGACGTGTGGCAGAAGTTCGCCAATTTGCGCGCCCTCTACGCCTATATGTACGGACATCCCGGCAAAAAGCTGCTGTTCATGGGCGGCGAATTCGGGCAGTGGTCGGAATGGAGCGAAGCGCGCAGCCTGGATTGGCACCTGCTGCAATTTGAAGACCACCGCAAACTGCAGCGCTTCGTGCGCGATTTGAACTATTTCTATCGCCATGAGCCGGCGCTTTTTGAAGTGGATTACAGTTGGGAGGGCTTTCAGTGGATC
>JANWYX010000267.1 GCA_025055055.1 Caldilinea sp. | reverse complement strand
ACGTGATCGAACCGCGCGACAGCCGTCGCGTGCTGGTGCGGGCGCTCGATGTTACGCTCTCCAAACGAGAGACGCATACTCCGAAGAAGCACGGGCTGGCGCCGATGTGAGGAGCGATTGTCTATGTTCAAAAAAATTCTGATTGCAAATCGCGGTGAGATCGCCACGCGCATCATCCGCACCTGTCGCGAGATGGGAATCTGGAGCGTGGCGCTCTATACGCCGACGGATCGCGATTCGTTGCACGTGCGCCTGGCCGATGAAGCGCACCTGTTGCACTCGCCCAATCGCTACGGCGACGCCGATGAAGTGCTCGCCATCGCCAAGGCTGTTGGCGCCGAGGCCATCCATCCAGGCTATGGCTTCCTGGCGGAAGAGGCCGACTTCGCCGAACGCTGCGCCGCCGAGGGCGTGGTGTTCATCGGCCCGCCGCCCGCCGTCATCCGCGCCGCGCGCAACAAAATGGAAGCCATGGAGACCGTCAAACGCGCCGGCCACCGGGTTCCAATCTATGCTGAGCTGCCGGACGCGTATGCGGACGAAGCCACGCTGCAACAGGCGGCCGCCCAGGTCGGCTATCCGCTGGTGGTGAAGTCGGCGCGAGGCGGCCGCGGGCGTGGGGCGCGCGTGGTTATGCATCCGGACAAGCTGGCGGAAGCGGTGCGCTCTGCGCGTCGAGAGGCGCAGTTAATCTATGGCGATGATCATCTTTATCTGGAGCGAGCGATTGCGCCCTCCCATTATCTGTCGGTGCAGGTACTGGCCGATGTCCATGGCAATCTCGTCCATCTCGGGGAGCGAGAAGGTTCGCTCCTGCGTCACAATCAAAAGCTGATCGAGGAATCCCCTTCGCCGGCGCTCAACGACGCGCAACGCAGCGAGTTGTGGGCGGCGGCCGTCGACATTGCGCGCCTGTTTAATTTTCAAAACACCGGCGCCGTCGAATTTTTGGTCGATAGCGCAGGCCATTTTTTCTTCACGGAGATCAAGGCGCGCATCCAGATCGAACACGGCGTCAGCGAGATGGTCTCCGGGGTGGACATCGTGCGCGAGCAGATTCGGATCGCGGCCGGAGAGCCGCTTTCGCGCACCCAGGAACAGATTCGGCTTGAGGGTTGGGCGATGCACTGCCGCATCAACGCCGAAGACCCTTGGAATGACTACCTGCCCAGCCCTGGCCGTTTGACGCGTTTTCGCCTCCCTCAGGGGCCGGATGTGCGCGTTGACACCTACGGCTACGCTGGTTGCGCCATCCCAGAGCGCTTCGACCCGTTGTTGGCGAACCTGATCGTCAAAGGCGACGACCGCGCCATGTGTCTCAGCCGCATGCGTCGGGCGCTGATGGAGTTTCGCATTGTCGGCGTGCAGACCAATGCGCCGCTGCACAAGCAGCTCATCCAACATCCCGCCTTCGTCGCCGGCACCTATGATACCAACTTCATGGCGCGTTTTCGTTTCGACGTGAGCGCCAACACCAATGAAGAAACCTGTCGGGACCTGGTCGCCATTGTTGCCGTCGCCTACCTGATGCGTCGTCGGCTCGACCGCCCGATCACTCCGCCGCGTTTTTTGAGCGGATGGCATCGTTCGGCGCGACGACTTCCCTCGCGATGGGCGTAAGGAGAGAGCTATGCATAAGCTGACCATCATGGTTGAAAACCAGCCCCACGAAGTCGAAGTGACGCCTAATCGCACGCGACCGGGTGAATTTACGTTGTTCGTCGACGGCCATCCGCTGACCGTTTTTGTCCCGGACTTCGACAGCCCGGAGCTGGTCGACTGGATGATCGTCGATGACCGCCCCTATGAATTTATCCTTAGCCCTGATCTGCGCATGGCGCAGATTTACAGTGGTCGTTACGACATTTTGGTGCGTGACAAAGAGGCCGGTAGCGCGCGGCCCGCTGGGGGCGATGGTCGCGTCAAGGCGCCGATCCCTGGACTGATTACGCGCGTCTCCGTTGAGCCCGGTCAGGTGGTCGACGTCGGTCAACCGCTGTTGGTACTGGAAGCCATGAAAATGGAAAACGAGATCCGCTCGCCCGTTCGAGGCGTTGTTCATCATCTTGCGGTCCAACCAGGTCAGACGGTGGCGCTGGGTGAGGTGATGGTGGAAATTCAATAGCGCCCGTTCCCGAAAAGATTTAACGCAAAACGGTAATGATGCCGGAGCACAAAGCGCACAGAACGCCGTGTGAGCACGACATCGTTGCGGAAAGGGCGCCTGTTCCGTCGATGGTCGGCGAGGGGTGCACTCATGTTGCGTCGGCGACGGTCGCCAGCGTCATGA
>JANWYX010000133.1 GCA_025055055.1 Caldilinea sp. | reverse complement strand
CGGCAAATCGACGCTGATCAAGATTATCGCCGGCGTTTACCCGCGCGATAGCGGTTTGGTGGTCATCAACGGAAGAGAATATGAAGATTTACACCCGATCGATTCCATCCGGGAAGGGATTCAGGTCATTTATCAGGACTTCTCGCTCTTTCCGAACCTGACCGTTGCCGAAAACATTGCGCTCAACGAACAGCTTGCGGCAGGACGCCGGTTTGTCAACTGGCGCCACGTGCGGCGGGTCGCCGAAGATGCGATTGCTCAGCTTGAGGTGCACTTGCCTCTGGACGCCCGTGTTGAGGAGATGTCGGTTGCCAATAAACAGTTGATCGCCATCGCCAAGGCGCTGCGGCAAAACGCCCGCCTGATCATCATGGACGAACCTACCAGCGCCTTGACCGAGCGCGAGATTCGCAGACTCTTCACCGTCATTCGCAGGTTGCGAGAACGCAGCGGCATCGCCTTTCTCTTCGTCAGCCATAAATTGAACGAGGTTTTGGAGATCGCAGAGACCATCACGGTGATGCGCAACGGTCAAGTCGTCAGCAGCGGACCGGCGGAGGCGTATGACACAGCGCGCCTGGTTTTCGAGATGACAGGTCAGCGTATTGCAGAAAAGGCCTATGATTATACGCCCGATCTCCGCACGCCTACGTTATTGCGCGTCGAAAGGCTCTCCGTCCCCGGCGCACTGCATGACGTTTCTTTCGAGCTGCGCTCCCATGAGATCGTGGGCGTGACCGGCCTGCTCGGCTCGGGCCGAACCGAACTGGCGCTGGCCCTGTTTGGCTTGTTGCCGATCGCTTCCGGACAGATTTACATCGATGAGAAGCCTGTGACGATTCAATCCGTCCAGGACGCCATCCAACACGGCGTCGGCTATGTGCCCGAAGACCGTCTGACCGAGGGGTTGTTTTTGGAGCAATCGATCGGTCGCAATATCGTCGTGCGCACGATCGACAGGTTGCGCAACCGCTTTGGCCTGATCGAACCGAAACAGGTGGCGCAGCAGGTGAACGACTGGATCGTTTCGTTGCGCATCAAAGCTGCAGACCCTGCGCTGCCGGTGAAGACGCTCTCCGGCGGCAATCAGCAGCGCGTGGTGGTGGCCAAATGGCTCGCCAGCAACCCGCGGCTGATGATTCTCAACGGCCCGACGATGGGGGTGGACGTCGGCTCCAAAAACGAAATCCATGAGCTGATTAAAAAACTGGCCCGGGACGGCATGGGGCTTCTGGTCATTTCGGATGACATCCCCGAGCTGTTGCAGACGTGCAACCGCATTCTATTGATGCGCAACGGGACGATTGTGGAAGAAATTTTGCCGCGCGAGACCGACGAAAACGCGTTGGCGGCCAAGTTGATCGAGGATTGAGCTTGTGAGCAGAATTTTCCGCAGCAACGAGGCGCTGGTGGCGGTGACGATCGTTCTATTGTCGCTGGTCATCGGCCTAAACAACCCCACCTTTTTTTCGGTCGGAAACTTGTTTGACCTGCTGCGCAGCAGCATCGTGATCGGCATCTTTGCGATGGGAGTGTTGATCGTGATCATCTCCGGCGGCATCGATGTGTCGTTCACGGCGATCGGCGTTTTCGCTCTCTATTCAACCACGCGTATTCTCAAAGAGTTTATGCCCGATGCGCCGATCTGGGTGGGTTTCATGATCGCCGCCGCAATCGGGCTGGGCCTGGGGATGATCAACGCCTTCTTTATCGCCCGTTTCAGGCTGCCCACATTGATCGTCACCCTCGGCACGTTGAGCATGTTTCACGGCTTTTTGCTCTTTGCTATCGGCAATCAGATCATCCGCGACGTGCCCCCCGCAATGGATCAATTTGCGCGTTCGGCGTTGGTGCGCATTCCGCTCGAACGCGGCGTTGCCAATCTGCATCCCGCCATTTTGATCACGGCTGTGGCCGCGTTGATCGTCTGGCTGTTGCTCAATTTCACGATGTTGGGGCGCGGCATTTATGCGTTGGGCGGCTCGCGCGAGGCGGCGGAGCGCGCCGGCTTCAACGTGCCCCGCATTCAGTACTTTATTTATAGTTTCGTCGGGCTGCTCTCGGGCGTCGCCGGCATGACTTTCGGCTCGCTGGCGCGCCAGGCCAACCCGCAGGACATCGTCGGCACGGAGCTGAACGTGATCGCAGCCGTTGTCTTGGGCGGCGCCCAACTTACCGGCGGCCGCGGCACGGTCATCGGCACTATTCTGGGCGTCCTGCTGGTAGTGATCGCCAGCAACAGTCTGATTCTGATCGGTGTGCCGACGGTGTGGCAGCGCGTAGTGATCGGTCTGATTATCCTCATCGGCACCGGCCTGCCTGCCATTCAGGCGCGGCGTGCTGCCCAACGAGGCATACCCTCTGTATAGATGGAGGAGACATCGTGCAAGGAAGCCTTAGACGCAATGTGTTTGTGCGCGAACTGCTGAGCGAAAATCAGACGCTGCGTCTGTTTATTATCACGGCGCTGATCTTCGTTGCGTTCAGTCTCTTGCTGGGTGAACGATTCTTCAGCGTGCGCAACCTGCAATCGATGGCGGTCCAGTTCCCAGAGTTCGGCATTCTGGCCTTCGCCATCCTGATCACGATGTTGACGGGCGGCATCGACCTGTCGATTGTCGGCGCAGCGAACCTCTCTGCAATCGTGGCAGCGCTGATTCTCACGCGACTGTCGGGCGACGGTGGCGCCGGCGTGCCGTTGGAAGCGACGATCCCTCTGGCGATGGTGGCTGCGTTGGCCGTCGCCTCGCTGTGTGGTCTCTTTAACGGTTTCCTGGTTTCCAGGATCGGCATCACCCCGATCCTGGCGACGTTGGGCACCGGTTCGTTGTACACAGGGCTTTCCTACGTGATCACGGGCGGGCCGGCGATCACGACGACGCAGCTCGCCTTCATCGGCAACGGCACGATCGCCGGCGTGCCCATCCCTGTGATCGTGTTCATTGCGCTGGCCGTTGCTTTCGCCGTCATGCTCAATCGCACCAGTTTTGGTTTCAACGTCTACATGCTGGGCACCAACCCGCGCGCTGCGCTTTTCTCCGGTATCCACAACGAGCGCGTGTTGATGCGCACCTACTGGCTGGCCGGTCTCGTGGCCGGGATCGCCGGCATTATCTTTTTGGCGCGCGCCAACTCCGCCAAACCGGATTACGGGGCCACCTTCATCCTGTTGACGGTGCTGATCGCCATCCTGGGCGGCGTACGCTACACCGGCGGCTTTGGCACTGTGTCCGGCCTTGTACTTTCGGTGCTCAGCATCCAATTCCTTTCCACCGGCCTCAACATGTTGATGCTGCAACTCTCCGGCTCCAGCGCCGCCATTTTCTTTCGTCAATTCGCCTGGGGCGCTCTGCTCTTGCTGGTGATGGTGGTCAACTATTACGTCGAGCAACGCAGACAGCGCAGCACGTGAGCGCCGCTCCCCGCTTGCATCGCTGTAGCTAACAGATGATGGTCAAACCTTAAAAAGAAATGGGAAGAAAACAATGACGAACGTTGCCTATTTGGGCCTTGGCATCATGGGACGAGGTATGGCCGCCAACTTGCTGGAGGCGGGCCACTCGGTCACTGTCTGGAATCGCTCGCCGGAGCGCTGTCAACCGCTCGTGGCTCAGGGCGCAAGACAGGCGAACACGCCTGCAGAAGCTGTCGCCAGCGCCGAGGTGGTCATGTACTGCCTGAGCGATGACCGCGCAGTGGAAGATCTCGTGTGGGGCGCCGGCGGGCTGATCGACGCCGTCCAACCCGGCCAAATCGTGCTGGACATGACGACGGTGCACCCTGATACAAGCCGCAAAGAGTACGCCGCCTACGCCGAAAAGGGCGTAGAGTTTCTAGATGCGCCGGTTTTTGGCTCCAAGAACGAAGCGGCCAATGGCGGCCTCTGGATTGTCGTCGGTGGCAAGCGCGAGGTGTACGAACGAGTGCTGCCCTTGCTGCAGCCCCTCAGCGAAACGACGCACTATATGGGCGGCGTTGCCATGGGCGCATCAATGAAGTTGGTCGGCAACCTAATTGTGGCGTTTCAGTTGGAAGCGATCGGCGAAGCCATGGTGCTCGCCACGAAGGCGGGCCTCAACCCTTATGACGTGTTGGGCGTCCTGCATGTCACCGACTTTAAGTCCCCGATCTTCGACGGCGTCGGCGCAGCGCTGGTGCGCCGGGATTTCGACGTCCACTTCGCACTGAAATTAATGCTCAAGGACGCCAACCTGATCGCTCGTTTTGCGCAAGATCTGAATGTGCCGATCCCGGGCGCCGCCGCAATCCGCGAAACCATTAAGATCGGCGTCAATAAGGGGTGGGGCGAAGAAAATGCATCGGCGTTCATCAAGGTGCTGGAAGAGGGCGCAGGCGTCGAGGTGAAAGGATAGCTCTTCGCTCTTCTGCAAGAAGTTTTGCGCAAGGGTTGATCGCTTGCAAAGGAAGTGTTACACTATCATCTAAATTATGATGATGCCTTCATCTTCGAGCGAGCAGCCGACTGTTGAGCCGAGCCGCCGCAACCCACGCCTGTGGTTGCTGGTGCTATTTCTGCTCTGTGGACTTTTTATTGCCGGCTACATCGAACGCCTTACGGCGCTGGAGCGGACGCGTCGGGAAGTGGACGCAATGGCGGAGCGCATTGTCTCCAGCCAGCAGCGTCGCGCAAGTCTGCTGGCGGAATTGCAACGCGTGCAGGACCCGCACGCGTTGGCGCTCCGGGCGCGCGATCTGCTTGGCCTTGCCCCGGAGGGAGAGTTGCCGGTGGTTGTTTACGACGCTCCGACGCCGTTCCAGCTTTCAAAACCGTCAGCTGCACAGACACAGTTTTCCGCCACGCCGACGCCTCCCCCCTGGCGTCAGTGGCAGGAATTGATCTTTCCCCTCTCGATGCCGTGACGCCCTTCAACGCTGATGGCCTCAATGGCGGAGATAGCCGATTGCGTCCTCTTGGTGTAAAATAATAGCAGGTAGTTGCAACGGGCGGCTTTGCTCGATCCTTTCGCCCCGCGACACGCTGTGAATGATTCAACGCAATCCCGAATTCGCTCCCATCCAACCGGAGGTTCGACTATGCTAACCGATTACGATGTTCGTCAGGCTGTTGAGTTCGAGAGCCACGACAGCCCTGTGCTCAGCGTCTACCTCAACGTCGATCCGCACCGTCGCACCGTTGAAAAATATAAGCTGGCGCTGCGCAACCTGCTCGACAAAGCCGACGGCGCCAACCCGGAGGACGTGCGGCGCGTGCAAAATTACATCGAGATGGGCTACAATCGCAGCGGTCGTGGCGTGATCCTATTTAGCTGCGCCGCCAAAGACTTCTGGTGGGCACAGAGCTTCGCCGTGCCGGTGGAGGATTTTGTCTTTGTGAGCTTCCGCCCCTACGTGCGCCAGTTGGCGCGGCTGCTTGACACCTACGAGCGCTGCGGCGTCGTCCACGTCGACCAGGAAGGCGCCCGCCTCTTCCTCTTCAACATGGGCGTGCTGGAAGCAGCCGACGGTTACTTGGGCGAGGAGGTGAAGCTCCATCGTTCGGGCGGCTGGTCCAATCCTCGCTTTCAACGTCACGAGGCGGCGCAGGCGCGGCGCAACCTGCAGGAAGCCGCCGAAATGGCCGAGGAGTTCTATCGACAGACGAACACGCGACGACTGATCCTGGCCGGCACCGAGAAGAACGTCGCCCGCTTCCGCGAGCTGCTCAGCAACCGGCTGCGCAGCATGGTGATCGGCCAATTCAACGCCGATGCCAACGCCAGCCTGGCCGACATTCGCGACAAGGCGCTGGAGCTGGCGGCGAAAGCCGAAGAGCAAGAGGCGCAGGCGATGGCCGACCGCGTGCTCGCAACGGCGCAGCAGGGCGGCAACGCCGTGCTCGGCCTCGTCGATACGTTGACGGCAGTGCAACATGGTCGCGCCTATCACGTCGTGGCATTGGCCGACTATACTCAGCGCGCCTATCGCTTCGTCGACAGCGGCAAAATCGTGCTGGAACTGACGGAAGACGCCGACCTGGCAAGTGGGCGCATCCAAGACCTACCGGATGCAGTCGAGAGCGTGTTGCGCCGCGCCATGGTGCAATCCATCGGCGTCACGCTTGTTGATCATCATCCCGGGTTGGCGCAGGCGGGTAAGATCGGCGCCTTGACGCGCTGGTGAGTATGACCTGGTTGCGGATGTTTGTTTCATCTTTTGCTTTCCTTACGAAATATGCATTATGTGATAGCGTTTCCTATACATTTCGTTAGAGGTTTGTCTGTTCGGAAGCCCGGTTACGCCGGATAACCGTGAATTCAAGGTAAATACGAAGGAGGAAACAGAGCAATAATCAAACCGTGAGGTTGTTAAACCACTATGATGCGATTTGATCGATTCACCGAAAAAGCGCAAGAAGCTGCAATGCGCGCATATGAAATTTTGCAGCACTACAAACACACGCAGGTGGACACCGAGCACGTTTTCCTGGCGCTGCTCCAGCAAAGCGGCGGCGCAGTTCCGCAGATCATGCAGGTGCTGCAGGCGCCTGTAGAGGAGATGGCGGAAAAGCTGGCAAACGTGTTGGAGAACATGCCGCGCGCCAGCACAAATCCTTACGGTGCCACCAATACGGCGCAGGTGTTCATCACCCCGCGTCTGAAACGGATCATGGACATCGCCTATGAAGAGGCGATGCGGATGAAAGACGAATATATCAGCACCGAGCACATGCTGTTGGCGATCGCCAGCGAGCGCAACACGCCCAGCGCCAACATTCTGCGCGACGCAATGATCACCAAGGAGCGCATTCTGGAGGCGATTGAGCAGATTCGCAAAGGACAACGCGTCACCGAGCCGAACGCCGAGAGCAAATACCGCGTGCTGGAGAAATATGGCCGCGATCTCACGCGTGCGGCCAGAGAAGGCAAGCTCGATCCCGTCGTCGGCCGTGAAAATGAAGTGCTGCGCGTGATCCAGGTGCTGTCGCGACGCACCAAAAACAATCCGGTTTTGATCGGGGAGGCGGGCGTCGGCAAGACGGCCATCGTCGAAGGGTTGGCACAAAAGATCGTCAACAAAGACGTGCCGGAAAACCTGCTCGGCAAGCGCGTCATTTCGCTTGACCTGGGCGCGTTGGTGGCGGGTACACGCTTCCGCGGCGAGTTCGAGGAGCGCCTCAAGGCGTGCATCGAGGAAATCCAGCGCAGCGAAGGTGAAATCATTCTTTTTATCGACGAGCTGCACACGATGGTGGGCGCCGGCAACGCCGCAGGCGCCATGGACGCCAGCAACATGCTGAAGCCGGCGCTGGCGCGCGGAGAGCTGCAATGCATCGGCGCCACGACGTTGGATGAATACCGAGAACATATCGAGCGCGACTCGGCCCTGGAGCGCCGCTTTGCGCCGGTCTACGTCGATGAGCCGAACATCGAGGACAGCATCGATATCCTGCGCGGGCTGCGCAGCCGCTATGAAGAGCATCACAACGTTCGTTATGACGATGAGGCGCTCGTGCAGGCGGTGAAGCTGAGCCATCGCTACGTGACCGACCGTCGCCTGCCCGACAAGGCGATCGATCTCATGGACGAGGCAGCGGCCAAGCTGCGCGTGTCGATGTACCTGATGCCCCCGCGGCTCAAAGAGATGAAGGCGCAGCTCGAAGAGCTGCAATCGCAAGAAGAGAAGGCGTGGGAAGCGCGCGACTATGAAAACGCCGCCAAATATAAGGCCGAGCGCGTGCGACTCGAAGAAGAATACAACGAGTTGGTGACGAAATGGCGTGTGGAGACCGACCTTGACGACGTGGTCGACGCACGCGACATCGCCGCCGTCGTCAGTGCGTGGACGGGCATTCCGGTCAGCAATCTGCTGCAGACCGAGACCGAGAAGCTGCTCAACATGGAGGAAATTCTGCGCCAACGCATCGTCGGCCAGGAGCACGCCATCCAGGCGGTCAGCGACGCCATTCGCCGCGCCCGCAGCGGTCTGAAGGACCCACGGCGGCCGATCGGCACCTTCCTCTTCCTGGGTCCGACCGGCGTCGGCAAGACCGAGCTGGCCAAGGCGCTGGCCGGCTTCCTGTTCGACGACGATGACGCGTTGCTGCGCATCGACATGAGCGAATATCGTGAGCCGCACACGGTCAGTCGCCTCTTCGGTGCCCCGCCGGGTTACGTTGGCTATGACCAGGGCGGTCAGCTCACCGAGCAGGTGCGGCGACGCCCCTACCGCGTCGTGCTCTTCGATGAGATCGAAAAGGCGCATCCCGACGTGTGGAACTCGCTGCTGCAGATCATGGACGACGGTCGGCTGACCGACGGCCAAGGGCGCGTGGTTGACTTCCGCAACACTGTGATCATCATGACCAGCAATGTCGGCGCGGAAGCGATCAAGCGTGGTCCGTTGGGGTTTGTCACACCCACTTTCGACGAAAGCAAGTTCACGCAGAGCGAGTACAGCAATCAGCTCAAACGGCTCTTCCGACCCGAGTTCTTAAACCGCATCGACGAGATCATCGTCTTCGAGCCGCTGAACCGGGAGCAGATCCGCCGCATCGTGCATTTATTGATGCGCGATATCGGCGCCCGCATGGAGGAGTTGGGCTTCACCGTAGAGATGACCGAGGCTGCCGCCGACCACGTGGCCCAGGTCGGCTACGATCCGAACTACGGCGCCCGCCCGCTGCGACGGTTACTCCAGCGCAATGTGGAAAACGAGCTGAGCAAACGGCTGTTGCGCGGAGAATATAAGACCGGCGACCACGTCATCGTCGATTACGATCCGAACGCCGAGGGAGACAGCAAGCTGGTCTTCCGTCTCGCCGAGCCGACGCCGATTGCCGTCGATCTGCCGGTGGACAATGCACACGCCGAGTAAACAGGCCTCTGCACGCCTCTCAGGATTTTCATCGTCCTGAGAGGCGTTTTTATTGAGGCGTGACCTATCCCTTGATCACTGCCACCGGTCGCAGCCGGGCCACCTTACGCGCAATGCCGGCGTGGGTGACCGTTTCCACCACCATGTCCACATCTTTGTAGGCCTGTGGCGCCTCTTCGGCTAGGCCGGACATCGAACCGGCGCGCACTTTGACGCCGTGCGCCTCCAGCTCCTCGCGCAGGCGCTCTCCGCGCACTTGCTTCTTCGCCTTGGCCCGGCTCAACACCCGACCCGCGCCGTGACAGGTTGAACCCCACGAACGCTCCATGCTGGTCTCCGTGCCGACGAGCACCCAGGAGGCCGTGCCCATGCTGCCCGGCACCAGCACCGGCTGGCCGATGTCCTGATATTCCGCCGGCAGCTCGGGCGAGCCAGGGCCAAAGGCGCGCGTGGCGCCTTTGCGGTGCACGCAGACGCGCAGGCGCTGTCCCTCACGCTCGTGCGTCTCGAGCTTGCCCATGTTGTGGGCGATGTCGTAAACCTGCCGGAGCCGCCATTCCTTTTTGAAGCGGCCGGCGAATGTCTCTTCAAAGGCTCGCCGCGCCGAGTGCGCCAGCAACTGTCGATTGGCGAAGGCAAAGTTCGCCGCCGCGCGCATGGCCGCCATATACGCTTTGCCTTCGGGGCTGTCCATCGGCGCGCACACCAGCTCGCGATCGGGCAGATGGATGCCGTATTTGTGCACGGCGTGTTGGAAGGATTGAACATAGTCGGTGCAAACCTGATGTCCCAGCCCCCGCGAGCCGCAGTGAATCTGCACCGCCAGACAGCCCTCCTGAAGCCCCATCGCGCGCGCTGCCCCCGGGTCGAAAATCTGCTCGACGACGTCCACCTCGATGAAGTGGTTGCCGGCGCCCAGCGAGCCGATCTGCTCGCGGCCGCGCTGCTTGGCACGCTCGCTCACCTGCGAAGGGTCGGCGTCTTCGAGTTTGCCACCCTCCTCGGTGCGCTCCAAGTCTTCTTCCGTGGCATAGCCGCGCTTGAGCGCCCAGTGCGCGCCTTCGCGCAGAATTTTGTTCAGCTCCTCTACCTGCACGCGCACGACGCCTTCGCTGCCGACGCCGCTGGGGCAGTAGGCATTCAACAACGTCGCCAACGTGTCCAGATAGGGCAGCGCCGCCTCGTGCTCGATGCCGGAGGCAAGCAGGCGCACACCACAGTTGATGTCGTAACCGATGGCGCCGGGCGAGATCACGCCGTGGGGATAGGCCGTCGCTGCCACGCCGCCGATGGGAAAGCCGTAACCCTGGTGCATGTCCGGCATAACGACCACCGGGCTGATCACCCCCGGCAGCGTCGTCGCATTCACCGCCTGCTCGAGCGACTGGTCGTCGGCGATCTGCTCCAGCAGACGCCGCGTGGCGAAGATGCGCACCGAGGCGCGCATGTCGTGACGATAGTTTTGAGGAATCTCCCACTCGTAGTCACTGATCTTGCGCAGATGCTTCAGCTCCATGGCTCACCTCCTTGGGAACTACACGTCAAACACCACCGTCGCCTCCAGGCCATCTGGCGTCTTCTGAATGTGCAGGTTGTGAAAGGTGACCGCCTTGATCGCCTTGCTAATTTCGGCGATGGAAGCCCCATGCAACACGCCGTCCAGTTGCAGGCCCTCCTGCGCTTTGGCTTCGATGGTCAGATCAAAGGAGTCGAACGCCAGATTTTCCTGTTCCGCCAGATAGAGCAATTCGGACAAAAACGCGACCAAGAGCGATTCCGCGTCCGGCGCAGTGAGATGAATCTGTCGCGAGGCACGTTTCGTTGCGTTCAGCTTGACCCCCGCCAACGCATTCATGCCGCGTGCCGCCTCGCTCAATAGGCCGGGCAAGTCCGGCGCCCATACGCGCAGCGCCCAATCGGCTGTATGTTCAATTTCCTCGTAGCCCATAACATCTCACCGTTCATTTATTATGACAATGTTGTTCATCCAACCGGCTTCTAGCGTGTTGTCACTCTAGAGGCGCAACCCATGCACAGGTTTTCGGCCGGGCACACCGGATAAATCGATGGATGGTCACGCTTCCGGCGTGACCTACGGTGAGCTTCACCTGCCGATTCCGGATTTGTTTTTAGAGTTCACGCGTCGGTTTTCTTGGCCGACGTCGGATTTCCAACCGGCAGGTGCATTCGAGCTCAACATGAGGTCATCTTGCAATCAACGGCAGATGCACCTTTTCGGTCAACAATCCCTCTCTCTCTAGTATAAATCGCATTGCGCTAAACGACACCAATCTGGGATGATCTTCCACCGCAGCATCGAGATAGACGAAGCCTTCCTCGCCGGCGAGGAAAGGATAACTGCCGAGCCGCAGCCAGGCGTCGTCGAGTGGGAGTTGATCGTGCACCGTCGTCGTGGCGCCGCCGTGATGATGCACGGTGTAGCGGGCGCGTCTGGTGTCCGGCTGCAAGGTGACGCCTCGACAAGGCCACTCCACTGCTCCGTGGCCGGCGATCAACGCCTCGACGCGATAGACGCCTGTGACCGGCAGCGTGGGCCGCCAGATTCCATGGTTGAGCGGCGGGATCGTTTGACCGAGCGGCTGGCTGACGGCCAGATAAGTCGGATAGCCGCGTACGTTGGTGAAACGATGCCAGCCGTCCTCGCAAGCCGTGCTTTCCTGGAAAGCCGGCGATAGCTCCGGCGTCTCCACGATGACGGTCAATTTCGGCTGCACCACGCCGCTCAGATCGGCCACGATACCCTCCAGCGCGTTGCTGTCGATCTCAAAGGTGACGCCGCCCCAGGTTTCCAGATGGCTGCCTGTGTACTGGCGAATGCGTTGGTGTTGCGTCCACAGCGTCGGCGGCAGACAGGTGGGCGAAATGCTCCAGACCGTCATGTTGGGGTCGAAGCTGGGGCGATTCCATGCGGCGAACCAAACGGCGTCGGGCGGCGAAGAGAGGTCGGCGTAGCGGGCGATGGGCGGGTTGCAGGCCAGGGCGTAGAGACCGGCGTAGCTGTTGCTCTCGTGCAGGCGCTGCACCCAGCCGGCGATGAAGGCGCGCGCCGCCTCCACGCATGCGGCGTTTTGACCATCGTAGGCCTCCAGATCGTAATAGATCACCGTGCCGGAGCCGTCGACCTCCGTCAACCCCAGCCGGCGGGCGCTTTCCAACGCCTTCTCCGCCTCGGCGCGGCCCTGGCTATAGGCGACGGCGGGGTCAAAAGCAAATCTTTCTCGGAACCTTGTGCAGGGTGCCTGCGGGCCCACCCACGTTGGAATGAAGGTCCATCCCTGTAAGCTCAACGATTCCAGCAACAGCGCATCGAGCAGCCGGTTGGGGCACAGTCGCAGCGCGCCGCCGATGTACAGATTGACCGCACGATAGGGGCTGGCCTCCAGCCAGCGGCGCAGGTCTTCCTCGCCGCCTAGCTCGCACATGTCGAAACCGTGCCCCTCGAAGCGCGCCATCCTGGCCTCGGGCGAGCCGGCACGTGCGTTCGGGGTGCGGGTGCGCGCGGCGGCCCTCATTGTCGGACGCTCCGTTCCGGCCAGCATGACACGCCACGTGCGCCCATCGTCCGAGGTGCGCAGCAGCCGGTTGGTCGCCGCGTCAAGCCGCCACCCGAAGTCGATCTCTGCGGCCGGCGGCGCGGCGTCGAGTCGGGTCCAGGTTGCGCCGCCGTCCTCCGTGGCACACCACTCCTGATGCTGGCCGCTCTCTGCGTTGACGATGACTTGGAGCGCGCCGCGAAGACCGTCTGCCGTAAAATGGGGCAGGGTGTAGCGCAGGAGGGCGTTCGTTGCATCTCCAGGACAGGGGAGCGGCTGCGCTCGCCAGCTCACGCCGCCGTCGTCGGTGCGATAGAGCACAGAGCCGTTGGGGCCACCCACGGTCCAGCCGGTCAGCGGGGTGATGAAGCGCACTGGATGGCCGCTCGGCGCGTCGACGCGGCGCCAGCTTTGGCCGCCGTCCTGCGTACGAAAGAGGGCGCCGAGGTCGAAGTTGCTGCTGGTCGCCTGCCGCAGCATCAACCAGCCGTGCGAACGATCGAGCCAAAAGAGCGAAAGTTGCTTGATGAACGCTGCAGGATCGTGAGTGTCGAGCAGGCTCTGCGCTTCGATGCGCCAATGGCGACCACCATCGGTCGTGGCAGCGAAGACGACGATGCCCGGATTGTCAGGCGACGCATGCGCGGTCCAACCGGTTTGGGCATCGATGACGGCAACGGCGTGTTGTGCGTGCTCCTGCAGCGACGGAGGCGTGATGGTGCGCCAGCTTTCGCCGCCGTCTTCGGTGAGGAGCAGTGCATCTGTTGTCAGCACCCAGGCCGTGTGCGTATCGAGCGCTGCAAAACTCTCCAGAACGCCGGAGACCCGTTGCAGTGGCCGTTCATCCTGGGCGGCGCCGCGCTGGGGCGCCAACATCGCCAGGCCGACGATGATCAAAAAGATCAACCCCCAAAGTTTCGTCACGATTTCCGCCTCCTAGACATACAAGATTCGCCGGGCTATCCTGTTATAATGACGCAAACAGCGCAGCCAATTGCTCGTATCCATCGAACGATTGCACCGAACAGAGAGTTGCACCGTTCTCCACAACCAAATTAAAAACAGGGGCGCAAAAAATCATGAGCAAATTGTCTTTTCCGAGCGGTTTTCTCTGGGGGACCGCCACGGCGTCGTACCAAATTGAAGGCGCCTGGCGGGAGGACGGCAAAGGCGAGTCGATCTGGGATCGCTTTGCCCATACGCCGGGTAAAATCCTCGACGGCTCCACCGGCGACATCGCCTGCGACCACTACCATCGCTGGCCGGAGGATGTCGCCCTGATGAAAAGCCTGGGGCTTCAGGCGTACCGCTTTTCCATCGCCTGGCCGCGCATCCTGCCCGAAGGCGTGGGCGCCGTGAATCAGAAGGGTGTTGATTTCTACAGCCGCCTCGTCGACGCACTGCTAGAGGCGGGCATTGTTCCTTTCGCCACGCTCTATCACTGGGACCTGCCGCAGGCGATTCAGGACCGCGGAGGCTGGCCCACGCGCTTTGCAGCCGAGGCCTTCGTCGAATACGTCGATGTGGTCACGCACGCACTCGGCGACCGCATCAAACACTGGATCACCCACAACGAACCCTGGTGCAGCAGCCTGCTCAGCCACCAGATCGGGGAGCACGCCCCCGGTTGGAAAGAGTGGCGCGCCGGCCTCGCCGCTGCGCACCACATCTTGCTTTCACACGGCTGGGCGGTTCCGGTTATCCGACGCAACAGCTCCGGTGCCGAGGTGGGAATCACTCTCAACTTCACCGTCGCCACAACTGCCGAGCGCACGCCGGAGAATCTCAACGCCGTCCGCCTCTTCGACGGCTACTTCAACCGCTGGTTCGTCGACCCTCTCTACGGCCGGCGCTATCCCGCCGACATGGTAGAGGCTTATCAGAAGGCAGGCATTCTCTCCGCTGCGGGGTTGGATTTTGTGCAGGACGGCGACATGGACGCCATCGCAGCGTACACCGATTTCCTGGGCGTCAACTACTATAGCCGTTCCGTTGTCAAAGCAGGTCAGGGCGAAAACGCATGGCCCATGGAAGACCCGGAGCACGCCTCTCTGGAGCGCACGGACATGGGATGGGAGGTCTACCCACAGGGCCTGTACGACCTCCTCTGTCGGCTGCACTTTGAATATCAGCCTGCCAAAATTTACATCACCGAAAACGGCGCCAGCTACGCCGACGGGCCGAGCGCCGACGGACGCGTGCACGACGAGCGGCGCATTCACTATCTGCGCTCGCATTTTCTGGCTGCGTATAAGGCGATCGCAGCGGGCGTTCCTCTGGCCGGGTACTTTGTCTGGTCGTTCATGGACAACTTCGAGTGGGCCAAGGGCTACACGCAACGCTTCGGCATTGTCTGGGTGGATTATGCAACTCAGGCGCGCATTCCCAAGGACAGCGCCTACTGGTTCCGGCAGGTGATTGCCGACAACGCCGTGGAGTGACGGAGTAGAGTGAGGCACAGCTAGCCGAGCGTCTCCGCAGCTCGGCTGCTCTTTGTTGCTTCGTCGAAGTCCGGCGTTTCGCCGATCAGGCTGCGCACCTGCATGGCGATCTCGCCGAACGTAGGTGTGCTC
>JANWYX010000105.1 GCA_025055055.1 Caldilinea sp. | reverse complement strand
CTTTGGCGCCGATGATCTCCAGGTCGAGTGGACCGGTGTATCCGTGTTCGTGCAAGACGCGAATATAGCCCACGAGATCGATATCTCCGCGACCGTTCGTCTGCTCCTCCGGCTTGCCGGGTCCTTGTTGTCGCCCCTTGCAATCGCGAATATGCACATGTTTGACGCGACTGATGACCGCAGCGATGGCTTCGACCGGGTTTTCGCCTGCGCGATAGATGTGCGATGGATCCATGTCGACGCCGAAAGCCGGAGACGGAATCGCCTCCATCATGCGCAACGTCGTCGGCGTGTTGTAAACGGCCTGGCCTACATGCGCCTTCACGCAGAGCGTGACGCCGTAGCGCTCCGCCATCTGCGCCAGCGCAGCCAACTCCTCCATCGCTTGTTGAAAGCTCGCTTCGTCGCCCGACTTGCCGCCCGGCCCGCAGTTAATGATGGGGATGCCCAGCTCCACTGCCGCCTGCATCGCTTTCTCCATTTTGGCCGGGTCGCGCGAGGGCTGCTCGATGGCCAACAGCTCCAGCCCATACGTCGAGGAAAGGCGCTTGATCTCGGGGACCAGCTCGCGCCAGCGGTCGAGCACCAGATGCTCGCTCATACCGTCGATGGCGGACAGCTCAACGCCGTCGTAGCCGGCCATGGCCAGGTAACGAAAGGCGGTTTCCAGCGGATAGCCGCCGAACAGAACAGAATTTGCGCCCAGTTTCATTGGCTGTCTCCAGATTTCTTGCGTTTATTTCACATAGACCACAGTTTCATTCTCCAGCGACTCGATAGCTGCGGCTAGCACCTTCTGCGCTGCCAGCGCATCGGCGCCGGAACCGTCGATCTCCTCCGGTCTGGCGCCTTCCGTCAGCTGCTCTAAAAAGCGGTGCAACCGATTGCGGAAGGTGTCCTCGAAGTCGCGCATGCCGCCGAAGATCGGGTTGGTGTAGACGGTTTTCTCCAAGTTGCCGGCCGGATAGAGCGTCACTTCGCGATACATATCTTCGATCACGAAGCGTCCCTTGGTGCCCGCCACCTCACAGCGCTCCATCGGATGGCCGCGCTCGATGTCGTAGCTGCCGGTCAAGGTGCCGACGGCGCCGTTTTTGAAGCGCATGTTGAAGGTGGCGGTGGACCAAATTTTGCGCCCCGGCGCTTTGGTGGCGAAACAATGCACCGCCTCGATGTCGCCGCCGAAGTAGCGCATGATGTCCACCGTATGTGGATGAAGCGCCTTGATCTGAAAATAGGGCGAGCTTTCGCGTGGGTTCATGATCCACATACTCATGTTGATAAAGAGGAGATGGCCGACCCGCCCTTCCTCCTGCCAGCGTTTGGCCAGCCAGGCGGCAGGCGTGAAGCGATGGTTCAAGTTGATGCCGTAGCACAGCCCCTTCTCTCGCGCCTTGGCGACCATCTCCTCCGCCTCATCGATGCGATTGGAGATCGGCTTTTCACCCAACACATGGCAACCCGCCTCCAACGCCTGCATGGTGGGCAGATAATGATCGCTGCCATATTCCTCGCCCCCTGTGGCCACCACGCACATGTCCGGGGCCAGGGCGCGCAGCATCTGCTCTGTGTCATAAAAAGCCGGAACGCCCAGCTTAACGGCAGCGGCATCCGCCCGTTCCTGTATGATGTCGCAGACGCCCACCAGCTCGGCCAGTGGATCTTCTTTGAGCAGGCGGGCGTGGCGGTTGCCGATGGGCCCCATGCCGATCACGCATGCACGGATCATGGTTGGCTCCTTGCTCACTCTCTCGAACGCGATTGCAGGCGCGCAGCCTGAGCTGGGTCGCCGATGTGCAGGGTGTCATAGGCTTGCTGAGAGCTGGTGAAGTAATCGATGCCCGGTTTGCCATGCCAGCCGGGTTGGTTATAGATCGGGTTGGGCAGGCCGGTCTCCGCCTCGCGTTTGGCGATCCAGGCATGCATGCGTCGCTCCAGCTCGGCCACGATCTCCGGCTGCGTCTCCGCCAAGTTGACCGACTCCGCCGGGTCCTCGAATAGGTTGTATAACTCAATCGGCGGCTTGAAGTGAAAATCCGGCTCCAGCGCCACGATCAGCTTCCAGTTGGGCGTGCGCCACCCATGTTTGCGCATCCACGTGCACTCGGTGATGTAGAATTCGCTTTCATGCGAGGCCACCTCCCCGCGCACCATTGGAAGCAAAGAGCGGCCATCGAAGCGCAGATCCTCGCGCTGGATTCCGGCCAGCTCAAGAAGAGTGGGCACTAGATCTTTATGCTGGTTATAGCCGGAGACGCGACGCCCTGCCGGCAATTTACCTGGATAACGAATGATGAGCGGCACGATCAAAGTCGGCTCATACAGGCCGTGGTGGTCGAAATAGCATTCGTGGTCATACAGCGTTTCGCCGTGATCGCCGTTGACGACGACAATCGTATTCTCCGTGAGACCGAGCGACTCAATTGCGGTGAAGATGCTGCGGATGGCGGCG
>JANWYX010000059.1 GCA_025055055.1 Caldilinea sp. | reverse complement strand
GAGTCGCCGATGGCGCGGGTCGGCTGCTGCTCTCGTGCAGCGGTGAAGGCTTTGTTAATGG
This sequence comes from Caldilinea sp., assembly GCA_025055055.1. Taxonomy (GTDB): domain Bacteria; phylum Chloroflexota; class Anaerolineae; order Caldilineales; family Caldilineaceae; genus Caldilinea. Next base: position 4,364 of record JANWYX010000059.1, on the reverse strand, counting down.
CGATCTGAATCGACGGCAGCTTGCAGCCGTCTGTGCGCAGAAATGCGATCAGCTCGCCGTGCGCGTCGGCGACCGCAATCGCCGCTCCTTTGTCCTGCTTCTCCAGCTCGCTGCGAATCGCCTCGATGACGCGCAGCGCATCCCGATGTGACAATGTAAACTGCTCGTACATAGCCCCATTCCTCCATCCCCCAATATTCACGGAATTTAACAAATTGATTTCGGTTGCCCGCAGCTCGCAGCCGGTTGTAAAGGATGCTCGCGCAGGTCATCGCCTTCGGTGCGCCCCGGCTATCCACCGGTAACTGCGGCTAATCGCTGCAACTGCCCTACTGGCCGGGCAGCCCCCTGCCCGCCATCACTTTGCCGAAAAGTATCAAGCCTTCTGGAAGGTGAGTTGCCTGCGCTACGTCCCCCTAGAGTTCCTCTGAAATCTTCTCCGCCACGCGCAGCGCCTGCGCTGCGATGGTCAGCGCCGGATTCATCGCCGCGGATGAAGGGAAAAACGATGAATCGACCACCCACAAATTTTCGACGTCATGGGCGCGACAGTAGGGATCGAGCACCGAAGTGGCAGGGTCTATGCCGAAGCGCGCCGTGCCGCACTGATGAGAATTCGTCTCGATGCCCATCGGTTTAATGAAGATGAAGCGATAGCCGGCCGCGCGCATCATCTCTTTCGCCGCTTTGACGAGTTTGCGATGCGCCGTTAGGTTATTGGGCTTCCAGTGGATCACCACCCGCCCATCGCTGCGCAGCTCGACGCGGTTGTTGGGGTCGGGCAGGTCTTCGGACATCACCCACCAGTCTACGCTGCGGTCGGCCATTGCTTGCAAAATGGGCTTGGGCACAAGCGGCTGCGCAGCGGTCAACATGCCGGCCTGAAGCTTTCCCAGCAACTGAATGTTGCCCATCGGATAGGGAAAGCTCGGCCCTCTGAAGTAGAAGTCGTTGACGGCCATCGTCTTCTGAAAGATCGTCGGGTTGCGCCGCAAGGGGTCGACCGCCATCAGCGCCGTGTTGTTGTGCACCATGTAGTTGCGCCCCACCAGGTCGGACGAGTTCGCCAGGCCGTTGGGATGTTTGTCATTGGCGGAGCGCAACAACAGCAGCGCCGAGTTGACCGCGCCGCACGAGACGACAAATCGATCGGCGTGCACGGTCTCTGTTTGTCCATTGCGCTCCACTTCGACCGCCGCAACGCGGCGACCCGTCGCATCCGTCAGCAGCCGTCTCGCCGGCGTGCGCGTCCACAAGGTAATGTTTGGGCTGTCCAGAGCAGGTCGCACGCAGCAGACGTCGCTTTCCCCCTTCGCCAACACCTGACAGGGAAACCCGTCGCAGGTTTTGCAGCGGATGCACCGCCCGCCGGCGCGCAGATCGATGGCCATCGGCAGATGAAATGGATGAAGCCCTTGACGGTGCAGTCGATCGCACAGCTCGTCAATGTACGGCTCGTGCGATACAGGTGGATAGGGGAATGGCTCGGAACGCGGCGGCTCGGTTGGGTCTTCACCGGACGCGCCATGCACAAGATAAATTTCTTCGGCGCGGGCGTAGTATGGCTCCAGCTCGTCGTAGGTGATCGGCCAGGCCGGCGAGGTTCCGCCCTCGTGCTCGATGGCGCTGAAGTCCTCCTTGCGAAAGCGAGGCAACGCAGCACCGTAGACCTTGGTGTTGCCGCCGACGAAGTAATGCACGCCTGGATGAAACGGTTTACCGTCCGCGCCATACCAAGTTTCCTTCGGTTTATAACGCCGACGGTCGAAGACCTCCGCAGGTTGCCAGTTCTGCGGCTCCTGGGGCAAAAAATCGCCCCGCTCGATGAGCAAGATGCGGAGCCCGCTGTTGCGCAGCGCGTACGCCAGCGTCCCGCCGCCTGCACCTGTGCCGATGATAATGAGATCGAAGTGCTCCGCCATAGCGCCTGTCTATCCTTTCACCGATCCAGCCAAGATGCCGCGAATGAAGAAGCGGCCCAGCAAAATATAAAGGATGGCTGTCGGCAACGCCGCCACAACTGCGCCAGCCATCACGACATTCCATTCCACCGAAAAGGTACCCGACAGGTTGTTTAGTGCAATCGTCACCGGCTGCCTGGCCGGGTTGGGGACGACGGTGACGCCGAAGAGGAAGTCGTTCCAGATATTGGTGAACTGGAAAATGCCGACGACGACAAAGGCCGGGATCGACAACGGCAGCATAACGCGGATGAAGGTCGTGATCACGCCGGCGCCATCGACGCGGGCGGCGTCCAGCAGCTCGGTCGGCACGTTAGCAAAATAGTTGCGGAAGATGAGCGTTGTGATCGGAATGCCGTAGATGACGTGCACCAACACCAACCCTGGAAGCGTGCCGTACAGGCCGATGATTTGAAGCGTGCGCACCAACGGCAACAGGATGCTTTGATAGGGGATGAAAAAGCCAAAGAGCATCAACGTGAAGATGATGTCCGAGCCTCGGAAGCGCCACTTTGCAAAGAGATAGCCGTTGATGGCGCCGATCAGGGACGAAAGGACGGTGGCCGGAATCACCATGCTGAGGCTGTTCATCAAGTTTGGACTGAGACGCTCCCACGCGCCGACAAAGCCATTGGCGCCGGAAAGCTGAGAGGGCGGCAGCCACATGCGCTGCAGGCTGACGCTCTGCGCGTCTTTTAAGCCGTTGGCGATCATGACGTACACCGGCATCAGAAACACGATCGCCATGCAAAAGAGGACGAACCAGACGGCATATGAACCCCAGCGCGGCCTGCGCCGCTTTCGAGCCAAAGAAGCGGTCGTCATGACTCCTCCTTCAACGTGCTGGCCAGATATGGGACAATGACTAGGGCCACCAGTACAAGCATGATGATGGCCGCAGCGGAGCCAAGGTTGTAGCGCGTGGCCTTGAACATCTGCTCAAACACGAAAATGGCAGGCACGTCGGTGGCAAAGCCAGGGCCAACGCCGGCCATGGTGTAGACCAGGTCAAAAATTTTCAGCGATACATGCAGCAGGATGACGACGACGCTGATGGTCACCGGACGCAGCATCGGGATGATCACCCGATGATAAATCTGAAACTCGCTGGCGCCGTCAATGCGGGCCGCCTCGCGCACCTCATCAGAGATCGTCGCCATGCCGCCGAGGTACAGCGCCATTACAAAACCCGAAAGCTGCCACGTCGCTGCGATCGCCACAGGAATCATCGCCAGGGGAATGCCCCATCGCACCTGCCAGCTCTCGGCGCCGGGGAGCACGGCGGCGAGAATGCCGTTCACCTGCGCCACCACGGTTGGGTCGGTGATCCAGCCCGGCCTCAGTGGCCCCGCACCTATCTGTGCGAGAAGATAGTTCACTCCCAACAGATCAAACAGCAGATTCAAACCGGTCTCCGGATTGAAAATCCACCGCCAGACCACGCCGGTCACCACGAAGGAGAGGGCGTAGGGAAAGAGGAAGATGTTGCGAAAAATGTGATGGCCGGCTAGGTGACGATCCAACATCACGGCCAGCGTCAAGCCCAACGTCACGGCGAAAGCAATAAAGAATACGGTGAAGACGAACGTATTGCGCAGGTCCGCCTGCCAGCGCGCCATGGCAAACAGTTCTCCATAGGTGGCGAAAAGCGGCTCGCGCAGCGACAGATCCACCCTCAAGGTGCGCCAGTTGGAGAGGGAGACCCAGAACGTGAAACTGATGAACACATAGACGAAGACCGCCAGTGCCACGATCGAAGGCAACAACAACAGCAAAGTCTGCATCGTTTCCGACAGGCGCCAACGCTGCGTCTCGACCGGCGCCGTGCGCACGGTAGGAGTGGAATCGGTGGAGGCAGTGGTCATGGACACGCCTTTCTGAACAATCCTTGTTTTCCGGTCTCCAGTCGCTAATTCGTGAGACTGGAGACCGGAAAATTCAGAACTTTTTACTGTCCGAATCCCGAACTCTGGGCAGCGGCGACCAGCGCGTTGGCGAAAGCGTCTACATTTCTATCGACGACGAAGACGGTTACTGCGTCATTAAGTGCCTGTTGGAAGTCAGCCGGCGCTGCAGAGCCGTGCACGACCGTCGGCACGAGCGCATCCTTTGCAAAGGAGTCCATCGACCAGTTGTGATAGGGGCCGAATTTAGCGCGGTCACAGTCGGTGCGCGCACAGATCGAACCTTTGAGCGGGTTGAACGCCTCTTGCGCCTCTTTGCCGCCAATCACACGCAGCCAGTTGATGGTGTTCTCTCGATTCGGTGCGCCGTTGCCGAGCACGAAGCCATCCGCCACGATCATGAAAGATCCATCGGTGCCGGGATGGCTGACCCAGCCAAAGTCTTCGTTGTCAACCTTGCCGGCGTTAACAAATTCGCCGTAGGCCCAGTCGCCCATCG
>JANWYX010000037.1 GCA_025055055.1 Caldilinea sp. | reverse complement strand
CGTTCGTCGCCAACGATCGGGTGCTCGTCATCACGCAAAACGGGGCAGTCTTCTATGACGCCAACAGCGGCGCAGTGTTGGACGCCGCCACCTTCTTCCGATCTCCGCTCCTCGCCGCGCCCGCCGTCAGCCAGGAGTGGCTGTTTGCTCCTTCCAACATGAGCATCTTTGGCTATCGAGGGAACCCATAGTGCGTGCGTCTCTTTCACGCCAATCAAGTCGCCGACCCGGATGGGATGTGTTTGTCGTAGCGTTGCTCGTCTTTGCGCTGCTGCAGATCGTCGGATTGGCAGAGCAGGCGGCCCTGCCCCATCGTCTGCAGGACGTGCTGCGTCACCCAATTCTCGGCTCCTTGTTGCCGCAGACAGGCTATGCTGCGATGGGAGAGGTCGGCCCTCGCCCCGGCGAACCGATCGGTCTGCTGCTGAACGCGTTGACGCTGGGCGCGCTGATCGCCTACGCTGTACTCGACTTGGCGTTGGTGGAGCCGCATCGCGCGCGCTGGAAAGCATGGATGTTGGCAGCCATTATTCTGACGGCCGTCGTGCTGCCCACGGTGAAGTTGATCCTCCTGCGCGAGGGCAGTGGCCCGGCCAGCTACACGCACGACGGCGGCGTCATCCAGACTGAGGCGACCATCCAGTATTTGCTGGCCGGCAAAAACCCCTACACCGAGGATTACGTCGACACCCCCATGGCGGAGTGGGGGTTCAACGAGTATCGCACGGCGCTCTATCACTATCCTTATCTTCCTTGGACGTTCATTTTTAGTACACCTTTTTATCTATTAGGACAGGCGGTGGGCTTCTACGATCAACGCATCGTCTATCTCCTCTTATTCGGAGGGATGCTACTGGCATCGACGAAGCTCGCGGAGGGTGCCTCCTTTCGGCTGGCGCTGGTGGCTGCGCTGGCGTTAAATCCGATTATGGCGCTCGACGTCATCTTTGGGCAAAACGATGTCTTTGTGCTGGCCTGGATTGTCTTCGCCCTGGCGGCCTGGCGTACTGCGCTGCAACGGCGCTCCGCAGGCCAAGAAGGTGGGCGCTGGCTAGCGTTGTCGGCGCTTTGTTTTGGGCTGGCCTGCGCCTCCAAACCTACTGCCTGGTTTTTTGTGCCGTTCTATGGCCTGCTGTTGGTGCAAGACCACGCATATCTGCGCCGGGCAGGCTGGCGTGGGCTGTGGTCCGCACTGCCGATGATTCTGAGACGTACTGCGCCTGCGTTGGTAGCGTTTCTGCTCCTTATGCTTCCCTATGTCCTCTGGGACGCCGCATCGCTGTATGACGACGTCTGGCGCTGGAGCTCAGGACAAGGGCCGACGGGGTATCAAATCTGGGGATGGGGCGCCAGCAACTTTGTGCTTGGCCTGGGGCTGGTGAGCAACCGCTTCGCTCCATGGCCTTTCTGGATTGTGCAGACGCTGGCTGCAACGCCGGTACTGCTCTGGTTCATGGCGCGGCAGATCAGGCGAAACACGTTGACGCTTGCTTGCTGGCATTACGGGCTGTTTCTGTTCATCTTCTTTTATACAAGCCGTTTCCTGAACGAGAACTATCTGGGCTACATTTTGGCCTTTTTGGCGATCGGCGCGCTGGCCTTTGATGCAAGCTTCTCAGATGCAGACGATTCGCCGGGAAATTCGGGATCACCGACCTCATGACAGGATCGCTGCTCTCCATCGAGGAAGTCCGTCTGCTCTATAAGGCCGGCGACGCCGCCCATGACTTCGACCATGTGCTGCGCGTGGCTCGGCTCGCCGAAAAGATCGCCCTCGCCGAAGGAGCGGATGTCGCCGTGGTGTGGCCGGCCGCCCTGCTTCATGACCTCCCCGCCCTCGACGAACCGCATGAGCCGACGGTGGAGCATCGGAACGCACACCACCTGCGCGCCGCCGATCGCGCGCGGCGTCTCGTGCTTGAGCGCGGCGCCTCACCGGTGTTGGCGGAGCGGATCGCACACTGCATCGAGGCGCACCGTCACCGGGGTGCAAGCGTGCGGCCGCAGACATTGGAGGCACAATGCCTCTACGACGCCGACAAGCTGGACGCCATCGGCGCCATCGGCGTGGCGCGTGCGTTCGCCTACGCGGGCGCTCATGGCAGCCGCCTGTGGCGCAAACCCGCGCAGGCTATTGAACCGGCGGAAAATGACCCCGCAACGCCGGACTACACGCCGGTGCATGAATACGTCTTCAAGCTCAGGCAGCTGCTGGACTCTCTGTATACCCCGACGGCGCGCACGATCGGCCGCCGTCGACACGCAACAATGGTCGCCTTCTTTGAGCAGTTGGACGCCGAGATGGCGGAGAGCCTGGACCAGACTCTCTGAAGAGACCGTAACAGCGTTTTCAGGATATTTGCAACTTTTTCACGATTGACAGCCACCTTTGCCGGTGCAACAATACTTTGCGTGATGGCTGGGATTGGCAACTTCTCAACGCCATTGCACAACATCGATTCACCATCTTTGTGAAGAAGGCGCCTCTGATGGTTTTTGACAGAACGATCTGGCAAGTGTCGCAGTGCAACTCCTGGCTGCAGGTGCCCGACGGGCCGCCGGGTTTAGATGAATGAAGAAAGTGCTGCTACGAGCAGCGCCTACGGGTCGCCAGAATCGTTGGTTAAATTCCAGCAAAGGTGGAAACCAACCTCGGGTCGGCGATATAGATTAACCTGATCCGTCATTTCCGGAAAATGATCTTTCCAATGTCCAAAGCGTCTTGTGGCAGTGAAGTTTTGTGTCAAATCCTCGACCTCTTGCCCATCGAAGTTGCTGTGCTCAACCGGCAAGGTGAAATCATCTACGTCAATCCGGCGTGGCGGGCGTTCGCCTGCGCCAACGGCGCGCCCGGAGATTTTTTAGGCGTCAACTACCTCCAGGTTTGCAGACGGGCGCAGTGGGCTGAGCCGCTCGCCATCGATGCCGCCGAAGCGATCGAACGCGCGCTCATAGGAGAGGGTGCTCCGACCTCTATCCTCTATCCCTGTCCAGACGAGCGCCGCATGCGGTGGTTTCGCATGGATGTAGCGCCGATCCGAGGGATGGAAGAGATGGCGGCGCTGGTTTTTCATCAAGAGGTGTGCCCGGACAGCCCGGAGTTGCAAAGCCAGATATTGCGCTTTCCAACACAGGGTAGGGGCGCCTCTGCGCATCGCTTCCACTCCGCACAATGGCTTCATATGGCGCTGGAAGCCATTCAGGCCGGTCTGTGGGAGTGGGACTTTCAGAGCGGGGAAGTCCTCTGGTCCCCAGAAAGCTATAGGCTTTTTGGCATGCCGCAGTCTTCAGAGAACCTTTCGCATGACGTCTGGTGGAGGGCGATTCATCCCGACGATCGTCAGGCGGTCGATGAGGCGGTGTGCCGGGCGGTCGAAGAGCAGCGTGACCTTGTCGAGATGGAATTTCGCATCGTGCTGCCGGATGGGACGGTGCGCTGGATGAAAGATCGCGGCAAGATGATCCTGGATGAGGCGGGTCGGCCCGTGCGTATGATCGGCATCCAGATGGACATCACGGAACAGAAGGAAGTGGCAGCCTCGCTGGAGCAGGAGCGCATTCTGCTGCGCACGATGATCGATGCGCTGCCTTTGGCGCTCTATGTGAAAGACAAACAGGCGCGTAAGATTGTAACGAATGTGACCGATCTGCGTTTCCTTGGCGTTGAGGACCCGGCGGAGGTGTTAGGTAAAACGGACCTCGATCTGTTCAATGATGGGTGCGGCTATACATGCTATCTTGAGGATCTTGAGGTGTTGCGCACCGGTCAACCTGTGATTCAACGCGAGGCTGAAATGGTCAACCATCGTGGCGAACGTCGCCACATTCTGCTATCAAAAACGCCGCTGCGCAATCGCAACCAGGAGATCGTTGGGTTGGTAGGAATCATGGAAGACATTACGGAGCGCAAGCGGCTCCAGGCTCAGCTTTTAGAAGCGCAGAAGATGGAATCGCTTGGCGCCGTCGCCGCCACCGTCGCCCACGA
>JANWYX010000400.1 GCA_025055055.1 Caldilinea sp. | reverse complement strand
CGGCGGTCGCGCAGACCTTTCTTGTGAACTCTTTTACTTCAACTCTTCTCCTTTTGCATGACGATTCCTCGACGAAATCAAGCAAAATTTTGCAGCTGCCCATCCGCCGGCGCCCTCCCGCTCCAACAGCCGCCGCTTGCGTGCGAGGCCCCATCGGTAGCCGCCGAGCTCGCCATCCTTGCGCACGACGCGATGGCAAGCCCTCTAGACGTCACCACAAAGGCACGAAGACACCAAGAAACACGAAGCTTTGAGTGTCTTTGTGTCTTGGTGGTTAACCATCTCGCCCAAGCTCTCGCAGCGCCTTCGGCGGTCAGAGTGACGGGAAGAGGAATTCGCAAGCGCTGACGTCGACCGAGTCGCCGGACTGCGTAACGTGAGTATCCAAAATATCCCAATTGGGAAATTTTGATACTCACAGATGAATGACACGGCTTGATTGTCGAAGCGCAACAATGGTCGGCATGGGTCACGGAGTTCGACCAAACTACGAAGGTCGTGCAAGGTCGCCATTTTTCACGGGTTCCTAATATTTTTACTGGATGAATCATTTATCCCAATTGGGATATTTGGGATATATCCATGCAATTGCAAATCCTGTAATTGGGGATTAGATGCGCCAAGGTTGCGTTTATGAAGGGCGGCTGATTGCCATAGACTGGAAGCCGTTTTTCTTTGAACGCCGCGGCTACGGTGCTATAATGGCGTATGTTGTCTCGCCGAGGGTGAAGTATGTTCATGCTGATTGCTCGAGCGAAGCCAACATCGGCGACACTGCGTAGCGAAATATGGGTGGCGAATGAGTGAATCGACCAAATCCGCTGAAGATTTGTACGCCCTTCGGCCGGACCCCGCAGCGATGGAGTCCCTGCAACTGACATCCGAAGCAGGCGCTGAGGCCGAAGCTACGAAAAATGAGCCTTCCTACGGCTGGACGATGGTGCGCGAGATCGTCGAGACCGTCGTCTTGTCGTTAATCATTTTTCTGCTGATCCGGCAGGTGGTTCAGAACTATCGCATCGAGAACCACTCGATGGAGCCGAGCTTTTATGAAGGCCAGTTCGTGCTCGTGAACAAGATCGCCTACTGGTTTGGCGAACCGAAACGCGGGGACGTGATTGTCTTCCACAATCCACGCAACACCAGAGAAGACTACATCAAACGCGTTATCGGCGTCCCCGGCGACACAGTGGAGGTGCGCGATCAGAAGGTCTTTGTCAACGGCCTGCCGTTGCCTGAAGACTATCCGCATCGCCCCATTCCTCCTGGCGAATACGCCGGCCCCTTTGTCGTGGGCGAGAATCAGCTCTTTGTAATGGGCGACAATCGGCCTAATTCGAGCGACAGCCGCGTCTTTGGGCCGATCGATCGCAGCCTGGTCGTCGGCCAGGCGTGGCTACGCATCTGGCCGCTGAACACCTTTGGCATTGTCCAACACGCCGACCTGGCGCCCGAGGGATATCTACCCAACTGAGCGCTTGAACAAACACAACCGAGGCGGGGTGACGAAGTGATGAACAGCAACACACTCGAAGAGCGCATCCAAGCGGCCATCCAACAGGCGTTGAAAGAGCCGCCGGTGACCGACGTTGCGCCGGCTACGCTGACGCCTACGGAGCTGGCCGCGCTGATCGATCACACGCTGCTAAAGCCGGAGGCGGGCGAAGAGCAGATTCGGGCGCTGGTCGCGGAGGCGATCGAGTTCGGCTTCGCCAGCGTCTGCGTCAACCCGATCTGGACACCGCTGTGCGCCGAGCTGTTGGCCGAAACCGACGTTAAAACCTGCACCGTGATCGGTTTCCCCTTGGGCGCCACCTTACCCTCGGTGAAGGCGTTCGAGGCAGGCGAAGTGGCCGCGCTGGGTGCAGACGAAGTGGATATGGTGCTGGCCGTGGGCCGGCTGCGCGATGGCGATTACCATCTCGTCTATCGCGACATCGCCGAAGTCGCCGACGCCGCGCATGAACATGAGATGATCCTCAAGGTGATTCTGGAAACCGGGTTGCTCACCGACGAGCAGAAGATCGCCGCCTGTGTGATTGCCCAAGAGGCGGGCGCCGATTTCGTCAAGACGGCCACCGGCTTCAGCGGAGGGGGCGCAACTGTGGCGGATGTGGCGTTGATGCGTCGCGTCGTGGGCCCTGCCATGGGCGTCAAGGCTGCAGGCGGCGTGCGCACCGCCTTCGATGCGTTGCGCATGGTGGCGGCAGGCGCCAATCGCATCGGCACGAGCGGTGGCGTGGCGATTCTGCGAGAGCTGTTGGAGGGCAGGCTGCACTCTGGTGCGGCGCAGCCGCAAGGAGAAAGCTACTGATGACCGTGCGCGTCTCGGATTTTGCATTGATCATCGGGCATGTCTGGCGTTGCACTGCCTGTCGCGACGCCTTGCTTGAAAATCCCTCGCTGATGGGGGTCGGCTACAAGTTGACCGAGGCGCAGCGCGAGTGCATTGCTAAAATCACCGAGGAAGACTTCCGCACCATGATGCATCTCGCCGAGGTCACCGGCCTGACCCTGCGCGAGATCGAAGCTGCGGTCGATCATCCACGTGCGCGGCTTCGACATCTAGGCAGCATCAAAGGCGAGCTGCGCCCTGGGTTAAGCTGGTAAACTTTTCTTCACCCGACCAACGCCACAAGATTGACGCCATCCCATGAACCAGATTATTCCCGGACTGTGGGAAATTGACGAGATCGGAGATCGCGTCCGCTGCTACCTGTGGGAGTGGAGCGGTGGCCTCACGCTGATCGATACAGGGTTTCCGACTGACGTTCACACCATTCTCGATGCGCTGGCCGCCAAAGGGCATGCCTTGCACAACGTGCGGCGCATCATCATCACCCACGCCGACATCGACCACATCGGCGGCGCAGCCAAGTTGAAGCGCGCCACCGGCGCAGTGTTGGGCTGCCATTCGGTGGAGAAGATTCTGCTGGAGAATCCTGAGCAGCGTAAGCCTGCGGCGCTGGTCCTGCGCCCGATCTTCGCCGCGCTGCGTCTCACACCGCAGTTCAACGTCTTGCCGGTCACGCCCGATGAACTCTATGTCGATGGAGATAAGACGCCTGAAGGCTTCATCGTCATCCACACGCCGGGACACACGCCCGGCCACATCTCGCTGCTGCACCGCGAGAAGCGTGTTCTCATCGTCGGCGATGCGCTCAACAACCGCGGGGGCAGGCTGCAACTTCCTCCGGCCATGTTCACGCCCGACATGGCCAATGCGCAACGCAGCATCTGGAAACTGGCCAAGAAATACGGCGAAGACTTCGATGTGATGGTCTTCGGCCATGGCCCGCCGATCCTACAGAACGGCGGGCGCAAGGTGCAATCCCTGGTGGCGAAAATTTTTTCGGAATCCACCTAGCTGTCGCGTCATGCCGAAAACGGCCATGTCACGCCGGAGACGTGACCTACGTGGCAACATCGGTTTGGGGTAGATGGTCATGTTGCGCCGAAGGCGTGACGATGGGAAGCCATGCCGGCAAGGTGAACGTTCTTTCTACGCGTGATAAACCACCCGGCCGTCGAAGATCGTCATCACTACGCTGGCGGCGGCGATGGCGCCGGCGTTGATCTCCTCTGGCGAAAGAGCGAACAGGTTGCGATCCACCACCATCAGATCTCCGCGCTTGCCGGGCGCAATGCTGCCGATGACATCTTGCCAACCCGCCGCCTGCGCCGCGCCCTGCGTATACGCAAAGATCGCCTGTTCCAGCGAAATGCGCTCTTCGGGATGCCAGGGCGGGCTGTGCAGCCGCTCGACGCGCTGGCGCACCACGGCTGCGTGCAGGCCGAGGAAGGGGTTTGGGTCGGCGACCGGCGCGTCGCTGCCGAAGGCCACCAGGGCGCCGCTTTCAAAGAGCGAGCGAAAGTTGTACATGTGGGCGCTGCGCTTGCCCAAAAAACGGTCGGCTGCGTCCATGTCGTCGAGTGCGTGGATGGGCTGCACGCTGGCGGTGATTCCCAATTTCCCCAGGCGAGGCAGATCGGTCGGGTCGATGATCTGGACGTGCTCGATGCGATGTGGAATGCGCAGCGTCGGCGCGCCGGCCGCCATCTCCTCGAAGATATCGAGCACGACGCGATTGGCGCGGTCGCCGATGGCGTGCACGCTGATCGGAAAGCCTAGCTCCGTCGCACGACGAAATTCTGCCGCCATCTGCTCCGGCGGCGTGACGCAGACGCCCGTGTTGTTGGGCTCGTCGGGGTTGAGTTTGCTGAAAGGCGCCAGCAGCCACGCCGTGCGACTGCCCAGGCTGCCGTCGGCGAAGACTTTGACATGCCCCAGGCGCAGCGTGTCATCGCCGAAGCCGCTGCGCAGTCCCAACCCGGCCAGGTGCACCATCTCGTGCGCAGCCACATTGCAGGCGACGCGCAAACGCAGCTTGCCGGCCTCGCGCAGGCGTAGCAGGCTCGCCCACTCGCGCGGCCCGTCGTCGCCATCTTTCACGCGCTGCGCATGAACGGCGGTGATTCCCAGCCGGTGCAGCGCAGCGATGCCCTCCTGCAGCGCAGCGTCCTGTTCGGCGGGCGTCGGCGGCGGGATGTGGCGCGCGACTAGGTCGATCGCCAGCTCACGCAAAAAACCGTTCGGCGCGCCTGTAGCGTCGCGGTCGATGACGCCGCCCGGGGGATCAGGCGTGGCGGCGGTCACGTTGGCCAGCCGTAGCGCAGCGGTGTTCACCACGGCGCTGTGCATATCGCTGCGATAAAAGATCGCCGGCTTCTCAGGCCCGGTTGCGGCGTCGATCTCGGCGGCAGTGGGAAAATCGGTCTCGCCCCACCAGCTTTCGTTCCAGCCTTGCCCCACGATCCACTGCCCCGGTGGCGTGCGCGCCGCCGCCTCGCAGATGCGTGCCAACATTTGTTGGCGGGAGCGCACGTCGGCCAGCCGCACTTCGCGCAGCCCCAACGCGTAATACGAAAGGTGAATATGCGCGTCGCAAAAGCCGGGCAGGACGAGGCGGCCTCCTAAATCGATCTGCTCGGTCTGCGGGCCGGCCAACGCTAGCACCTCTGCGTCCTCGCCCACGGCAAGGATGCGACCTTCGCCCATCGCCACCGCCTGCGCCCACGGCAAGGCGACGTCCTGCGTGTAAATTCTGGCGTTGTAGAGAATGAGTTCCGGTGTGCAGAAAGTTGTCTGCATCCTCATGGTGACTCGCGTTTCTTGATGCTTGGTACGCATAGCGATTATCGAAGATTGCACACAGACGTTTGGTTGCAGCGGTTGCTAGCGTGAGTGTAGCAGAGCAGCATGAATTTGTGGAAACTTTAAGCGCTTGTGAGGGAAAGCATGAAAAGCATACCGAATGAGATTCTGGATACGCCGGTGACCGGCGTCAATCTGAAGCCTGGGACGCTGCGACAGCAGGTCAACGAGACGCCCACCGTCCTGGTCTTCTTGCGTCACTTTGGCTGACCGTTCTGCCAGGAACTGGTGAAGGATTTCCGCACGCTTTCCGGCGACCCCGCGTACCCGCCGTTGCTCTTCTTCTACATGGGGTCGGTCGAAGAAGGAGAGAAGTTCTTTGCCAAAGCCTGGCCGGAGGCGCGTGCCGTCTCCGATCCGTCGAAGAAATTTTACACGGCGTTTGGTCTTGGCCGCGGCTCCTTCAGACAGGTCTTCGGTCCGGACGTGTTGGCCTGTGGCCTGCGCGCAGCGACGAAGGGCCACGTCCCCGGTAAGCTCGTGGGCGATCCCTGGCAGATGCCGGGGCTTTTCCTGGTGCAGGGGCCGGACGTTTTGTGGAGCCACGACTTTGCGCACATCGGCGACCATCCGGACTTGACCGCGCTGCCCGCCATCGTGGCGGAGAGAGCCGTGAGAAAATAAGAACTCGATCGCAGGCCTTCCGTCTCTTGATCGACTAAACTGTGTTTTGCGCGCCTTGAAACGAGGATGCGCTTCCTGGCGTCGCTCAAGTTTCGATTTCAATGGGGATCGTTTATGATTGCTTGAGCAATGGATTTCGAGATTCGTCAGAGTTTTGGGAATGTCTGAGCAAGGGTTTCAGGTGATTTTTATGCCTTCGGGACGACGCGGTCGTTTCCCCGAAGGCGTCACTTTATTAGACGCTGCGCGCGAGTTAGGCGTCGGCATCGAAAGCATCTGCAGTGGGCGCCTGACCTGCGGCAAGTGTAAGGTGCGCGTCGAGGAGGGCGAGTTCGCCAAGCACGGCATCGTCTCCGCGGCAAGTCATCTCACGCCGATGGGTGAAGAGGAGCGCGCCTTGTTGCACTCGCTGCGTGCCGACGACTGCCGCCTCTCCTGCACAGCGCGCATCACCGGAGACGCACTGATCTACGTCCCCGAAGAAAGCCGGGCGCAGAAACAGATCATCCGCAAGGCTGCGAGCGAGCGCGTTATCGAAATCGACCCAACGCTGCGTCAGTATTACGTAGTGGTGGACGAAGCTGCGTTAGGCGAACATCGCGGGGATTGGCGCCGGTTGCAGGACGCGCTGGAGCGAGAGGTGGGTCTCACCGATCTCACCATCGACTTGTATGCCTTGCGCAAGTTGCAGCCCGCCCTGCGCGAGGGCAAGCGCGGCGTGACGGTGGTGGTCTGGAACGACTGCGAAGTGGTCGATGTGCGCCCTGGCTATCAGGAGGGCATCTATGGTCTGGCCGTCGACATCGGCAGCACGACGGTGGCCGCCTATCTGTGCGACCTGCGCACCGGTGAAGTGCTCGCCACCGAATCGGCCATGAACCCGCAGATCACTTATGGCGAAGACTTGATGAGTCGCATCTCCTACGCCATGATGAACGAGGACGGCGCAGAGAAGATGCATGACGCCATCATCAAGGCGCTCAACAAGCTGGCCGCCCAGGCTGCGCACGCCGCCAACCTGCGCGCGCGCGACATCCATGAGATGGTGGTGGCCGGCAACACAACGATGATCCACCTCTTCCTGGGCATCGACCCACGCGAGCTGGGCGGCGCGCCCTTTGCGCTGGCCAACCGCGACGCCATGGACGTCAAGGCGCGCGACCTCGGCCTTCGTCTGCATCCTGCCGCCAACGTCCATGTGCTGCCATCCGAAGCCGGCCATGTCGGCGCCGACAACGTCGCCGTGCTGCTGGCTGAGGAGCCGCACCGCCAGGACGAGATCGAGTTGATCGTGGACGTGGGCACGAACGCCGAGATCGTGCTCGGGAACCGTCACTGGCTGATGAGCGCCTCCAGCCCGACCGGCCCTGCCTTCGAAGGCGCACAGATCAGCGCGGGCATGCGCGCAGCGCCGGGCGCCATCGAGCGCGTGCGCATCGATCGCGCCACTGGCCGCGCCAATTTTCGCATCATCGGCGACGAGCGCTGGTCGGACGAATGGGACGTGCACGCCTCTTCGCACCTGGCGGGGAAGCCTGAATATCTCGCCGCCGGCGTCTGCGGATCGGGCATCATCGAAGCCGTCGCCGAGCTGTTTCTGGCCGGCATCCTGTTGCCGGACGGTCGCTTTAATCCGGCCCACCCCACCGACCGGCTTGTCTGGGAAGGGCGCCGTGCGGCGTACATCCTGGCGACGCCGGAGCAGACCGCCAACGGCCAGCCCATCTACGTGACGCAGGACGATGTGCGCAACATCCAACTGGCCAAGGCGGCGCTCTACGCCGGCGCCAAGGTGCTGATGAAACGTGCCGGCGTAGAGCGCGTGGATCGCATCGTTCTGGCCGGGGCGTTTGGAAGCTATATTGACCCGTTGTACGCTTTGGTGTTAGGATTGATTCCTGATTGCGATCCACAGCGAATTGCAGCGGTCGGCAACGCCGCCGGCGACGGCGCTCGCATTGCGCTGCTCAATCGGGCCAAACGTAAAGAGGCGATGGCACTGGCGCACAATGTGCGCTACGTAGAGACTGCGGTCGCCCAGGATTTTCAGGAAGAGTTCGTCGGCGCGCTCCACATTCCGCACGCTAGTGATCCCTTCCCGCATTTGGCTGACCTCCTGCCTGCGCCTATCACAACGACCGATGCAGCGCCGCCGCGACGTCGTATGCGCATGCGAACCTAGAGGCTTGAATTGTTGATGTCCTGGATTGCCCGGAGAAGAGAGCATGAGCGAGGAAATCATTCTGTCCGAACTTTCGCTGGAAGACCTGTACGAGCTGATGAAAGAGGACCTCTACGATGGGTTGGCCGAAGAGATCGAAGAGGAGGTGCGCGAAGCGCTGTCCCGCGGCGAGCCACCCTATGACGTGCTGACCAAGGGGTTGGTCGCCGGCATGGAGATCGTCGGCAATGACTTTCGAGACGGCATCCTCTTCGTGCCCGAGGTGCTCATGGCGGCCAAGGCTATGAAGGCCGGCATGGCGATCCTGCGTCCGCTGCTGGCCGAAACCGGCGCCGAGAAGATCGGCAGCATGGTGATCGGCACGGTCAAAGGCGATATCCATGACATCGGCAAAAACCTGGTCGCCATGATGATGGAGGGCGCCGGCTTTGAGGTCTATGACCTGGGCATCAACAATTCGGTCGAAAATTATCTGGAGGCAATTGAGAAATACAAGCCGGATATCCTCGGCATGAGCGCGCTGCTCACTACGACGATGCCCTATATGAAGGTGGTGATCGACGCGCTCAAGGAGAAGGGAATCCGCAAGGACATCATCGTGCTGGTCGGCGGCGCGCCGCTCAACGAGGCCTTCGCCGAGGCAATCGAGGCGGACGCCTATTGCCGAGACGCAGCGGTGGCGGTCGAGACAGCCAAGAAATTCATGCAGATCCGCAAAGGCGTGAAGGTTTAAGGCGTCGTGGCAGGCGAGCGCTACAATGCGCTCGCCTTTGTCGGAAGCGATTTGCTGTTTCCACGTCTTTATTCTTACACGTTGCTCGTCAGAACAAAAGGGCACTCCGCATTCTTTCTCCCTCGGTTTCCCTCCAGCGCGTCTTGTTCCATAGAGACCCAATTTGTTCGGAGCGGAATTCGCTCGGAAAAACGCAAAAATTTCCGGTTGATCTTCGCTTGATTTTCGCGTATATTCACAGGCTATACTCGATCGACGTTACGCAGCAATGAGGGTGGGTGCGGCTCGCAGCGGTAGGTCCTCACCCCCTGGCCCCCCTCTCCCAGCCTTGGGAGAGGGGGAGAAGGGAGCGCCGTAGGTGCGGCTCGCAGCGGTAGGCTCTTAATAGACTGCAAGGTCTGAGGGCATGCGAGGAAGCGCAGCCTCCCGAACAGTTGTAATTTACGAGAAGGTTTCACCGAACTGTGTAATATAAGTTACCGAATCAAGGTGGATTATGACGCAAGGCGCCCTACGCCATCGACGACGAGAACGGGCTTCATCCATCGTTGCCGCGACTGAAGCATTGTATGTCCGCCCCAAGCTTGCTCTGCTGAGCGAGGAGCAGTGCCAACGTCTGCACGAGGCCTCGTGCCAGATTCTGGAGCGCACCGGCTTTCGCGTCTATCATTCGCCTGCGCTCGATCTGTTGCGTCAGGCGGGCGCTTGGGTGAAGGGCGACCTTGTGCGGATTCCACGCGAGATGGTGGACGCCGCCATTGCTTCGGCGCCGCGCAGCTTCAACCTCTATCGCCGCGGGGGCGAGGAGGTCGCCTGTATCCTCGACGGCGAGCACGTCTACTTCGGCCCTGGCTCCGACACGCTGCGCTATTTGGACCCACGCACCGGCCAGCGTCGCGACTTCACGATGGCCGACCTCGCCGACTGCCTGCGCGTGGTCGATGCGCTGCCGGAGCTTGCCTTCGCCATGTCGATCGGCATTCCACGCGATGTGCCGACCGAGCGCTATTTCCGCCACCAGTTCTCGGCCATGATTCGCTACACGACCAAACCCAGTGTCGTCGTTTGCAACGATCTGGCCGACATCGAGGCGATCGCAGCGATGGCTGCAGCCGTGGCCGGCGGCATGGATGCACTCTCCGAACGTCCTACCTTTTTGATGTATACCGAGCCGACAACGCCGCTTTCGCACGCGCTGGAGGCTGTGGATAAGTTGCTCTTCTGTGCGCGGCATCGCATTCCGGTCACTCATTCACCGGCGCCCATGATCGGTGGCACGGCGCCGATCACGATCGCGGGCGC
The DNA here is from genome assembly GCA_025055055.1 of Caldilinea sp. Lineage (GTDB taxonomy): Bacteria > Chloroflexota > Anaerolineae > Caldilineales > Caldilineaceae > Caldilinea. Next base: position 4,185 of record JANWYX010000400.1, on the reverse strand, counting down.
AGTGGCGCTGGGCAACGCCGAAATGCTCAGCGGTCTGGTCATGCACCAATTGACCAACCCTGGCGCGCCGTTCCTTTACGGTCACGGCGTCCATCACCTCGATATGAAGGAGATGATCAGCGTCTACGGCGCGCCAGAGTTTCAGCTGGCGCGCATCATGGCCGCTGAGATGGGGCGCTTCTACAAGTTGCCGGTGTGGGGTTACTCTGCGCACAGCGACAGCGCCGTGCTCGACGAACAGGCCGCCATCGACGCCCAATTTTCGATCCAGACCGCCCTGCTCGCCAAAACCAATCTCAACCACGACGTCGGCTATCTGGAGGCCGGGCTGGCGAATTCTCCTGAATACATGGTGCTGGCCAACGAGCTGATCGGCATGAACCGCGCTTTTGTGCAGGGCGTGCAGTTCGATGAGGAGGCGCTGGCGCTCGACGTCATCCACGAGGTGGGGCCGGGCGGCCAATTTCTCAGCCACGACCACACCATGCGTCACTGGCGCGAGCTGTGGACGCCGAAACTCTTCGACCGTCAGCGTCTGGAGCCGTGGCTGGAAAAAGGCGGCAAAACCATGCGCCAGCGCGTCCGCGAGGCGACGCTGGATATCCTGGAGAGCCATCAAGTCCCGCCGCTGCCGGCCGGTGTGGACGCAGAGATTGAGTATATTTTGAAGCAATAGCACAAGGACGAGCGTTGGCGCAACCCTTTAGGGATACGACGTCCGATGCAGAGCGCAGATTGCTCGATCTGCTGCGCCGAAAGACGCCAGTGCAGCGTCTGCGCTTAGTGACCGATCTCATCGGCGGCGCTTTTTCTAGGCGCCCAACTGGCCGACGCTGTGTATCCGGCAGGCGTCGAGCCTCACCCAATGGAGCCTTCATTCCGTTTTTCGGATGAGGCAATGATGGACCATGTACTCATGCAGGCAACTGCGCGCGTGATTGGCGTGCTTGAATCGCTGGGGCTGCCCTACTTGATCGGTGGTTCGCTCGCCGGTGCAATGCATGGCGTGGCGCACACAACGCTGGACAGCCATCTGGTGGTAGATTTGCAGCCTGAGTACGTTGCAGCCCTCATCGCGCAATTGCAAAATGAGTTCTATCTCTCACCGCCGGCGATTGTTGATGCAGTCGCATCACGAAGCAGTTTTAACATCATCCATCTCTCGAGTGCGCATGCATAAAGTCGACATCTTTCTTGCCAAAGATCATCCGTTTGACCGGTCGCAGTTTGCGCGCACCATTCGTCAGGCGCTAGATGAGAGTGGACAACGCACAGCGTATTTCGCCAGCCCCGAAGACACCATCCTCGCCAAGCTGAAGTGGTATCGTCTCGGTGGCGAACAATCTGAACGCCCCTGGCAGGATTTGCTTGGCGTGGCGGCTGTGCAGGGCGAGCGGCTGGACTGGCAATATATGCGTGAAATGGCGGCGACGCTGGCTCTCGGCGACCTGCTCGAAAGGTTAGCCCAACAGAGCCAAGGCTAAGCAGAGGGGGTATAGGAGTTTTGACCAAGGAGAAGACCGAATATGCTTGAAACGATTCCGCTGACAACTGTCAAACCCACGGCGCACACCGAAACCACATCTCTCCGTGAAACGATCGTCAGCATCTGCGGCGTCTGTTCGTCTGGGTGCGGGGCCGAGGTGCATCTGGAGAACGGTCGCATTGCGCGCCTGACGCCGATCAAGAACCATCCTTACAGCGTGCTGTGCACGCGCGGCATGAAGGCAGCGGAGATTGTCTACTCGCCCGATCGCCTGCTCTATCCGCAGCGTCGCGTCGGCGCGCGCGGGGAAGGCAAGTTCGAGCGCATCACCTGGGACGAGGCCTATGACGTCATCGTGGCAGGCCTGCGCCGTATCGCCGACGAGTATGGACCGGAGGCGATCGGCATGTACACCGGCCGCGGTAATTTCGAATATGGCCTCAACGAAATGTTTGCACCCGCAGGCACCGCCGAATCTTCCGCCAACGCCGTGCTCTTTCCCTTCGGCTCTCCAAACACCAGCGGCGTCGGCGCCCTTTGCTATGTCTCTTATGGCATGATCGCTCCTCGCGCCTGTTTCGGCGCCTACATGATGGACATGGAGGAGGACATCGACCACGCCGACTTGATCCTGGTGTGGGGTGAGAATCCCGCTACCGACTCGTCGCCGGCGTTGTTACCCAAGCTGCGCCAGCTTCAGCAGCAGGGGACGCGCATCGTCGTCATCGACCATCGACGCAGCGAGACCGCACAGGCGCTGCGCTGCGAGTGGGTGGGCGTGCGTCCGGGGACGGACGGCGCGCTGGCGCTCGGCATGGTCCACGTGCTCTTTGCCGAAAACCTCTATGATCACGACTTTGCGCACAACTGGACTCACGGCCTCGAGGAGCTGCGCGCCTACGTCCAGCAGTTCACGCCCGAACAGGTGGAGGCAATCACCTGGGTTCCTGCCGAGAAGGTACGCGAGCTGGCGCGTGCGATGGCGTGCGCGCAGGGCTGCTCGATCCTCACCTACACCGGTCTTGAATATTCGGATAGCGGCGTTCAGGCCATCCGTGCACTCTATACCTTGCAGGCGCTGGCCGGGCACCTCGATGCACCGGGGGGCAAGCTCTTCAAGCCGCGCGATCGCCTGCGCCTCAACCGCAACCTGACGCCGCCCCCCGCCGATGCACGCCCTCCGATCGGCGCCGAAGAGTATCCGATTTACTATGAAGTGCGCAAAGAGGCGCACGCCGCCCTCTTCCCACGCGCCATCCTGGAAGGCAAGCCTTATCCGCTGCGCGGGCTGATCGTCAGCGGCGCGTCGCTGATCACCGCCTGGCCCAACCCCGATCTCTGGCGTCGCGCCCTGGCTGCGCTCGACCTACTCGTAGTCGTCAACCGCTTCCTCACCGCCGACGCGCTCTACGCCGACATCGTATTGCCGGCGACGACAATGTTCGAGATCGAGTCGTATCAAATCCATGGCAGCTACGTTCAGCTCCGCCAGAAGGTGATCGAGCCGCTGGGCGAAGCGCGCAACGACTATCTCATCTTCGCCGAGTTGGCGCAGCGACTGGGCTACGGCCATCTCTGGCCGCAGACGGAGCGAGCGATGGTGGAATTTGCGCTCAAGGACACAGGCGTGGAACTGGCAGACCTACTGGCGCACCCGGAGGGCGTCGCCTATCCACAGCCGCCCATGCGCTATCGTAAATACGCCAGCGGCGAACTACGCGAGGATGGTAAGCCCGGCTTTGAGACGCCGACCGGCAAGTTTGAGATTGCGTCGGAATGGCTGCGCAGCTACGGTTACGAGCCGTTGCCCGTCTACACCGAGCCGGCCGAAGGGCCGATCGCAGCGCCGGCGCTGGCGCAAACATATCCTCTTGTCTTCAACTCCGGTGCACGAACCAACTTTGACTTTCGGTCGCAGCATCACAACATCCCCGGCCTGCTCAACAAACTGCCGGTACCGCTCGTTCACCTGCACGAGGAAGACGCCGCTGCGCGCGGCATCGCCGACGGCGACCCGGTGTGGGTCATCAGTCCGCGCGGGCGCGTCCCCTTTTACGCCTGCGTCTCCACCAACATCGTGCGCGGCGCAGTGGAGGTCAACATGGGCGGCGGTGGCCCGCTCGGCCCGCAGGCATGGCGGGAGGCCAACGTCAACGCGCTGACCGACTTTGAGCACCGCGACCCGATCTCCGGCTTTCCGGTCTATAAGGCGCTGTTGTGCGATGTGGTAAAGCGGGTGGAGTGAGGAATGAGTGCAAGGGAGATAGAGTGAGTTTTTCGACGTTGCCTGTCTTGCATCACCGCAGTTGAACTTGTCTGCACCGGTTCAGCCATCGCCTACATCGGCGATGGCTGAACCATTTGTAGGTTTACTGTAGGGCTGCTCAGGCGGCTTGCATTTCCAGATTGCGCGCCTTGAGTTTGGCCTCCAAGCGCTGCCGGGCCAGGTCGAAGCGATCCAGGCTCATCACTTTGTGCCAGGCCGCCACGAAGTCGCGAACGAATTTCTCCTGGGCGTCGTCGCCGGCGTAGACCTCGGCGATGGCTCGAAGCTGGGAGTTGGCGCCAAAGATGAGGTCAAAGCGGCTGGCGATCCATTTGTGCTCGCCCGTTGCGCGATCGCGGCCCTCAAAGACCTGGCCATCTCCGGAAAGCGCCTTCCATTCTGTACCCATATCGAGCAAATTGACGAAGAAGTC
>JANWYX010000461.1 GCA_025055055.1 Caldilinea sp. | reverse complement strand
CCCTCACATGACCATCGGTGAAAACGTGGCATTCGGTTTGCAGATGAAAGGCGTGGACAAAAAGGAAATTGCGCGCCGCGTGGCCGAGGCGTTAGAGATGGTGCGCCTTTCCGGCTATGAGAAGCGCAAACCGAAACAGCTTTCCGGCGGACAACAGCAGCGCGTCGCTCTGGCGCGCGCGCTCGTCAACCGACCGGAAGTACTGCTGCTCGACGAGCCGCTCGGAGCGCTCGATCTGAAGCTGCGCAAAGAGATGCAGCTCGAGCTGAAACGCCTACAGCGCGAAGTGGGCATCACCTTCATCTTCGTCACGCACGACCAGGAGGAAGCGCTGACAATGAGCGACCGCATCGCCGTCATGGAGGGCGGCGTTGCGCTGCAGGTGGGTACCGCCAACGACATCTACGAACATCCCAACTGCCGCTTCGTGGCCGATTTCATCGGCGAAACCAACTTCCTCGACGGCACGGTCGCCGAAGTCGACACCGATAAAGCGCGCATCGATCTTCCCGGCGGCGTCAGCCTCTGGGCGCACACGCCGCAGCGCGTCGCCGTAGGTCAGGCTGTAACGGTCACCGTGCGGCCGGAAAAGATGCACATTCGTCCAACCACCACCGACATCAACCAGGTGATCGGCCGCGTCACCGACATCGTCTATATCGGCACCGATACGCACTACGGCGTCGTGCTGAAGGGCGGACAAACGATCCGCGTGCGGGAACAAAATTTTTCCGCAGACTCGCGTCTGCTTGCGCGCGAGGGAGAAGAAGTGTGCGTTCGCTTCTCAATCGAGGCCGCCCGAGTCCTGACGGAGTAGCCGGGATGATCCAGCACATTCGTGAAAATCGCCGCTTGCAAGGGCTTCTGCTCATTTTCCCCGCCATGTTCGTCATGGTGATGTTGCTCGTGATCCCGTTGACCCTGACAGTGATCACCAGCTTTGGACAGCGTGACGCCGACGGCAATGTCATCTACACTTTCACCCTGGAAAACTATTGGCGACTGCTGGGCTTTACCGAGCAGGGATGGGACGACCTCTACCTGCGCATTTTGCTGCGGTCACTATGGCTGGCCGTGCAGACGACCGTCATCGTGATTTTAATGGCCTACCCGCTGGCCTATTTCATCGCCCGCTCGCCGGAAAAGCGGCGCAACTTTCTACTTTTCTTGGTGTTGGTACCGCTCTGGACCAACTTCGTGATTCGCATCTACGCCTGGGTGATGATCTTACGCAGCCAAGGGGTGCTCAACTCGACGTTGGCGGCGACGGCGGACCTGCTGAACGTCCCCTTCCAACCGTTGGACCTCTACCCGTCCCAAACCGCCGTGCTGATCGGCATGGTCTACGAATTCCTGCCCTTCATGATCCTGCCGATCTACACCTCCCTGGAGAAGATTGAACCGAGTCTGTATGAGGCGGCCGCCGACCTGTATGCGAATGCGTTTCGCACCTTCTGGCGCGTCACGGTGCCGCTCTCGATGCCGGGCATCGTCGCCGGCACCATTTTGACCTTCATTCCCGTGATCGGCACCTTTGTCGTCTCCGACATCCTGGGCGGGCGACAGGTGATCCTGGTCGGCAATCTGGTGCAGCGCCAATTTCTCGATGCGCGCAACCCTCCCTTCGGCGCCGCTGCCTCCATCATCTTGCTGGTCATGACGCTGGTGTTGACGCTCTACTACACGCGACGTTTTGGCCTTGGAGAGGAGATTGCGGCAGGATGAGCGCCAAGAAACAATCGCCCTGGCTGACGCTCGTCTCAATTTTGGTCTATTTTTTCCTGTATGCGCCCATCATCGTGCTCATCGTCTTTTCTTTCAACGCGTCGCGCACGAACGTGGTGTTTGAGGGCGTGGTCAATCAAGGCCCCTGCGGCCCTTTCTACTGGTACTGCGAGCTCTTTCGCAATCGCAGCGTGATGGACGCCACGCGCAACACCCTGATCATCGCTTTCACTTCGACGATCGTCTCGACCATCATCGGCACGATGGCTGCGTTGGCGCTCCAGCGTTATGACTTCTTCGGCAAGAAAGTTTCAGAGACGGCGCTCTACTTCCCGATCGTGACGCCGGAAATCGTCATGGGCATCGGCATTTTGGTCTTCTTCAGCGCCGTCTTCGGCTGGATCAACACGGCGCTGGCGCTGGCCCCTAGTCAACGCCTGACGATGGGGCTTGGCACGGTGATCGTTTCTCACATTGCCTTCAGCATTCCCTTTGTCACATTGGTGGTGCGCGCCCGTCTGCACGGTTTCGACGATCGCCTGGAGGAAGCGGCAATGGATCTGGGGGCCAACGAGTTCACGACCTTTCGCAAAGTCACCTTGCCGCTGATCGCTCCCGGCGTGCTGGCCGGCGCCATGCTGGCTTTCACACTTTCGCTCGATGATTTCATCATCACGTTCTTCACGACGGGTCCAGGCGCCACGACGCTGCCTATCTACGTCTATGGCTTGCTTCGCCGCATCGTAACACCTGAGCTCAATGCGCTCTCTACCATTTGGGTGCTCGTCGTGTTGATCGTCGTTGCAATTTCCCAGTGGTTTCAAAGGCGAGAATAACTTGGACAGAAAGGATGCGACTCATGAATCAACGACGTTTCTGGAGTGCACTCAGTGCGCTGTTGATCGCAGCGCTGATCGGGGCTGCCTGCGCCGCGCCCGCGCAAGCGCCGGCGACGACCGGCGAGCCGGCGACCGGCGCCTCCGATTGCCCTGAGCCCAACCCGCGCCTGGAAGTGACTTCCAGACAGGTGAATCTCTTCGTATGGACGGAGTACATTCCTCAGGAGACGATTCGCTGCTTCGAGCAGGTGTATGGCGTCCGCGTCAACAAGGATGAGTATTCGAGCAATGAAGAGATGTACGCCAAACTCTCGGCGGGCGGCGCCAACTATGACCTGGTGCAACCGACCGACTACTTCGTGCCGCTGTTGATCCGCCAGGGGCTGTTGCAGGAACTGGACAAGAGCCGGTTGCCGATCCTCGATTCCCTCGACCCCAACTATCTGAATCTCGACTTCGATCCCGGCAACGTCTATTCGATCCCCTATCAGGCGGGCACCGACGCCATCATCGTCAACACAGCCGTGGTTGACCCTATCCCTCAATCGTTCGCCGACCTGTGGAATCCGGTCTACGCCGGTCGCCTCGTCATGATCGACGATTCGCGCGCCATCATCGGCGCAACGCTGCTGGCGCTCGGCTATGACGTCAACACCACCAATCCCGCCGAGCTGGAAGAGGCCAAAGTGAAGCTGGCCGAGCTGGCGCGAGGCATTAAGCTCTTCGACAGCGACAGCCCGAAGACGGCGCTGATCGCAGGCGACGTCGATCTGGGCATCGTCTGGACGGGGGAGGCCGTGATCGCCAAACGCGAGGTGCCCTCCTTCGAATACATCTATCCAACCGAAGGCGCCATTCTCTGGCAGGACAATTATGCAATTCCAAAGGATGCGCCGAATCTGGACGCAGCCTACGCCTGGCTCAACTACTCGATGCAAGGCGACGTCTTCTGGCGCATGCTGGAGGAGTTCCCCTACACCAATCCCAACCTCGCTGCGCTAGAATACGCCAAGGAGAACCACCCCGAGCTCTATGAAGAGTACATCAATTCGAACATCACCAACACGCCGCCGGAAGAATTGCAGCGGGGCCATCGCATCCGCGACGTCGGCGATGCAACGCCTCTATATGACCGGGTGTGGACGGAAATCAAAGGCGGGTGAGCGGAGGGAGCGCTCCAAGCGCGCAACCATAGCATCCGGTGGAGCCTGGGTCGAAACTTACAATCGAGTAACGCAGGATGCAACAAGGGGGTGGCTATCCAGCCACCCCCTTGATCAATTTTGGGATCCCGATCGACAGAGACTCGATTGCCCCGCATGGGGCGCCGTTGACGGTGAGAAGACGGTTGAGCGCTATGCGGCGATGACTTCTTCGATCGCTCAAGCCTTCATTGCCAGACAGGGATTACCTACACGACGACCTGTGGAGCTGTCATCCATGCCGGTGCAGCAGCCTCGCAGTACATCCGAGGAATGTACGGCTTGCCTGCCGCTGCATGTTGCAGCGCCGCAGGCAGCTCTTCCACGATAGCCTCTTTGGGGATGTACCCCATCACACCGAAACGGATCGGCCACAGCGCCAGTCGGGTGTCGATGCTTAAACCGAGCAGAAGAACCGAGGTGAGTGGGCTGATCTGGCGGAAAGCCTGGATCACGCCAAGGCCGCTGCGATCGGTGTCCTCCAACCCGAGCACAACGACGTCGTATCTAGAGCGCCGCAACAGCCGCGACGCCTCGACCAGGTCATCCGCAATGTCGATAGCGCCCACGTACGGCAAGTCCTTCAACAGATCATACAACCCCTGTCTCATTCCTTCATATTCTTCAACGATCAGCACCCGAATCATGCTCCGCTCCGTGTTGAATAAACGATCAGATAAATGCAACGCGCTGGCTAGCCGTTCATCCACCCCTTCGATGGTCGCTTCAACGGCGCGCAAGGCGAGTGCTGAAATCCTCGGCGTGTGGATGAAGACTTGGATGAAAGAGGGCGCCAGCAGACCTAGAATGATTCCTATCCTCCTTTCTGTCGATCGTACGCTCCCAGGACCGGTATCATATACATTATGTTGAGCTCTGGTGTTGTCAGTCCGGGACGCAGTGGATCCCCTTGCCAGTATACGGTTGCCACCCACTCCTTACAATTGCGCCCAGACGAGAGTTTGATCGGTAAAAAGCACGGCCTCCCCGCTCGGCGCATCTGACATCGAATGTAGCAACCGGCGGAAACGCTCTGTCAAAAGTTGGACTGTCGTCCCACGGTTGCTTTCACCTGCACATGTCGGTTGCGTCCCAACACAATATCCCTACCGCAGGTCACGCCTCCGGCGTGACATTCCCAACCCGCCCGCAACGTCTGACCGGAGGCCGAACCTACGTTTGCACACATCGGTCATCGCTTCCGGCGCAACATCCTTACCGTAGGTCACGCCGGAGACGTGACACCTCGCTCAGGCAGCCAGGCGATGGCTCCGAGCCGAGAAGCGGAAAACCGCTTTCGCAGCGTCCTCGATAATGTTTAAAGATTCATCGATGATGGCCGCGTCGTGGCTAAAGGAAAGAAACCAGGGTTCCCGCGGATCATCATCGATCAACACGCCCCGGCGAATCAACTCGGCGCCGAGCACACCGAACAACCCCGCATCGAACTCTGCGTAGCTGCGATAGTCGGTTGGCGGTTCATCTTTGCCCAGCAGCACGCTGAACATCGAGGGGACGCCGCTGATTACATGAGGTGCACCGACACTGCGTAGGATGGTATGAATCCCCTCCATTAGTCGCCGGCCGTTGGCGAAGATGGTCTCGATGACGGGCTGCGTCTCGAGGATCTCTAGCGTTGCTGCTGCCGCTGCTGCTGCAACGACGTTGCCACAATAGGTGCCGCCATGCGCCACGCGGCCCGGCTCCACGACCGCCATGATCTCCTCTCGCCCCGCCACCGCCGAAACCGGAAAGCCGTTGCCCATCGCCTTAGCGTAGGCGGCCAGGTCGGCCTTGACGCCGAAGTATTGCTGGGCGCCGCCCGGAGCCAAGCGGAAGCCGGTCTTGACCTCGTCGAAAATCAACACTACGTCGAACTCATCACAAAGTTCGCGCACGCGACGCAACCAGAGCGGGTCCGGCAAGATGCAGGCAACGTTGCCCATGACCGGCTCCAGGATCACCGCCGCCAATTCGTCGCTGTGTTCGACCATGGTGCGCTCCAACAGCTCAACGTCGTTATAGGGCAGTGAAATCATGTAATTGCGGATGGCGACCGGCATGCCCTCGGTGGCGCGCAGGCGGTGCGGATGATGGCGTGGGCCGAGCAGCTCTGCTTTGGCCGTGGGGCCGCTGAACATGACGTAGTCAAAGTTGCCATGGTAGTTGCCTTCAAACTTGATAAATTTTTCGCGGCCGGTGTAGGCGCGTGCGATGCGCAGTGCGTGCATGTTGGCCTCGGTGCCCGTATTGGAAAGGCGCACCTTGTCCATGCCGGTCATGCGCGTGAAGCGCTCGGCCAACTCGATCTCTATCGGCGTGGTGGCGGCAAAAAGTACGCCGTTTTGGATGGCTTCGGCGACGCGGCGGTTGACTTCTGGATAGGCGTGGCCCAAAATAATCGGCCCAAAACCGAGGCGGTAGTCGATGTAGCGGGTATCGTCGGCGTCCCATACATACGCGCCCGCTCCGCGCGTGATGATGGGGGTGTCCTCATCTCCCCAGTAGCGAAAGTTCGAGTTGACGCCGTAAGGAATGTATTGCTTTGCTTTGGCAAAGAGTTGATGCGTTCTTGACTTCTTCGGATTCATAGCTTCGTCTCCATGGCTTCACAAGGTGGAAAATGGGCGACCGGTGCAATCGAATCATGCGCTGAGTTCTTTGCTTCGTTGCTTTCTGTTTCGTTGCTCATCGGCAACGCCTGTCACCCCCCTTGTGGAAGCCACGGATACTGTCCGTGGGATCCTCGTCCATACAAGCCTCCTTCGTTGGTCGCCGAGATCGAGGGAGCGTGATGCGCGTCCTGTGGCGCGTGACGGGATTCGACAAGCAACACGCGCCGGAAAACACGCCTCTACGCATTGCCTGGCGGCGGGTCCCAGGCGTAGATCTCTTTGACGATGTCCAGATAGATAAAGGTCTCCGCCTCACGCACGCCCTCGACGCTGTAGAGCTTTTCGCTCAAGAAGCGCAGCAAGTCGGCGTTGTCGACGCACGTCACCTCCACCAGAAAGTTGTACGTGCCCGAGGTGATCGCCAGGTAGATCACCTCTTCAAACGCAGCGATCTGATTGGCGATTTCACGCAGGCGATGTCCATCCGCCTTGACGCCGATCAACGCCATCGTGTGGTAGCCGGTGCGCAGAGGATGCGTCACAGCCACAAATTGGAGCACGCCTGCATCCACCAGGCGCTGAACGCGCTGGCGAATCATCCCCGGCGACACATGCAGCTGCGCGGCGATCGTGCTGAACGGTAGGCGTCCATCGTTTTTGAGCGCCCGAATGATCGCCCGATCCATTGCATCCAGCGCAATCTTGGCCAATCCTGTTCACCTCTTCTGAGAACAATTTTTGCGCCTGTCTCTCCTTTGCAAAACGAATGTACTATGCAGAATTGTGATTTGTCAACCCCTTAAAATAAAAAATTGTCACAAATCTTCTGTTTTTGTGACAATTTTTTATTTTTCTGGGGACCGGTATGCAGTTTTAAAACGACGTCAAAAATCGATGTTGATTCCGCCGCGTTTGGGGCGCTCTGGAGAAGGAGACGATTGCGCGGGAGAAGCGTCTTCATCAATCCATGCATCCAGGATGGCGCGCAGCGCCAGCAATCCTTCGCGACGGGCGGCGTAGGCATGCACCCAAAATTCCTCAGGCAAGCCTAAGTCGTTATGTTGTAACTCTTCAAGCAAGCCCGTCACGCCATCTAGTATCCACATCAGCGCGTTGAAGGCGCCTTCTCGTTCAGATGCAGGCCGACGCGGCGGTTTGCTGTACTTTGGACGGTAGCGCCGTCGCCGTGCGCGCTGGCGCGCAGTCTCTCGAGCTCGTTTGCCCTCGTCTTCCTCGAGTAGGTCGAAATCTTCCTCCGCGCCTTGCTTGAATCGATTGTTGGGGTCGTCGTGTTGAGCGCCGTTGCCTCGCATTCTCTCCAGTGCTCCGATCTATCCTGCGCTTGGTGTGTTCTCCGTCATTCGGGCGTGAGCCGTCGAGCCGGGTCTTGGCAATTATTGGGGCTCCATCTCAATGCAACGCTCGAGCTGGACGTAATTTTACGCGCATTACCTTGTAATCATGGGCGCCGAAGCGATATTTGTACTCCTCATCGCCCTGCATAAAGTCGAAGACGCGGCAGCCAGCAGCGATCGCATATTGAATCGCATACCCGAGAAGCACCCAGCCAGGGCTGAGGTGCGCATGCGACGCCGGATCGTAGCCTGAATTATACAGCCAGAAGCGCCGATCGTACTCAAATGCAAAAAGCGCAGCCGCCTTCTCTCCGTCGAGCGTCAGGAAAAAAAGGCGCAGGATGTCCGCCTCTAACAACCGGCGCGCCACCGCCAGGAAGAAACGATGCATCTGCGGCGTCATAAATTCCGCCTTGTCCGGTCGGCTTGCCCGCTGCAGGGCTACGAAATCGTCCACCTCAGAGTCCAACGTGCGCAAGTCCTGCACTAGGTGAAACCCCACGACAGCCTCGCGCTCTGCGCGGCGCTGCTTGCGCCGAATTTCGTGGCGCTGTTTCTTGTCCACCTGATTGCTCAGATACTCTTCATAGCGCATCGGCAGCGGAAACTGCGGGGCGGTGTCCTCCTGCATCACCTTTACATCGACGCCTGCCCGCCGGGCGATTTCCGGCAACTCCTGATAGGTCAGGCTGGCTTCGGGCAAGTTGCAAAGGTCAACGATGTCCCAAGCGGGCGCCTCAGAGCTACACAGCCACTTGATGAACGCTGCATACACCTGCTTTTCCCACTCGCGCGCCACGATCAGGTCGAGATAGTCGCTGACTTCGATGCAGCCGACGATGTTGAATTGGCGCTTGCCGGCGTCTTCGCCCTTCTTGATTTCGCGTAGGAAGAGAGGGGCAATGCCGATCAGCTCATCACTCCCTTGACGACGGAACGCTACAATCCACAGTTCTCCCTCTCCCAGCTGCTCCCACCAGGTGGTCTGCCATTCGTGCGTCAAAAAGAGCGAGTTGAACCGGCCGCGGCGCACCAAGTCATTCCATTCGGTTTGCAACGCCTCGAAGCCGTTGGGCTGTGCGCCGGGTCCATACACCACCCAACGCAAAGCCGATGAATCCTCATCGAGGGTTTCGCTTATAAAAGCCGGCCTATCTTGAACCAGGCAATCGCCATTCATGAGGTATTTTTCTCCTCCTAGATTGATCGGAATCAAAGGATTCGCCGCATCGGCGCTAATTTCGTTCGCCTATAGAGTATAACGTAGCCCATGGGAACGACAAGTAGTTCGGTGCACCATCTGGATGAGAGCCGGACAGACTGCTCTTTCCCCACTATTGTCGGGCGTATAGCGTCGGACGGATTGTCGTCAACGGTCCTTCTATGGTATACTGTGCTTCCCTAAAGTTGTGGGTTCAAACCCCACCCGGGCCGAACGGCGCCCGGTGGATGCGAAGGAAAAGGAGTTTCTCATGGTGCAGATGACGCCACGTCAGATCACGCGCGCGCTCGACCGCGTGTTGCATAAGGTGGAAAAACCGGCGCGCTACACCGGCGGCGAGCTGAACGCCGTTGTAAAAGACTGGAACGACCCGGCGATCCAAATCAAGGTAGCGCTCGCCTTTCCGGACATCTACGAGCTGGGCGGCAGCAACCTCGGCCTGATGATCCTGTATGACTTGATCAATCGCAGACCCGACCTGCTGGCCGAGCGCGTATACTGCCCCTGGCCGGATTTCGAAGGCTACATGCGTCGCGACGGCATTCCGCTCTATGGCCTGGAGACGCGCCACCCCCTGCGCGACTTCGATATCATCGGCTTCAGCCTGCCCTACGAGCAGCTGTACACCAACGTCTTGACCATGCTCGACCTGGCCGGCGTGCCGCTGCGCGCCGCCGAGCGCACCGCTGCCGACCCGCTGGTGATCGCCGGCGGCTCCGGCTGCTACAATCCTGAGCCGATGAGCGCCTTCTTCGATGCCATGGTGATCGGCGAAGGAGAAGAGGTGATCTTTGAGGTGATCGACGCGGTGCGGGAGTGGAAGCAGGCGGGCCAATCCCGTTACGCCTTGCTGGAGCGGCTCGTGCGCATTCCCGGCGTCTATGTTCCCTCGTTTTATGAGGTAAGCTACGCAGCGGACGGGACGATCGCCGCCGTCAGGCCGACGCACCCGGACGCGCCCGCCGAGGTGCGCAAACGCATCGTCACGGTGTTGCCGCCGCCGGTGACCCGCTTCCTCGTGCCGTACATCAATGTGGTGCACAACCGCGCCGCCATCGAAATCATGCGCGGCTGCACGCGCGGCTGTCGCTTCTGCCAGGCCGGCATGATCTTCCGTCCGGTGCGCGAGCGCCCGGTCGAAGAAGTGCTGCAGGCCGTCGACGAGATGATCGAGCACTGCGGCTTTGAAGAGGTGAGTTTCCTGAGCCTCAGCAGCAGCGATTACACCTACGTCGAGGAGCTGGTGCGACGCACGGTGGAGCGCCACGGCGCCAAACGGCTTAGCATCGGCCTGCCCAGTCTGCGCATCGAGAGTTTCAGCGTCGACTTAATGGAGCTGCTGGAGAAAGGCCGGCGGCGCTCCGGTTTCACCTTTGCGCCCGAAGCCGCCACCGACCGTATGCGCGACGTCATCAACAAGCCGATCTCGTCCGAAGAGCTGCTCGCCACCGCTGAAGAGGTCTACAAACGCGGCTGGACGACGATCAAAATGTACTTCATGATCGGCCATCCGACCCAGACGCTGGCGGACGTCCAGGCCATCGCCGATCTTTCCAAACAGGTGTTAAGCGTCGGTCGCCGCGTGTTAGGCAGGAAGGCCAACGTGCGCATCGGCGTCAGCACGCTCGTGCCCAAGCCCCATACGCCCTTCCAGTGGGCGCCGATGGAAAGCGAGGCGGTGATCAAGGCGCAGATCGAGCTGTTGCAGCGCGAGCTGCGCGGGCCGGGCATCCACTTCTCCTGGAACAATCCGGAAGAGACGTTGGTGGAGGCGTTCCTAACGCGCGGGGATCGGCGCATGGCGGATGTGATCGAGCTGGCCTGGCGCAAGGGCGCCAAGCTCGAAGGCTGGGGCGAATATTTCAACTTTGCAGCCTGGCAGGCCGCTTTCGAGGAATTGGGGCTGGACATGGATTGGTACGCCCGGCGTCAACGGCCGCTCGACGAGGTGTTGCCGTGGGATCACATCGCCGCAGGCGTGAAAAAGCAGTTTTTGATCGACGAATACGTGCACGCATACCAGGGCGCAGTGATTGACGACTGCCGGGAACATTGCTTCTCGTGCGGCATTCTGGGCTATTTCAAAGAGCAGCGCCGCGCTGCGCCGGACGAGGCGTGGGGCTGCCCGTCGCTGGGTCGCGGCAAGGCCCGGCAGCCGGTCAGCATTGCGCCGATCCCACTCTACTTTAACGAGGAAATGGCGCCGGACAAGATCGGTCAGTTTGACCATCGTGTGCCGCAGCGCAGATTCGGCACGGTGAGCAAACGCATGGCGACCACAGAGCAGGGAGCAGCGCAATAAATGGACGAAACGCAACTTCCGCTGCGACAACGCATACGCATTTGCTATGCGAAGGGCGAAGCAATTAAATTCATCTCACACCATGATGAGTTCCGGCTTTGGGAGCGCGCGCTGCGCCGCGCCGACCTGCCGCTGCTTTACAAGCAAGGCTTCAACCCACAGCCGCACATCCAGTTCGCCGCAGCGCTAGGCGTCGGCATCACCGGCGTGAACGAGCTGCTAGACATTGTCCTTGCGCCGCCGGTTTCGCTCGACGAGGTGGCGGCGCGGCTGCGCGCCAAGTTGCCGCCCGCCGTTACCCTCCACGCACTCGAGGAGGTTCCTCTCAACGCTCCTCCGCTACAAACGTTGGTCATCGGCGCCGATTACACGATTCTCCTCTACGCGGCGCCGGGCGAGATTCCCGAAGACTTGCTCGCAGAGCGCATCGCCGACTTCCTGGCGCGCACGACGATCTGGCGCGAGCGGGAGCGCAAAGGAAAGCGCTACACCTATAACCTACGTCCGCTTGTCTTCGAGCTCCGCTATCTGGGCTATGACCCGACGTTCGAGGAGCATCGCATCTTTTTGCGCGTGCAGGCGCGCAGCGGCGCCACCGGCCGTCCCGATGAAGTGGTCGACGCGCTCGGTTTCGACGATTTCGCGCGCACGCTTCGCCGCGAGCGCCTCTATTTCGCCGACAACGAAGAAGATGTCGCCGTGATGGCGCAATACCCGCTCATTTCTCAGGAACAGATCGCAGCCCCGCGCGGGGTGCGGGGCGAGTCGCTGCGCCGGCCGGCGCCCGCCGTCGAGATCGGCCCGCGCGAAGGACAGCGCAGCATCAACGAACGCGCCGTCGATGAGTTCATTTGATCATCGCGCAGCGGAGGAGGAGACTGTCACGCCGGAGCCTGTGACCGACGAAAGCGGCACAGGTCCGGCTTTCGGCCGACGCGCCGGTGGCGCGACCGCCTCATGTCGGAGGCCGGTGACATGGGGGTGGCAAGCGTGGGGATGGGAAGGCCCCGGCGCAAGAGCGTTTACGCGACCTCGGAGCGAGGCGCTTTTCTCAACACCTTTGCAATCACCTCGGCCAATTCCACGATGGAAGGCGGCTTGCTAAGCCAACCGCTTAACCCGAACGGGCGCAGCTCGACGGGGTCAAACTCAAACGCGTGGCCGGTCATCAACACCACCGGAACGTCACATCCTTGCCGGCGCAGTTCCTTCAACAACCTGACGCCGCCAAGTTGGGGCATCACAATGTCGCTGATCACCAGGTCCACGTCTGCGCATGTTTCCAACCAATTCAACGCTTCTGCACCATTGGATGCAGCCAGCACGCGATAATTCCAGGCGCCAAGCAATTCCACCAGCGCTTGGCGTACAAACTCTTCATCTTCAACAACCAAAATCGTTTCCCCCTGCCCTCGCGGCACATTGACCGCCGTCGTTGCGAAATTCTGCTTATTGTTCGGCACGACGACGGCGGGCAAATAAACCGTGAAAGTCGCTCCGGCGCCGGGTGCACTTTCCACCGTAATGTGACCTTCGTGCTGGGCGACGATGCCCTGCACCTGCGGCAAGCCCAGACCGGTGCCTTTGCCGGGCGCTTTGGTGGTGAAAAACGGCTCAAAGATGCGATCGAGAATTTCCGGCGGGATGCCTGCGCCGGTGTCGGTCACGGTCAGCTGTAACCATGGGCCGGGCTTCATATCTGCCACAGGCGCATTGTCTTTTGTAATGCTGCGATGATGCAAGGCAATGCGCAGTCGCCCTCCCTCGGGCATAGCGTCGCGCGCGTTGACGGCGAGGTTCATCACCATCTGCTGGATGCGCGTCGGATCGGCGTGGACGAGATAATCGCCCTGATCGTGGTCGAGCTGAATCTCAATGTTTTCCGGCAGAGTTTGTCTCAGCAGTTTCACCTGCTCTTTCAAAAGCGTCAACAGGTCGAAAGTCTGCCGTTCGATCACCGAACGCCGACTGAAGTCCAGAATCTGTCGGATCATCTGGGTGGCCCGCAGCGCCTGCTGCCGAATCGTCAGTAGGCGTTCCCGTTCGCGTTCGCTGAGGGAGGGCGACTCGGCCGTCAGTTCGGCGTAGGTGATAATCACCGACATAATGTTGTTGAAATCATGGGCGATGCCGGCGGCCAATTGCCCCACCGCCGCCAGCCGTTCTTGGGTGTACAGTTGACGCTGAACCTGAAGGCGCTCGGTGACGTCGCGTATGACGACCACCCAGCCACCGTCAGCGGCAGTCGGTGCAACGGGTTGCGCCGTCGCCTCGAAGGTGCGCTTGCCGTGGTGAATCGTGCGCCATTGGCCGGGCCGCGACGACGCCAGCAGTTCGTTGACGTCACAGTCGCCGAGGCGCGTGAGGATTTCGGAAGGGGTATCCACCAGATCATGGAGAAACGCCTCGGCCAGCGGATTGGCATTGAGGATGCGGCGTTCGGCGTCGAGCAGAAGGATGCCATCGGGCGCGCTGCGCATGATCTGCGCCAGCTGCTCCGCCTGCGCCTTCACCTGTTCGAGTAGCCGCAAGCGCTCTTCCTCATCGCGCACCCGCTCGGTGATGTCCTGTTTGATGCCGACGAAATGCGTGATCTCGCCTTCGGCATTGCGCACCGGTGTAATGGTTTGCTCTTCATGATAGAGGGCGCCATCTTTGCGTCGGTTAATCAGGCGGCCGCGCCAGGGCTTGCCCGAAAGGATCGTGTTCCACATCGTTTCGTAGAACTCCCGGCTGTGCAGTCCAGAGCGGATCAGGTCTTTGGGGTTGCGCCCTATGGCCTCATCTGATGTGTAGCCGGTCAACGCCGAGAACGCCGGATTGACCCACACGATCAGACCTTCGCGGTTGGTGATGACGACGCCGTTGGCGGCGTTGTGCAGGGCCGTTTCGCGCAGTTGTTGCAGCTCCGCCTGCTCCATCGTGTCCGTGATGTCTCGGTCGACTCCGTACAGCTTTTGAACCGAGCCGTCAGGCGCGAGCTCCGCCTGAGCGTGGGTCTCGATGTAACGGATTGATCCGTCCGGGCGAATGATGCGATAGACCGTGCGTGCAGTGCGATTGTGGGCAAAGGCTGCATTTTCAATTGCCAGCGCCCGCGACAAATCTTCTGGATGTACAAATTTTCGCCACAGATTGGGCGTCGGTAGAAAACTTTCCGGAGAAACGCCGTATATCGTGTACATTCGTTCATCCCAAATTTCAACGCCGTTGACGAGGTCGGCTTCCCAGACGCCCAGGCCGGCCGCGCCGGCGGCGATTTCCAGGCGATGTAGACTTTTTTGCAGTCGGCGTTCGCTTTCCTGCAAGGCCTGCTCGGCCAAGACGCGTTGCGTAATGTTTTCATGGGCAACGATGGCACGCAACGGTCCCTCTCCCGGGAAACGCGTGATGCGGCCGAGAAACCAACGCCGTTCCTCGGGGCTGTGGCATGCATACATATGCTCGGCGCTCTCCATCTCGCCGGCAAGCACGGCGCGCAGAGAGGCGGCAAAAGTCGCCGCGTCTTGATCGCCTGCGCCGGCGGCAGCATCGCACGCCGCAAGATAGTTTGTCCCTTCACAGACGCAGTTGAAGGAGGCGCGATTGCTTGTGGCAAAATCGCGCCAGGCCTTGTTGACCGTCAAAATGACGCCGTCCTGATCCACGATGGCGATCTGCGTGCTCAAACCGTCGAGGATGCTGTTGACAAACTGCTCGCGCGCCAGCAGGCGCCGATTGGCCAGCGCCAGTTCGTGCATTTGGGCTTCGAGCTTTTGCACCAACGCAGCGTTATAGAGACGATGGAATTCGCTCTCATCTTCCTCGGGAATAAAGGGAGGCCGTGGTGATGCGCTCGTTTCCTGCAAGACGGAATGCACGTGCTCCAGGAAGACGGTGTTCTCGAGCGGAGCGACCAGATACCGCGCGGCGCCCAGCCGGCGCCCCAGTTCGGCGTCCATCTCGTCAGAGAAGGTCGCCGTGTAGAAGATAAAAGGGATGCGCTGCAGCGCATCCTCGCGCAGGCAGGCGCGACGCAAAGCAAAGCCATCCATGACCGGCATCAACACATCTGAAATGATGAGATCGGGGTGCGTCTGACGGGCGAGCGAGAGCGCCTCTGCGCCGTTCGCTGCAGTCAGCACGCGGTGGCCGGCCGCTTCTAGAAGCGTGCGCTCCAAATAACGATTCGCCTCGTGATCATCCACCACTAAAATAGTCGCCATACAGGGACTCCTATGACCGCCCATCCCTTCCTGAAGTGCAATATTGCGCAGTGTTGACGCCGATCAAAGTACTTCCCTCACGAGAAACACAATGTCTCTGCAGCCGAACAGACTCATCGCCACCTGCATCTAGAAAGCCGGAGAAATGATCGCTTTCGCTTGCTATAGCCGTTGCAGCCGGCCGCCGGCGCGCTCACGATCGTCGGTCATGACAAAAAAGATGACGGCGACGATCGGAGTGTCGTTGAGGGCGGCCGTTCGTGGCCGAGGCTCGACGACTGCTCGGCCCTCGATGTCCGGTGGTTGAACGCAAAGCAAACTAAGGTCGAGCTTGCAAAGCTTCTGGCGACGCCATCCGGCCGGCGCTTCGCCGATTCTCTTCGAGCGCCGGGCCGGTTGCATTTCTTCTGTCCTGTGAAATCCTGCCGGCGCTGCGTCTCCGGCGGCAGGCGTTCAGTAGGCCGGTGAGCGCATCGGCAGATGCAATGTAAAGGTGCTGCCGACGCCCCATTGGCTCTCGACGCTGATATACCCACCCAACAACCTGGCAAGATTGGCGCAGATCGCCAGCCCCAGCCCAGTTCCCTCATGGCGCCGCGTCAGCCCTTCGTCGAGCTGTTGAAACGGTCGAAATAGACGGCCCAGGTCCTCCTCCTTGATGCCGATGCCGGTGTCCTGAACGCCGATCTGTATAAAATCTGCCTCCAGCTTAGCGTAAACTGTAACCGATCCGCGCTCGGTGAACTTGACGGCGTTGCTGAGCAGATTGAGCAAGATTTGCTCGACGCGACGGCGGTCACTGATCACCTCGCTCACTCCTGCGCCAAAGTGCGCCGACAATTCCACGCCTTTGCGCTGCGCCATCGGCGCAACGCTGCGCAGCACGAGCTCCACCGCCTCGCGGATGTCAAAAGGTGCGATTTTCAGCTCGATTTGTCCTGCCTCGATTTTGGAAATGTCCAGCACGTCGTTAATCAACGTCAGCAGGTGGCGGGCGCTCTCGTATACGATTCCGAGTTGCTTCTTTTGCTCCTCGTTGAGAGAGCCGGGCGTCTCCTGCAACAACACGTGGGTGAAGCCGAGAATCGCGTTAAGCGGGGTGCGCAGCTCGTGGGAGACCGTCGCCAGAAAAGTCGATTTCAGGCGCTCTGCAGTTTGCGCCTTTTCCATGGCGGCTTCCAGCTCTTGTGTGCGTGCCTGCACCCGCGCTTCCAGCTCGGCTTCCTGCATTTTGTGAGGCGTGACGTCGATGTGGGCGCCCAGCATGCGATAGGGGCGCCCCGCTTCGTCGAGCAGCACGGCGGCCTGCGCCAGAATCCAACGATAAGAGCCGTCTTTGTGGCGCAAGCGGAATTCGATGCGATAGTCTGGCCAAGGATTGGTGAGAGAAGTTTGAACCGTCGCCACCACACGCGCCAGGTCGTCCGGATGCAAGAGCGAGCGCCATATCTCCAGCGTATTGGCCAGCTCGTGGTCTGCGTAGCCGAGCTGACGCTTGCATTCGGGTGAAAAATGCACTTCGTTCGTACGAAGGTCCCAATCCCACAAGCCGATGGCGCCGGCGCTGACCGCCATGCGTAAGCGCTTCTCGGCTTCATAGCGCAGCCGCTCCGCCTCGGCGCGTTGCCGCTCTTGCTCTGCAACTTCCAGTGCAAAGGCGACGTCGTGCGCCAACTCGTCGAGCAACTGCACTTCTTCGGCGTCGAAAAACGCCGGCTCCGAGGAATAGAAGGTGATGACCCCGCGCACGGCGCCGCCGGAAATGAGCGGCAAGGCGACGATGGAACGATAGCCCAGGCGCAAGGCGTAGTCGCGCCAAGGCTCCATGCGGGGATCGTCGGCCACCGAATCAACGATGACAGGTTGGCCGCTGCGCAGCGCGCTGGCCGTTGGCCCCCTGCCACGCGGTGAAGAGTCGTCGAGGGTAATGTTGAGCTGCTCCAGGTAGCCGTCCGTCACACCTGCATGGGCAACCGGTTTCACCGCTTTGGTCTCCGGATCGACGAGGCCGATCCAGGCCATGCGCAGACCGCCGATCTCAACGGCGACCCGGCAGGCCTTGGGCAGGAACTCCGCTGGGTCGCGCACGCGCACGATGATCTGGTTGACCGCACTGAGCACGGCGTAGATACGATTCAGCTTTTGCACGCGGCGCTCACCGGCGGCCGGCGCGGGGATCGCACGGCAGCGGCGCTGAAATTCGATATGCAACAGCCAGGCGATGAAGAGCGCGCTGACGAAAACGAAAAGCCAACCCTTGACCGTCTGCCAAGTGGTTAACGAGGATGCGTCCTGCACCCATATGGCCAGCGCGCGGTCGGAAAGGGGGATCCATAGGGCACTGAAGAGAGCATAAAAAATGACGACGCGCAGAATGACCTTGAAACTATCGAATTCCGCATCGGTGGTGGAGGGTCGAGACAGTAACGAAGGATTTTTGAAGGGCATCGATGACCTTCGCACAGACTGACAGATAAGCCTGTACAGTTACGTTAATTTAATTAACGCAAATTATCGCGCAAGCCATCGATTCAGGCAAGAGGCCCTAATGGCTCTCTCTGTCGTCGATCTTTAGCGCGCCCGTGCAACTCTAGGAACGCTTAACGCCTCGTGTGGCGCCAATAACTGATAGAACTGTCGCCACCCTCACCATTCACAAACGACTGATTCCTGGGAGGGAGGCTCCGTTTGGGGTTGAGCATCGCCGAGAATGGCCGGCAAAAAAATCTGATGTTCGTCAGAGAAGGCTGCTGCGCCGGCGGTCACCAACGTGATGCGGCTGCAGGTGGCGTAGGTCTGCGATCCTTTGCGCAGCTCCGCCGAGATGATCTGCTCGCCCGGGCGGTCGTCGAGCGTCCAGGCGAAGCTGTTGGCAAAGGGGCGCCACGCTTCCCAAGCGCCGCCGTTGTTGCGCAGCCGCATCTCGCCCCATTCACCGTAGATAAAGATGTTGACCTCGCGGTTGTCGGTAGTGAGCGCATCGTTGTTGATTATCATGGGATAGACGTCCCGTCGCGAGCCGAAATCCTGCACCCAATAAACACCGTAGTCGCCCCCGCCGCTGAAATACCCCACCCCGATCTCACGTAGGTCGGGGTTAAGGATGTTGCGTCGATGGCCTTCGCTGTTCAGCCAGCCTTCCATCACCGCCTCCGGTGTGCGATAGCCGGCAGCGACGTTCTCCGCTGCCGCCCAATAGTTGTACCAAGCGCGGATGCGTTCGAAGGCGCCACAGACGCGCACCAGGGCGCCGTTGTTGCGGTCATAGGTGTCGTGGCTGAAGTAGTTGTCCAGCCCCAGATCGGCGGCGTGGTAACGCGCCGCCTTTTCCAGCGCCGCCGTTCGTTTGAGCGGCGAAATTCCATGGGCGGCCCGTTCGCGGTTGACCAATTCCACCACGCGCGCCTCGTAGTCGCGATTGACGACCGGCGCATCCGCCCCACCGCACCCGGTGAATGTAACTTCTCCCATGGTGGCCGCAATCGAGGGCGCAGTCGCCAGACAGGACAAGAGGAGAATGACCGCAACGCCAATGGCGCCTTGTCGGCACATCTCCGCCGAACGAGCCAACGATTTCCGGTTCATAAAAGTCTCACCCTTTTTACGCTTTACGCAATTTTCAGATCTTTGCAAAGAAAAGTAAAAGGCAAAGCATGGGCAAACGCTCTCAAGCGTTCCTCATATTGCACACGGGATATTGTACGCGGAAAGGCGACCCGTTTCATGGTGCATTTGCTTCGAGTTGCATGCGCCTGATGCACGGCTTTTTGTCTGATATTGAGCGTTGCATTCACCGGTGGGCTGATGTTGGGGAGTAGGCCGGGGAAACAACCGATCTCTATTGCCCGGCGCCGATGCTGCGCAAAGGCTATGCAGGCATCAACCTCGAATTCATGAGGATTTTATGAAGGCGGATTCTGCAAGCAGGCGCTCTTTGAGGCCGGTGTAGCGCGTCGTCACGGCGTTGTTGTTAACGGCCAGTGCGATGGCGCGCGGCTGCCCGACCAACACGACCAGCCGTCGCGCGCGCGTCACCGCAGTGTAGAGCAAATTGCGCTGCAGCATCATGTAATGGGAAGTCAGGATCGGGATCACCACGGCAGTGAATTCGCTGCCCTGGCTCTTATGCACGCTGACGGCATAGGCGTGGATCAGTTCATCTAGTTCAAGAAACTCATAGCGAACCGGCCGGCCATTGAATACAACCGTCAACGTATGCATCACGGGATCAAGGGCCACGATGCGGCCGATGTCGCCGTTATATACATCTTTGTCGTAGTTGTTGCGCACCTGCATCACCTTGTCGCCGACGCGGTAGACGCGGCTGCCGACGGTGCGCTCCGGCCGCTCCGCCGTCGGCGGGTTCAACGCCTTCTGCAGCGCAGCGTTGAGCGCTGCCACGCCGGCCACCCCGCGATGCATCGGCGCCAGCACCTGAATCTCCTCCGGTGGAATGCCAAAACGTCGCGGAATGCGCTCCGTCACCAGCTCGACGCACAGTTCGGCTGCACGCTCCGGCGCTTCGGTGCGAAACAGAAAGAAATCGGTCGCCGCTTGGTTATCGATGACCGGCATTTGCCCTGCGTTGATGCGATGAGCGTTGGTGATGATCAGCGAGCCGGCCTCTTGGCGAAAGATAGTCTGCAAGCGGATGACGGCTGCGCGGACGCCGGGGTTCTCCTGACTTTCCAGCGCAGCGATGACATCTTTGAGCACGTTGCCTGCGCCCACGCTCGGCAATTGATCGACGTCGCCCACCAACAGCAGATGCATACCGGGTGGAATCGCTTTGAAGAGATGATGGCTCAGCGGCAGATCGAGCATGGACGCTTCGTCGACGATCAGCAGGTCGCCCTCGAGCGGGTTCTCTTCATGGCGCTGAAACGTCAGCCCTTCGCCCGGCTTGAATTCCAACAGGCGATGGATGGTTTTGGCTTCGTAGCCGGTCGTTTCCATCAGTCGCTTGGCGGCGCGGCCGGTGGGCGCAGCGAGCAACACACGTTTGCCCTCTCGCCGACACAGTTCAAGAAGCGTGCGCACCGTGGTGGTCTTGCCGGTGCCCGGGCCGCCCGTCAGCACGCTCACGCGATGGGTCAGCGCAACCCGCACCGCCTGTCGCTGCTGGGGAGCAAGAGGAAACCCATTGCCAAGCTCGACGGCAGCCAGCGCGCGGCTCCAATCATCCGGACGATACTGTGCGAAGACCGCCAGCCGGCTCTCTCCTTCGCTCAGGAGGCGCCGCAAGCGCCGCGCAGCGCCGATTTCGCTGAAATAGAGCGGCGTCAGGTAGACGGCGTTCTCCTCCGCCAGCAGCCGCTGCGCCTCTTCGACCGTGTGGACAGCGTACAATTGTCCCTGCTCGGCCACCAGTTTCGGTTCGGCCACGAAGGTCGGTTGCGGTTCGATGGCCTCGCTTCCCGGCCCCGGCGCAACCTTGACTTGCCCCTCGTTCCACATGCGCGCCAGGCCCAAACCGATCAAAGAAGGAGAGACATGCAACAGTTCGGCGGTGAGTTTCACCAGCTCGGAAGTAGGCAGAAAAACATGCCCTTCCTCGCTCGCCTGGTTAAGCGCATAGGCGACGCCCGCGGCCACGCGTTCGGGCGCGTCTTCCGGCATGCCGAGGGAGCGCGCAATTTTGTCCGCAGTGAGAAAACCGACGCCGAAGATCTCGCGCGCCAGCCGGTAGGGGTCGCTGCGCACAATCTGGAGGGCGTCATCGCCGTAGGTCTTATAAATTTTGGTGGCGAGGCCGGTGCTGACGCCGTGGCTCTGCAGAAAGAGCATCACCTCCTTGATGGCGCGCTGCTCGGCCCACGCCTTGCGGATCATCTCCACCCGCTTCGGGCCTACGCCCGGCGCTTCGATCAAGCGTTCCGGCTGCTCTTCGATGATGGTCAACGTTGCGAGGCCGAATTGTTTGACGATGCGATGGGCGGTCACCGGACCGACGCCTTTGATCAGTCCGCTGCCCAGATATTTTTCCAGCCCGGCGATGGTGGCGGGCAAGACAGGCCGAAACGTTTCGACCTGAAACCGGCGGCCATGGTCGCTGTGCACCGTCCACCGCCCTGTCAGCTCGACGCACTCGCCGACGTTCAGCCCCAGCATGGTGCCGACGATCGTCACTTCGCGAGCAGCGCCGAACAGTGTGCGCGCCGTCGCTTCCGGCGTCAGCTTGGCGACGGTGTAGCCGGTCTCTTCGTTATGAAAGGTGATGCGTTCGACGACGCCGCGCAGCGTATCCATAAGATTTGTCTAGGAGGGTGCGCCGCTTTGCTTGCCGGTCACGGCGATCAGCTGCGCCTTCAAATGAGAACGCCGGCGCAGCCATTCTTTATCGTCGATCTGGCCTAAGGCGTGGAGATCGTCGAGCCGGGCAATTTCATCGAGCAGGGCGTTGCGCAGCGCCTCCGGATCCTCCGGCGTCGTAGGAGCAGAGAAGACCCCGCGTTGAACGGCGAACCCTGTCACGGCCAACAGCGCCGCCGCCACCAATGCGATCATCACCCAGGAGACCCACGGCTCCATCGGCGGACTGAGGGTGCGCTGAGAGGCCGCCGCCGGCAGCCCTGCAGCAGCCGCATCGAAGCGAGGCAGGCCGCGGAATAAAACCTCGATGCGTCCAGGGCCGAAATTGTTCAATCTCCACAACTGATATTCCACGCCCTCGAAGGTCTGGACGCCGTCGAAGCTCATGGCCGGCGCGTCGATGCGCACCCCGGGAACGTTGGTCACGAGCATGGAGAGCGAATCGGTCGGATACAGCAGCTCCTGCGCCAGGGTGTAGCCATCGCCCTCCACAGGAATGGCGTACTGGACGATGATCTGCTGCGCATTCTCGCCGGGCATGACGGGCATCGTGTCGTAGATAATGTTGCCCACGCGGCGAAAACGACCGCCCAGGGCGCCCCCTTGCAGGGTGATCTCCTGCGCATCTAGGGGGACGTCAACGCCGACGGTGACCGGCGTCTCCACACCCTCCACTGTGCGTCCGATGAAGGCGCGGGCCCCGTCGTTGCGAAACAGATAGATTTGCGCCACAAGCAACGCGCCCGGTCGCACATCCACGATCCAGTGCACGCGGCCGAGCCGAACGCCGGCCGGGTCCTCGGTGACGCCATAGACGGTGATCGGAGCTGCAGCCTGCGGCTGTTCCGGCGTCAACGTAATCAAGGGGCTGGAGTAGGTGAGTCCGTCCACCACGACCGTAGCCAGATAGACCAGCTCCGGGTTGACGTCCAGACCCTCGAACACAAACGTGTTGTCGACGCCGAGCGTCGTCGTAAAGGTGGCGACTCGCTCGAAATTCAGGTACGCGTCGAGCGAAACTTGCAGCTCCCCCTCGGGTTGCGGCGCGCCTTCCGCAAACCGCACGGTGCCGGTGATCACGCCCTCGCCCGCCTGATAGAGCGCAACCCAGGGCGGTGCGTAGCTGAAGGTGCGGATGAATTCGAGCGCTGCCTCTCGTTGCGCCTGCGTCCAATCGGCGCCGATGTCGGGATGCGCGCGGCGCCAGCCTGCGTCCCAGTCGGCCTGGCTGACGAAAGTGGTGTAGGACAGATCGGTGAAGTTAGGCAAGGAACCTTCGGCGTCTGGGCCGTCGCCTGCGCCTTGCTCGCCGTGACAGGAAGCACAGCTTTCCGCATAAAGCGCCGCGCCGGTCTCCACCTCCGCCTCGGATGTATGCAAGCTCCACGCATACGCCACGGTGTTCCAGATTTCGTCGTCGCTCAGGCGGTTGGACCATGGCGGCATCAACTTTTCCAACCAGCCGAACTTGGTCGTGTAAAAGAGCATGGCGGGGCTACGCTCCCAGATCGCCGAGCGTTCGGCGAAAGCGGTCGCCGGACCGGGCAGGCTGGCGGCAGTGGGGCCGTCGCCTCGTCCCAGCTCCCCATGGCAGGGAGCGCAGTTGCTCAGATAGCTACTGCGTCCGAGCAACGCCGCCGGAGGAGCGTCGGGAAGCGTCACCTGGCCGGCGTCGAAAGGAGGAAGCTCTTCCTGCGCCCACGCCGGCGCAGCGTGCAAGACCGCCAGCACAATCACCAGAAGCGTCAACCAACGTGCAAAAAGCGCCGAGCGAACGCTCAATTGTTTTACCATGCGAGGCATCCAATCGTAGCCGGATCAGTTGTAGCCGGGATCGGCGAGCAGAAAGAGACTGACGACCTGCGAAAATCATCATGGCGATCCGTCAGCCGCCGCCGCGCAACGTCTTCCGGTGCAACTGCTCGAACAGCGCATCGAGCGTCGCCTGCTCACCTGCAAAGACAACCGTTGCGCCGCCGACGCTGAGCGAACCGATCTGGCGACGTGGGGCCGGACGCAGCTCGGCGCGCCAGCCATCGCCTTCCATCCGATTTTCGCCCGTCGGACGACCGCCGAGTTGGGTGAGATACTCCAGCATCAGCCAAACCGGCACGCCGTAGTAGTCATGTTCGACGCGCACCGTCATCAAGGCCGTCCGCCGCCGACCGGCGGAAAGATGCAGACGTCGGCGTTTTCCGGGATGGTCATATCCAGGCCGCCCAGATAGCGAATATCGCGACCGTTCAGAAAGATGTGAATGTTGGAGCGAAGCTCTCCGTTGCTGTCGAAGAACTCTCGCTTCAGCGCCGGCCAGCGCGTGATCATCTCCTCGATCATCTGACGAAAAGTGGCGCCGGCGTCGGTGGTGAGCTGCGCTTCCTTGCCGCCCACGATGGGACGCAACGTTGCATAGACGCGGACATTCATCGGTGCGTTTCCTTGCTCAAAAATCCTTTAAACGAATCCATCCAAGTTTCTCATCATAATTGATTCGATCAAATGCACGAAAACAGATCCCTCGGACTGCAGCGTAGCTCCCGGCTTGTACGAACCGGCAGAAACCGCTTTCTCATTAAACGCTCCCTACGTAAGCCGTGGCCAGGCTCGCGTCAGGATTGCGCGCAAGTCGAGGCCGCGGGGCAAGGCGCCGAAGAGGAAGCTGCGCTCCGCCCCCAGCCTGCCTTGACAGAAGGCGTCCGCCACGGCTGACGGCGCATGGCGGATGAGCAAAGCGGCCTGGAGCGCCAACGCCAGCTGCTCCGCCAGTCGCCGCGCTGCGACCTCTTCGCCGGCGTCCCTGCGCAGCGACTGCTCCACCATCGCCAGATGAGCGTCGTACTCAGCGTTGACGCCGGCCGCTGCGCGCAGTTCATCGACGACGATCTCCAGCCCCGCCGGCTCGCGGCGCAAGGCGCGCAGCAGGTCGAGCGCCTGGATATTGCCGGCGCCTTCCCACAATGAGTTCACCGGAACATCTCGATAGAGCCGAGGCATGGGCGACTCTTCGATGTAGCCGTTGCCGCCCAGACATTCCATGGCCTCTGTGACGACGGCGATGGCGCGTTTGGTGATCCAGTATTTGGCGATCGGCGTCACGATGCGGGCGAAGAGCTGCTCCGCCTCGTTGTCCGGCGCAGCGTCGAAGCTGCGCGCCAGCCGCAGCGCCAACGCCACCGCCGCCTCATATTCGAGCGCCAGGTCGGCGAGCACATTGACCATCAACGGCTGCTCGACGAGCAGGCGGCCAAAGGCTCTGCGCTGCGCGGCATGGTGCAATGCCTCGGCCACCGCGCGGCGCAGCGTCGCCGCAGATCCCAACGCACAGTCCAATCGGGTGTGACGCACCATCTCCATGATGGTGGCGATCCCGCGGCCCTCCTCGCCGATAAGCTGCGCCCAGGCGCCGTGGAACTCCACTTCGCTGGAGGCGTTCGAGCGGTTGCCGAGCTTGTCCTTGAGCCGCACGATGCGGAAGGCGTTGCGCTCGCCGTCAGGCGTCCAGCGCGGCAGCAGGAAACAAGAAAGCCCGCGCTCCGTCTGCGCCAGCACCAGGAAGGCGTCGCACATCGGCGCAGAGCAGAACCACTTGTGGCCGGTGATGCGATAACTTTGCCCGGGACCGGGTCTGCCCTCGGGGATGGCCCACGAGACATTGGCGCGCACGTCGCTGCCGCCCTGCCGTTCCGTCATCGCCATGCCGAAGAGTGCGCTGCGCTTCTCTTCTGCGGGCAAAAAGCTCGGGTCGTACTCGGTGGCAAGGACGCGCGACTCCCAAATGACGGCGACGTCGGGCTGGTTGCGCAGCGCAGGCACCACAGCGAACGTCATCGTCAACGGACAGCTCGTGCCTTCGTCGATCTGATGGCGCAACATCATGAGCGCGCCGCGGGCGACGTGAACGCCGGGCTGCGGTTTGCTCCATGGCATCGAATGGGTTTCATAGGCCATGCCGATCCGCATCAGCTCGTGGTAGGCGGGATGATATTCGACCTCGTCGCGACGCCGACCAAAGCGGTCATGGGTGTAGAGCACCGGCGTGTAGCGGTTCGCCAGCTCGCCCAGGTGCAATGTCTCCCGCCGGCCCAACAGCGCGCCGAACTCGACGGCGCGCGCTTCGATCCATCCTCCGCCCTCGCGCTGCACAGCCTCTTGCAGAGCGACGTCCATGGTGTAGAGGTTATAATCCTCCAGTGGCTCGGGCTGATTGAGCACACTTTCCGGAGTAAACAACTGGAAAGTTGCAAGCGCCGTCATGGCTGCCTCCTCGATTCAACCGGAGTTCCAAGTGAACGCATGTGCCCTTTCATTTTACCATCGATTTCCTCCGATTCATGTTTTGCGTCGGCCATGTGCGCAGGCCTTTGTCTGTAGTTCAATCGCACGGTGGTTGCGCTTCGCCCGGTTTTGGGAGATCGAAGAAGGAGAGTTTCCAATTGTCAATGGTATACTTCCGAGGGAAGACGTCCCATGGCATTGTTGTGAAGAACATTTCGCACAGAGACGCAAAAAAAGCGTTGTGTGAGCTTGGCTGGATTTTGTCGACGGCGCCGTGAAGACATGGCGCCTAAAAATTCGGGGAAAGCAAGGAGTCGATGAACAGGAATGCATTTCCTGTGATTGTGACGGAAGGATTGACGCGGCGATTCGGCGCACTGATGGCGGTGGATTCGTTGGATCTGACCGTCTATCCAGGTGAGGTCTTGGGCTGTTTGGGACACAACGGCGCAGGCAAGACGACGACGGTGCGGCTGCTCAACGGCGTGTTGACGCCGAGCGCCGGCAAGGCGCGCGTGCTGGGTCTCGACCCGGCGACCGAGGGCGCAACGCTGCGACGGCGCACCGGCGTGCTCACAGAAACGCCTTCGCTCGACGAACGCCTCACCGCGCGCGAGCAGCTTCAAATCTACGCCGATTTTTACGACGTGCCTCCGCACTCGATCTGCACACGCATCGAAGAGTTGTTGGAGATCTTTCAACTGGCCGATCGAGGCGATGCGCGCGTGAACACGTACAGCCGCGGCATGAAACAACGTTTGGCTCTGGCGCGCGCCTTCCTTCATCGACCGGAGCTGCTCTTTCTCGACGAACCGACTGCCGGCCTCGATCCCGTCTCGGCGCGACAGGTGCACACCCTGATCCGTGAGCAGAGCCGCAGCGGCGACCACACCGTCTTTCTGTGCACCCACAACCTGGAAGAGGCGCAACGGCTCTGCCACCGCGTGGCGGTGCTGGAACACGGACGCCTCGTGGCGTTGGGCGCGCCGGCCGAACTGGGGCGCAATCTCTGGAAAGGCGTGCACCTGGAAGTGGAAACAGCGCCGGAGGCAGTGGCGTCGGCTTGCGCCGTCCTGCAACGATTCGCCTCGGCGCATGAGGTGGCGCAACCCGACGAGCGCCCGATATTGACGCTGACGCTCTCCGATCGCGAAGAGATTCCACGACTCGTCGCGCACCTCGTGGCCGCTGAAATTCCGCTCTATCGACTGACGCCTCGGGAGCCGACGCTGGAGGACGTCTACTTCGCCCTGCATGAACGAAAGGAGGAAAGTCGATGAATCGCCGCGCCATTCGAGCGGTTGTTCGCCGCGACCTTCTCTCGGTCACGCGCAGCAAAGGCGTGATGATCCCGCTGATCCTGGTTCCGCCGATCCTGATGATAGTTCTGCCGACGGTGGTCTCCCTTGTCATGCCCGCTTCTATAAAGACGCCGGGCTTCGAGCTAGGTGGCATGGGGCAATTTCTCGATCCGATGCCTGCCGGCCTGAAGGCCCAATTTGCCAATTACACACCGGAGCAGCAGATGATCGCCTACGCGCTGCTCTATCTGTTTGCGCCGCTCTTTCTGGTGATGCCCCTGATGGTCTCGACCGTGATCGCAGCCGACAGCTTTGCGGGCGAAAAAGAGCGCAAAACGCTGGAGGCGCTACTCTACACGCCGACCACCGACCTCGAGCTTTTCATCGGCAAGCTGTTGTCGGCCTGGCTGCCCGCCGTGGCCGTCTCGCTGCTCAGCTTTGTACTCTATGGCGTCACCGCCAATCTTGTTGCGTGGCCGATCATGCAGCGCATCTTCTTTCCAAACGCCATGTGGCTGGTGCTGGTCTTCTGGGTGACGCCGGCCGCTGCAGCCGTAGGGATGGGCGCAACAATGCTTGTTTCCTCGCGCGTCAACTCCTTTCAAGAGGCGTATCAAATTTCAGGCGTGGCGGTAGTTCCCATCGTACTGCTGGTAATCGTTCAGGCGCTGGGCGTCATCTATCTGAGCGTCACCCTGACTATGTTCCTGGGATTGGTGATCT
>JANWYX010000448.1 GCA_025055055.1 Caldilinea sp. | reverse complement strand
ACTACTGCGACAACCGCTACGGCGCAGCGGCATGCACCGGTATGGGAGAGCTGGCGATCCGCGTCTCGACGGCGCGCAGCCTTGTGCTCTATCTTAAATGCGGCATGACTCTGATCGAAGCCGGACGCGAAGCGCTGCGCGACCTGCTGACGTTGGACGCCGGCGAGGGTCAGTACATGAATATCGTCGCACTGACGCCTGCAGGCGAACATGCAGGCTTCACCACCGTGCCCGGAAAACAATATCTCTTTCAGAAGGCCGACATGGATGAGCCGCAGTCGGCGTTGCGTTTGATGGTTGCATAGGAGAACGGCGCATGGCAACGGTCGTCAGAATGCCACAGCTCGGCGAGAGCGTCGTCGAAGGCACGATTTTGCGCTGGTTGAAGCGGCCGGGAGACACCATCGTCAAGAATGAGCCGTTGCTGATCATCAGCACGGACAAGATCGACACCGAGGTGCCTGCGCCGGCGGACGGGGTGCTGCTAGAGATCATGGCCGAAGAAGGCGCCACCGTGTCCGCAGGCTCCGCGATCGCCACCATCGGGGCGCCCGAAGAGCGCCTGCAACAACCTGGAGATGAAGGAGCGCCTGCGAAGCCAAAACAACATCCTCAACCTGCAGACGTCGGTCGCTCGTCCCCGGTCCGAGCCCGAGCCGAAGAACGACCGACCGGACGGAGTTTTATCAGCCCGGTGGTGGCGCGCATGTCCGCCGAACACGGCATCGACTTGTCCAAAGTCACCGGCACCGGCCTGGGAGGTCGCATCACCAAAAAGGACCTCGAAGCCTATCTCGTCGGCGTGCGTCGCGAAGTCGCAGAAGGCGAAGAGGGCGCCGCCGAACGCGTGGAGGCGCCGACTGCACTCGGCGAAGACGATGTACTGCAGCCGTTGACCGCCATGCGCCGCGCCATTGCGCAACACATGGTGCTGAGCAAACGCACCAGCCCTCATGTCACCACCATCTGTGAGGTGGACATGACTAATGTTGTGCGCCATCGCGAAGCCAACAAGCGCACCTACACGCGCGACGGCGCTGCGCTCACCTATACGGCTTACTTCATCGCAGCCGCCGTGGCCGGGCTACGCGCCGTGCCGGAAGCCAACAGTCGCTTCACCGATGCGGGCATCGTGCTCCATCGCCGCATCCACATCGGCGTGGCGGTGGCGCTGCCGGACGGCCTGCTCGTTCCCGTGATCCGCAACGCCGACGAACTGAGCCTGGCCGGCATTGCGCGCACGCTCAACGATCTTGTCAACCGCACGCGCAGCGGATTGCTCAGACCGGATGAAGTGCAGGGAGGCACTTTCACGATCACCAACCACGGCACGGGCGGCAGCCTGCTCGCCACACCGATCATCAACCAACCGCAAAGCGGCATCCTCGGCGTCGGCGCTATTGTCAAACGGCCGGTCGTGCGCAGCGCCGGCCCTTCGCTCCTTCCCAGCGCCGATGACGTGATCGCCATTCGGCCGATGTGCTATCTCAGCTTCACCTTCGACCATCGCGTAATGGATGGGGCGCAGGGCGACAGATTTTTGACAGTGGTCAAGCAAACATTGGAAAATTGGGAAGTGTAGCGCACAGTGCGCATTGGGTGGCCCAAGGTCGGTGGATGATTCGACAAACAAACGCTCCACCCTCCAGCCGGGCGCCACACAACACCAAACACAAATACGCAACATGGGCGCCGCACCATTTCCGCCCTCAACTGCGAAAGGAATTTGTTATGGCTACTCATGGATACCAGTATGATGTCGTCGTCATAGGCAGCGGGCCGGGTGGATATGTGGCCGCCATTCGCGCCTCGCAGCTGGGTTTGAAGACCGCCATTGTCGAGCGCGAAAGCCTGGGCGGCGTCTGCCTGAACTGGGGCTGCATCCCCACCAAGGCGCTGATCCACAACGCCGAAATTCTGGAGGAATTGCACAATGCAGCCGAATATGGCTTCACCTTCGACAACCTCAAAGTGGATTTCAGCAAGGCCGTTAAACGCAGCCGCGATATCGTTTCGCGCCAGACCAAAGGCGTCGGTTTTTTGATGAAAAAAAATAAAATCGACGTCATCGAAGGGCATGGCGTTTTCATAGACGCCCACACGGTCAAAGTGACGCCGTCGGAGTTCAAGCCGGACGTACAGGAGCAGACGGTCACCGCAGCGCACTTTATCATCGCCACCGGCGCACGTGCCCGCAGCCTGCCGGGGACACAGATCGACGGCGACCGCATCATCCAATACCGCGACGCCGTCGTCCTGCCGGAAGTGCCCAAGAAACTGATCGTCGTCGGCTCCGGCGCCATCGGCATGGAGTTCGGCTATGTGTACAGCACCTATGGCGCAGACGTGACGGTCATTGAAATGCTCGACCAGGTGCTGCCGCTGGAGGACGCCGAAGTCTCCGCCGAGGTGCAAAAAGCTTTCAACAAGAAAGGAATCAAGACGCTGGTCAGCACGCGCACGGAAAAGGTGGAGATCGGTGCAGAGGGCGTCACGGTCACCGTGAAGAACCTTAAAACAAATGAAGAGCAGACGCTCACCGCCGACCGCGTGCTCATGGCGATCGGCGTGCAGCCGAACACCGACAAGCTCGGCCTCGACGCAGCCGGCGTCAAAACCGACAACCGTGGCTTCATCGAAATTGACGACATCATGCGCACCAACGTGCGTCACATCTACGCCATCGGGGACTGCACAGGCAAGCTAGCGCTGGCGCATGTGGCGAGCGCAATGGGCATCGTGGCCGCAGAGAGCATCGCCGGCGCGCCGACTATGCCCATCCCCGCCGAACGGTACATCTTCATGCCGCGTGCCACCTACTGCGAACCACAGGTGGCGAGCCTGGGCTACACCGAGGCGCAGGCAAAAGAAAAAGGCTACGACATCCGGGTCGGCAAGTTTCCGTTTATGCCCAACGGCAAAGCGCAGGCGCTCAACGCCAAGGTCGGCTTTGTCAAGATCATCGCCGACGCCAAATACGGCGAAATTCTAGGTGCACACATGGTCGGCCCCGGCGTCACCGAGCTGCTACCTGAATTGAGCCTGGCGCAGATGATGGAGATCACACCCGCCGAGATTGCGCGCAATGTGCACGCCCATCCCACCCTCAGTGAGGTGATCATGGAGGCAGCGCACGCCGTCGAAGGCCATCCGATTCATATGTAATCTGCTCGAGTCAAGGGGCGCTGAGGATGACGGCCAAGCAGAACGGCGCTGGAGAAAATACAGGGCTATCCTTCTCTATCGAGATTCCCGTGCGTTTCGCCGAGACCGACGCCATGGGGGTGGCGCATCACAGCGCCTATATCATCTGGTTTGAAGCGGCGCGCGTGGCATGGATGGAGGCGATCGGCCTACCTTATGCAGAATTTGCAGCCAGTGGCCATCACTTCTCCGTCACAGGTCTGCGCGGCGAATATCGGGCGCCGGCACGCTTTGGCGACATCGTCCGTGTGACAGCAACTTTGCGTCAACTGCGCAGCCGTCAGGTCCGTTTTGAATATACGGTGACGCATGCGACAACCGGCCAACTGCTTATGATCGGCGCCACCGATCACATTTGCGTCGATCTGGAAGGCAAAATGACGCGCATTCCCGATGCATTCGTAGAGCGAATCCGAAACGGCATGGAGAAACTGGCAGGCCGCACATGATTCAGGTGGAGCAACATGGCTCGGTGACGGTGATTCGGATGGCGCGCTCCTTTTTGGGGAGACCGCTGTACTGGACGGCTGCGTATTGGCTCGATGGTTTGCTGATCGACGCCGGCCCGGTCTGCACGGCGCATGAACTGGTGCGCGTGCTGGAGAAAGTCCCGGTCGAACAGATCGCCATTACGCACGCGCATGAGGATCACATCGGCGGATTGCCGACGTTGTTGATGCGCTACCCCAATGCGCGCGTCTATGCGTCACGACGCGCACTGCCGCTCATCGAAAACCCCGACCTGATCGGAATGCAACGTTATCGTCAGTGGGTCTGGGGCAAACCCCGCCCCTTCACAGGCGCCCGTTTGCTCGATGAGGTTGAGGACGTGCTCCGCACCTCCCAATTTACGCTGCGCGTCATCGAGACGCCCGGTCACAGCCGCGACCACGTCAGTTACTTCGAGCCTGCCTTCCGCTGGCTTTTCTGCGGCGACGCCTTCATCGGCGGTCGCGATGTCGCCTGGGCGCCGGAGTTCGACATGTTCGCCATTGTCAGCAGCCTACGCACCATGGCAGCGCTACGGCCCGAGCGTCTCTTTCCGGGCAGCGGCAACGTGCGACGCTCCCCTTTCCCGGAGCTGCTCGGCAAGATCAACGATCTCATTCGCCTGGCCAACGAGGTGCAAAAGTTGGAGGCCAAAGGGCATTCGGTCGGCGAAATCGTTGAGATGCTTTTCGGCGGCGAGCCGCCGATTCGCCGTTGGACGTTGGGCCATTTTTCTGCCGCCAACCTTGTCCGCGCCTGTCGAATGTACAACGACCTGACAGGCACGCTTGACAGCTCTGAGCGTGGGCGCAATTCGGCCGGCGGACAACAGGGCGACTTACCCAATTCTTCGAAACGTCGTTTCAGCGATTCCGGCGACCTTCGACGCTAGTTTCCTGTTCTTTCTCATTCTTGATGCAGTGTCGCCCTATGCTATGCCTGGTGCACCCCTTGGCGACCGTCTTTGAGAGCGTCCTGGGGACGGAAGAGAATCGGAAGTTCGTTTTATGAGGAGTCAAGTCTATGCGAGTTCTGATTACCGGAGGAGCCGGTTTCATCGGCGCCCACCTCGCTAGACGCCTGGTGCAGAGCAACATCGCCGTGCGCGTGCTGGACAATCTGAGCAGCGGAGACCCGTCGAAGCTGCCGCCGGAAGTCAGCTTCAACCGCGGCGATGTGCGCGATGTGCCGAAACTGTGGTCTCTGCTCCAAGGCGTCGACGTTGTCTACCATCTAGCGGCGCTGGTCAGCGTGCCGGCCTCGGTGCTTTACCCGCGCGAATACAACGACGTCAACGTCGGCGGCACCGTCGCTTTGCTGGAAGCATGCCGCGACGTCGGAGTCAAGCGCGTGGTTCTGGCGAGCAGCGCCACTGTCTACGGTGATCAGTCTCGACAACCGGTCACCGAAGACATGCCGCCCAATCCGGCCGTCCCATATGCGGTCAGCAAGCTGGCGGCGGAGCGTTATCTCTTCACAATCGGTCGCTTGAGCGGATTTGAAACTGTGGCATTGCGCATTTTCAACGCCTATGGCCCAGAACAGCCACTGCCGCCGACCCATGCGCCGGTGATCCCGCTCTTCATGCAGCAGATCATCGGCCGCGGTTCGGTCGTCATCTTCGGCAGCGGCAAGCAGACGCGCGACTACGTCTACATCGACGACGTGGTGGACGCCCTCGTCAGCGCTGCGACGGCCCCGAACGTCAACCAAGAGATCATCAACGTCGGCAGCGGCGAAGAGACGTCGATGATGCAGCTCGTCGAACAGATCAGCGCTACTGTGAACGCTCGCGGCAACATCATCGAGAACCGGGAGGCGTCGGGCGGCATCGAACATCTGGTGGCAGATTTGACCAAAGCGCGCCAACTGCTCAAATACAAGCCGCGCACGCGCCTCAGCGATGGGTTGCGCAAGTTCTACGAGCTCGATCCCCGCTTCAACGTGAAAGCCGGCGCCGGAAAGGTGTTGACGCGTTGATGCGAGGCAAACATCGACGGATGGGGCCATCCATTCTATGGCTGTTCCTGAGCGCAGTTCTGTTGACCGCCTGTGCTCGCACTGCAATCGGGCAGGAAGTCTATTTACGCTCCAATCAGGCTGCGCTCGATCGGCCGGCCGGCGTCGACACTCGACCGGTGCGTTTTGTCGTGGAGGCGGGCATGACGGCTCGCGCCATCGGTCAGCAGCTCGAACAGGCGGGGCTGATTCGGGACGCTGACCTTTTTGAAGCTTATGTGCGTGTGAACGAACTCGACGGTCGACTTTCTGCGGGCGTCTTCACCCTTGCCCCTTCGATGACGCCTCGCGAGATCATCGCCATCCTCACCGATCCCCGGGCCGCAGCGTTGACGATCACGATTCCGGAAGGATGGCGCATCGAGCAGAGTGCCGATTATCTGAGTCGACCGGATTTGCTGGGGCCGGAAGAGGCCACTCTTTACCGAGAAAAGGCGCTCAACGGCGATCTGAGCGGCCTCGACTCCTCGCGCTATCCTTTTCTGCAGGAACGGCCGGCCGGCGCCTCGCTGGAGGGCTATCTTTTCCCGGATACATACCTCATCCCTTCCCATGCACCGACCGCGCTCGACGTGATCTCCCGTCAACTCGACGCCTTTGCACAGCGCGTGCCGCCGCTGTATCAAGAAGCGCGCACCGACGGCGCGACCCAACTCTCTTTCCATGAAGTGGTGACCCTGGCCTCAATTGTAGAGCGAGAGGCCGTTGCACCCGAAGAGCGACCGGCGATCGCAGGGGTATATTTGAATCGGCTTGCGATCGATATGAAGCTCGACGCAGATCCGACGGTGCAGTATGCGCTCGGCTATCAACCCGCCACCGGTCAGTGGTGGAAGACGCCGATCTTCCTAGAGGAATACAGCCGCGTGGACAGCCCCTATAACACCTATCTGTACACCGGACTGCCGCCTGGACCGATCGCCGCCCCAGGGTTGAGCAGCATCCGCGCCGTGCTCTATCCGGAACAGCACGACTACCTCTACTTCGTCGCTTTGCCCGACGGCAGCGGGCGTCACGTTTTTGCGAAGACGTATGAGGAGCATCTGGAAAACGTGCGCCGCTATCTGGGTAGGTGAAGCGTGAAGGAACGCCTCTCCGGAGAGAGTATGGTTTCTCCGGAGAGGCGTCAAAACATGACTGCGCCGGGTCGAAGGTTTTTGGACCCTTGCACCCTTCATTTCAAAACTATTGCGCCATACCGACAATTTCTCGCAGCGCCTGTGAGAACGTTTCCAAAGGCAAAGCGCCCGGAATAATGCGGCCCTCATCATTAAAGAGCACGATAAAGGTCGGCGTGCCCTGCACAAAAGGAACGCCGTCGTTGAAATCGCCGGTGACGCGGTCGGCGATAGATGAGTCGTTGGTGCAGGCGGCGAACGCGTCGAGATCGAGGTCAAGCTGCTTTGCCATGTCGGCGAAAACAGGCGCCGGGTCGTTGATCGACCAGCTCGACACGTTGGCGAAGAGCAGCTCGTGCATCTCCCAGAATTTCCCCTGTTCTCCGGCGCATTCGGCGGCGACGCCGGCCGCGGGCGCCTGCGGATGGATGTTCAGCGGAAAGTGTTTGAAGATCCACAAAACCTGACCTGTATCGACAAATTCCTCATCGAGCGCCGGCTGCGTCTCCGTGGCGTGGCGTCTGCAGAAGGGGCACTGGAAGTCCGAAAACTCAATGACAACCACCTTCGCATCCAGGCTGCCGCGATACCAGTCACCCGCCATGTTGACGCCAGGGCGATCTGGATCCGGCTGCCAGCCTTCTCGCGTAGCCCAAAATGGGATTTGCACTTCTTGCTCCTGACCGGAGGCTTGTTCGGCGTCCAGAGGCGCTTCGCCGGCGGCCAGCGCTTCGACAAAGGCGGCAAATCGCTCATAAGGCTGGGCGCCCACCAAAAGATAAGCTTTCCCATCGGCACCTACAAAATTGAAGCTAGGCGTGCCCGAGACCCCCGCTCGTTGTCCCTCGGCGATCGCAGCGTGAATCAGGGCGCGCTTGGCATCCTGTTCGGTTTCCATGCACCGGCGATACGACTCGAGCGCTGCACCGGATTCTTCTGCGAGTCGCTCAAACACAGGCAGCGGGTCCGACAAATTCGCCCACTCCCCCTGCGTTTGGAACAATCGGCTGTGCATCTCCCAGTACAGCGCTGCACCTTGCTCGGCGACGCAGAGACTGGCGATATGCGCCGCAAATGCGTTGGGGTGCAATTGTTCGATGGGAAAGTCTCGGAAGATGACGCGCAACTGACCGGTGCGCACCAATGCATCATTCAGCGCAGGCTCCGTCTGTACGAAATGACGGGCGCAGAAAGGACATTCGTAGTCACTGTATTCGTACATGGTGACAGGCGCATTCGGGTCGCCTCGGAAGGGATACCCTTCTGGGGTGAAGCCCACCGGCATGCCTTGATAGGTTTCTGTGGCGGAGAGCGGGGCATCGATGGATTCTCCTGCGTCCACCGTCGCCGTCTCTGCTTGCGCATTCGGATCGGCTGCAGGGGTGATAGGAGCGCACCCTGCGACGAGAAACGCTATCAGTACAAGCGGCAACAGAACCGATGAGAACGAAGTTCTGTGATAAGCCGAAAATGTTGTCGTGATTTGTCTCATAAATAATCTCACACCTTTCGGTTGCTCCTTGCTCAGTTCGATAAAAATCACTATAGCATAGTCGAACGTCACAATGAAGTTAAAAATTTTTCATTCTTCCTAAGTCAATCCTAATAGACCTCAATCTCGGGAGCATGTCCGGGGTCGGCGCACCCACACTTCTGCGGGTCGAGCGCAACGCCGTGCGGTCCTGGGGCTACACAAACGAAAGGGGTATGGAAACACAGAGGAACTAAGGGCGCTTAAATCGCTCTGGAAAGCGAGGGTTGCAATTAGAGATCGGCTTGGCGGAGGCCAAAGAACAATAAATCAAGCGCCGATGCTTGAGTGGCTCAACACACGCGTATCTACTCTGCGACGCGCTTGCGCCGATGCACGGCAAAAGATTCTTGCGCCTGAAGGATTTGCCGAATCGTTTCGACGCTGATGTTTTCTACAATCTTGTGCTCGATCAAATAACGGCGCAGGCGTTGAAGCGACCAACGAGAGTAGTGGAGCCCGAGCAGACGCGGATTGGTGCCGGCGATAGCCACGATGCGATTACGCTGCTCCTCTGTGAAGATCGGCGGCCGACCCGGCGATTTGCCGCTGCGCAGGCCATCTAAGCCGTAGCGATTGAAGCGATGAATCCATTTGCGCACGTTGATAGGGTGCAGGTGCACTTCTTCACTGATTTCTGGAACTCGTTTCCCGGCGGCGGAAAGCATGATGATTTTGAGGCGATGCGCAGGCAGATCTTCTTCAGGCGCCTGGAGATGATTTTCAATAATTTTTCGCTCGTGCTGCTTCAGCTTTCGCGTATAAAGCGCCATATCGCACCCTCTCAGCAACTGAAAAACATGTAAGAAAGATAGGAAGAGGCTCCATCTTCTCTTTCATGTTATTGCTTTTATGCTACTGGAGGCATCAATTTGGGTGATCGGTTAAATGATGTATTTTCCACCCCGGCGCTCTAAGAGGAATGGCAATTTTTCAAGGTCGTCCTAATGCGAAAGGGTGCCGTTTGTGCAGTTGTTGAGAAAGGGATGACCGAGACGCCAACGTCTGATCAGCGC
The DNA here is from genome assembly GCA_025055055.1 of Caldilinea sp. GTDB lineage: Bacteria > Chloroflexota > Anaerolineae > Caldilineales > Caldilineaceae > Caldilinea. The sequence continues at coordinate 15,563 of JANWYX010000448.1, read as the reverse complement.
GTAACAGTGCGCAACGACGACGTCCCATGGCGTGTTGATGGAGACAACGGCGTCGGCGCCGGCGAGCAACCCGGAGATGGTTCGCTCGGAGCGAGAACTATTGGTCAACATCACAACAGGGGCATGGCTGCCCATCCGAATCCAACTTAGCACGGCCTGACTTTCGTTGGTGATGCGATCAAACGCCTCAAAAAGAATTAGATCACAGTCGGAGAGCTGGTCTGGAATCAATTGATCCGTGGAGGATACGTTCACGTGCATTGTCTGGATGTCAAAACGAGCAAGCAGGCGAAGAATTTTTTCGTGCGGTCGTGGGCCTGTATGCAACAAAACGACCTTGGCCGGCGTTAACTCCATATGTACATACCCTGCCTGCATCTCTGGCATGTAGAAGTAAGCATCTGTCCTGAACATTTTCGGTAGCCGTGTCATGATGGATTCAGCGGGCAGGCCGAGCGATGACGGCGTCGTTGCACCTAATTGATGAATCTACAGTAAAACATTGATTGACCCGATTATAGAAGACTCTTGTTCGGCGATCAATCGTCTTACTCTTACATTCTGCTGACAATGGATAGGTGAAACGCAGGCATTTTGGGGACGCCTGACGATTCGGCCGAGGAGAACCGAGCAGGAAATGGCGCAAACAAAGAAATGACGGCTCGATCCGAATTCTCAAAGCTGAAAATTGCGGCCGTTGTCGGGAACGACTTTGTGGCTGTAGTTGGTGACATACGTCAACAGCTTTTCGTGAAGTTTTTTCCAGCCCGGGCTGCGCAATATCTCCTGAAGCTTCTCTTTGCTCTCAACCGCGCCCAATGTCAACATTTGCGGCCCTTCTCCGTACATGGTATACAGAACCTCGCTCGGTTCGATGCCGAGTTGCATCAGGCGAGGGGCGAATTCGCGCACGACAAATTCAGAAAAGTCTTGCTCTCGCCCCATTTTGATATCCCATTGCATGAGTAAACGGACCATAGGCATCTGATTCTTGCGGTTCGATACGAATTCCTACGCTGGTTGCAACGTGACTTGGACCAACCTTATTGAGAAGATCGTTATAATTGAGAAGATTGTTATCAGGCACGATACCAGAACGAGAAAGGAAACGCAACTTTTGGGCAAATGGAAGGGCCTGTTGCGTATCGGCTTGCTCTTGATTTCCATGCTTCTGGGCCCGGTGGGTGCGCTGGATTCGGTTTGGGTGGCCTCGGCTGCACTCATCAACCGGGAGAAAGCATCCAACGCGACGGTGGTGTTGCCGGTGATGCGGCCCGAAGGCGCAGCAGCCGCTACGCTCCATACCCATGTTGCGACGATGCAGTTCGAGTACGACGAACAAAATAGGCCCTGGCTTCGATTCGAGGCTCGCTATGATCTACGCAACGAGACGCGCAACACTTTGGGATTCTCGATTCGCCTTGAGCCGGGCGCGCTCAGCGACCTGACGGTGACGAAAGATGGCGCAGCGGTGGATTTGGTCTCGGCGGAAGATGGTTTGCCGGCCGCACAGGTGACGATCCCCCCCAACCAAAGCAGTGCTCTCACGCTGACGACCAGACAGGCGCTCGACGGGCTGTCTCTGGTTCACATCGAGTATCCCACAGAACTGCTCAGACGCTGGCGGGGGCAGCGAAGCATCCGCATCGAGCTGATTCCGGGCAATGCTCTGGAGCGAGATGCATGGTTACGCATCGAGCCGGACTCCTGGAGTTATTCGCCTTTCGCCGACGACGGGCGCTTTGAATGGCTTTTTGAAGGGGAGATTCCGGCGCGCATTCTCTTTCAGTCGATTGCGCCGGACGCCTGGCGTACGCTGCAACAGTTGCTTGGCAACGCGGTCGGCGGCGCGCCATCCGCATATGCGGCGCTGGCGGAGCACTATCGGAAGCTGGCGACCGCTGCGCTCCTACTTGGGCAGAGCACGCTATATGAACGATTTGCAGCGCAGGCGACGGCGGCGTATCTCGAAGGGATCCGTCGAACAGAAGCGGGAGGCGCCCCTGCCATCCAATCCGCCACCTTGCACGCCGGCCTCGCCGGTCTATACAGAGAACGCCTTGCCTACGGAGAAGACCTCATCTATGCGCAATTGATGGTGGACGAGGTGGAACTGGCGCTGCGCGGACTGATGGTCGATGATCCACGCCGCGCCGAACTCGAGCAGTGGCGCGCCGATGGGCTGCGGTTGTTGCTCACCGATCTGCGCCGTCGCGGAGACATTCCTGCTGCGCTCGCCTTGATCGAGCAGCTGCGTTCCCTTGCTGCGAACGACGCCGGAAGCGATTTTCTCGAGCAGGAACGCCAGGCGCTTTTGGTACAACAGGCTGTGGAGCTGATCGAGCGGGGAGATCGCGCGGGGGCGCTGGCGCTTGCCGGCGATCTGATCAATGCGCCGACGCTTCAGCCTCCCTCTGAATATCGAAACCTGTTTACCCGCTGGAACGTTTCAACAGTGATATCCGAGCGCGGCGTGGAGGTGCGCGCCGAGGTGCGCACCGACAAAGGCCGCGAGCAAGAAGCGCAAAAGGCGCTCGAAGAGATCGTGCACACGTGGCGATCTTCGCCCGAGCTCCGAGCCATGATGCCGGCAATTCAAACGCTTGCCGAAGCAGAGGGAGAACGAGGTTTTGAGTTGACTTTCAAAATTCCGCTGAAGGAAAACGGCGCGGGCCTGGCGCGTGCATTGCCATCGACACCGGACTGGACGCTGTTGCGCAATTTTCTCAATCAGCTGGGCCCCCAGATTCGGACGGATACAAACGGCGTCTGGCAGCGCATGGAAGTGACGCAGCCTCTTGATCTGCGTTCGGTTGGAGAGGAATGGCGCCGGATCGCCGATGAGTTGGAAGGGCGGGCGGAGGCGTTTGAACAGGACTCCTTGCAGACAGCCACGACCATGCAGGCTGCGTTGGAGGCGCGGCTGCGAGCGGCCAATTATCGAGACGCTGCCCAGGGCTGGCGCGAGCTGGCGCAGAACAGCGGCGTGATCATCTCGCTGACGCCTTCCGAGGCGGCCGGCCACGCGCCGCGCACATGGATGGTTGCCGTCGACAGCCCGCCCGAAATGCTAACGGTGCAGGTAGAGACAATCAGCGGGGTGCGCGTGCTGCTCAGCCTTCTCATTGTGTTCGGTGGATTGTTTGCCGCCTCTGCACTGTTGTGGCGGCTGTTGGTATAAAATCTTTCATGGCCCAGACAACCTATTCGCAAACATCATCCACCCCATCGGCCTCTACGGCGACTTCGGGGCCGGCGCACCGGCCGGCGCACCGTTTGCGCTATCGAGACAACGTCTATTTTCAGGATGGGTACTGGCTTACCGCAACCCTGACCGGCTTGTTGTACCTCATCTTGGCTATCGCATTGGATGCGGCAGGCCATGTCGCCTCCATGGCCGTGGCGATTCCGGTGACGGTGGGAGCCTTTGTGCTGGGGCTCTTGATGTCTTTCAGTCGCTTCGACGGCTTCTTCGCCCTGTCTCACAGCATGTTTGTCGGGCTGGCCTGGATTCTCTATTCGATGGCAGGGCTGGTCCCGGCCAGAGAAATTGCGCCGTTTCTCGACAACGGCCACATCAGCGAGCTGCAAGCGCGCGTGTATTTTGTGCTCCTCCGCCTGCTTGATTGGGTGGACGCAGCGATCAATCGCTCCGCCAGCGCCGACAACTACGTTTTCATTTTCGAGATCTGTTTTCTGGTCTGGTGGCTGACTTATCTCGGCGTCTGGTCAATCTTTCGCTATGGCTATACGTGGCGGGCAGTTACGCCGGCCGGCGTCGTGCTGCTTATCAATACCTACTATGCACCGCGCTCTACGCTCGGCTTTCTGGTAGCGTTTCTGTTGATCGCGCTGGTGTTACTGGTGCGCACCAATCTTTCGGAACAACAGCTCCGCTGGCGCGAACAACGCATCTATTTCCAGCCCGACATTGTCTGGGATTTTTTGCGCAATGGGCTTCTCTTTGCCATTGCGGTGGTGATGGCGGCCTGGCTGCTGCCCGGCTTGGGACGCAATCCGCAGGTGCGCGCACTGTTGGATCCGATCAACACAACCTGGGAATCCACCGCCGAGAATGTGCAACGGTTATATCAGGGATTGAATCGCCAGCCGGCTCAAGTTTTTTCCAATTTCGGCAACACTCTTACCCTGGGCGGTGAGCGCAATGTCACCGACACGCCGGTCTTCCAGGTGCAGGCGACGCGCGCACGCTATTGGCGCGCCGTTGTCTTCGACACCTATGAAGATGGTCGCTGGCTGAACACAGCCGAAGAGACGCGACGCTTCAATGCAGGCGAAATTGCGCCGATTGCCAGTTGGCGTGCGCGCACGGCCATTAGCCAGACGATCACCTTGTTGGCGCCGGTGGGCACCATTCTGTTCGGCATGCCTGAAGTCGCCCAGTCCACACTGCAGTTCGAGGCGCAGATCCGTCCTCAGGCCGGCGCGGTCGCCATTGCAGCTGCGCAAGCGCCCCCCGACGCGCCTGCGCTCGAATTCACCATGATTCACGCTACTCGCGATCTGGACCGCGGCGACCGTTATGTGATAATCAGCGCCGCCGCCGACGTCACCGTGCGCGACCTGCAAAACGCAAGCCAGAATTACCCACCCGAAATCGTCGAGCGCTTTTTGCAGGTACCCGAGAATTTCTCCTCGGCCGTGACGCAGCTCGCCCAACAGTTGACCGCCGGGTTGACGACGCCCTACGACAAGGCGAAGGCGATCGAAAGCTATCTGCGCACGATCGACTACAATGACGCAATCGCCGCGCCGCCCCCAGATCGCGATCCGATCGAATACTTTCTGTTCGATATTCGGGAAGGCTATTGCGACTATTACGCTACGGCGATGGCGATGATGCTGCGCGTCGTGGGCGTCCCCGCGCGTACGGCGAGCGGCTACGCCGAAGGGACCTTCGACGAAGAAAGCGGCCTTTATTTTATTACCGAGCGCGACGCGCACACTTGGGTGGAAGTCTTTTTCCCTGAATTCGGGTGGATCGAATTCGAGCCGACGGCAGCGGAAAGCCCACTGGAACGCCCACCAGGAGAAGATCCCGTCGAAATCACCGCCGCCAATCAGGCGCCGACACCCACGCCGGCGCCCTCCGAGCCAGGTGCGGCGCCCACGCCGCCGATGTTGGACGACCCAGGTCTGCCCCCTCCATTTACCGGAGAAGAGCTGCTCGACATGCAGTCTTCCGCCGGAGACGCCTTCGGCTCCAGATGGTGGCTGGTGCTGTTGGCGTTGGCGATCGTGACGCCGATCGGTGTCATCCTGATCTGGCGCGCCCGCAGCAGCGGCCCAACGACATTCACGGCGGATCTGCCTTTGCAAGTTTACGAACGCCTGGAACGCTGGTCGCAACGCATCGGGATGCCCATCGGCGCGAGTCAGACACCTTACGAGCATGCAAGGTCGCTCAGCCGCGCTTTGCCAGAGGCGGAACCGCTCGTGTACAGCGTGACCGAATCCTACGTGCGATATCGATTCGGCGGCGCTCTGTCGTCGTCGAAAGAGCAGAAGCAAGTGAACGGCGAACCGGCCCTCTGGCATACATGGAGGCAGCTCGAAGCCCTTTTCTGGCGCGCCTGGGGCCGCGCCTGGAAGCAGCGGCTTCTGCGGCGAAATACTCACCGCTTGCGTTAATTTCTCGAGGTGATGCCGGATTGTCCTTCTGGCGCTCGTTTACAGATTAGGCGTCAAGAGGACGACTTGGGTCTCTTCGGGCAATGCGCTTTTCGTCAGCTTGAGCGTTTCAATCGGCTCAATGCTCGCTGCGCCAAATTCTTTCAGAAACTTTTCCACATCTTCCAGAGTGCGCACCAAGGGCTCGCTCAGTCCGGGATGGCGATAGTGCATGGGAATCACCAGGCGCGGTTCTAGCAGGCCCACCAGCTCTACGGCCCGCGCCGGGTCCAGCGTCTGGCCGCCGCCAACGGGCACCATCAATACATCGACTTCCCCGATGTTTAGCTCCTCGATCTCCGACTGCGCCGGCACTTCGCCGATGTCGCCCAGATGTCCGACAGTCAAATCGCCGAACTCAAAGAAAAACGCCACGTTGCGCTCCAGTGGATGTTTGTCGCTGCGGCGGTGGTAGGTCGTCAGACCGGTGATAAAGACGTTCTTGACTTCGTACTCGCCCGGCCCGGTCAACACCTTGGGCTCGCCGAGCACGCGGTCGACGGCGTTATGTCCGGGGCGGTCATGGCTGACGGTGACAATGTCGGCGCGCATCTTGGGCAAGACCAGACCGACCGATCTGTCGTAAGGGTCGCAGATCACGGTCACGCCGCCTTCTCTAATGCGAAAACAGGAAAGACCATACCAGGTGATATCCATGCGAATTGACTCCGATAGAATGTGTCGAATCCATCTTTTCAGCAGTTCAGCGGATCGGAACATCCGTTCAATTCACTATACATTACCCTTCGAGCGGCTTCCAAACCATCAGGAGCGGAGCATCTTTTATCACGGCGTCAAACGACGACAAGGCGATTCCCTTTGTCAATGGTATGATGGATCTAATAAAAGGTTTGATGGACCTAAAATAGAAACAGATCGGCAGCCATAGGATGTCGGATATGACAGATACAACGGACATCGGTTCAAAAGACATCGACCTGGTCATCGCCGTCGCCCGCGGGGCAGGCGATTTGGCGCGCAGAATGTACGCAAACGGGCAGGCGACCGTTCGACAAAAATCCAGCGCAATCGACCTGGTGACGGCTGCCGACGTTGCCGCCGAGAATTTTGTGCGCGAGGCATTGGCGCGTCTCTATCCGGGGGTGGCGTTGTGGGGGGAGGAAAGCAATCAGCCGCCTGCTCAGGAAGAGTTCTGGCTACTCGACCCGATCGATGGGACGACCAACTTCGCCCACAACGTCGGTTATTGTGCCGTGAACATTGCCCTGCAACAGGGCATGCGGACGCTGTTGGCGGTCACCTATCACATCGGCGAAGATTGCGCCTTTTATGCAGTGCACGGCAGCGGCGCGTATCAACGGCTCGCTTCTGGAAGCGAGCGGCGTTTGCGGACAAGTACAGGGGACTCGCTGCAACAGGCGCTGTTGATCACCGGCTTTCCCTATCATCGCGCCGAGTCGAGCGACAATAACGGCGCCGAATTCGCCTATTTCATGCCCAGGACGGCCTGTGTACGCAACTTCGGCTCGGCGGCGCTTGACCTGGCACAGGTGGCGATGGGCGCGGCCGACGGCTACTGGGAAGCGTGGTTGAACCCATGGGACTTGGCGGCGGGCGCCTTACTCGTGCGCGAGGCCGGAGGGAGGGTGACGACCTACGAAGGGGCCGAGTGGACGATCTACGACAACCACATCGTCGCCAGCAACGGCTCGCCCGCGCTGCACGCTGCCCTGCTGGAGGGGATTCGTTTGGCCAGATCTTCATTGACGGAGACGCGGCTCGCCATCTTCAAAGAGCGAGCAGGGACAGGGTGAATGTGAGATGTGCGACCAAGCCGTTTTTGACCGATTGACCCGGCTCTACCCGCCCCTGGCCGAAATGACGCCCGACGCACAGCGGCTGATGTGCGAATCCCTCCGGCGAATCGCAGCTCCGGCCAATCATATCCTTTTTGACCTCGATTCTCCCTGCTCGGCGTTCGTATTGCTGTACACCGGGTCGATTCGGGTGGTCAAGCCGGCGTTCTCCGGGCGTGAAATTTTGCTCTATCGGCTGGAGCCGGGCGACTCGTGCGTCCTGACGGCGAGCTGTCTGCTGGGACGCACTAACTATCCAGCGCGCGGCATTGTGGAAACCGACCTGGCGGCGTATATCCTGCCGCAGCCGGTGTTCCATCGCCTAATGGACGCTTCAGCGCCGTTTCGCGCGCTGGTCTTTCACCACTTTGCCGACCGCATCGCCGACCTGATGCAGTTGGTCGAGGAGGTTGCCTTTGGCCAGGTGGATCAGCGGCTGGCGGCATATCTAGCCGAACGCGCACCGCTGCTGCAGGCAACGCATCAACAGATCGCCGACGAGCTGGGCACGGCGCGCGAGGTGGTCAGCCGAAGACTCAAACAATTTGAGCAGCTCGGCCTCGTGCAGCTGGGGCGCGGCCAGGTGCGAATCCACGACCCAGAGCGCCTCCTCCACATTGCCGCGCCCTTGCGTGACTCCGGTCACTGACAATCCGACCGAACTTTGCTATGCTTCTGACATCAATTGCACAGGGAATCCCCCTTCCGAGAAACGCCGAAGCGTCTTGGAAGGTGAAGGCTTGACCTCAAGGTTTAATACGCAGAGAAGGCATCTGTCGTGGAAAGGAGGTTGTTGTATGATCAAGGTCAATCAGGCGAACTGGGAGCGCATTGCTCGCGTGGTGTTGGGAATTGTGATGCTGGCGCTTGGCTGGGGCGGTTTTGTCCCGGGCGTCTGGGGCGTGGTGTTGCAGTGGCTTGGCTTCGTCCCGCTGCTCACCGGCCTGATCGGCTGGTGCCCGCTCTACGCTCTGTTCCGGTTCAGCACGAAGTCGACGTGAGCATCCACTGCAGCGGAGGCTCCGCAGGGGAGGCGTTTCCGCAGGGGACGCCTCCCCTTTTCATTGTGGTCAACAGAAAATATGCCCCACCGGGCCGAGAAGAATGGAAGGCAACTATGCGTTTTGAGGAATTTCGGGAGCGCTTGCGCAAAAGTCAACGCCCGGTTGTAGTTGATGTTTGGGCGCCGTGGTGTGGCCCCTGCCGAACTTTAAGCCCGCGCCTCGAAAAGGTCGCCGAATCGTTCGCAGGCCAGGTCGATCTGTGGAAGCTCAACGCAGATGAAGCGCCCGAGCTCGCGCGCGAACTCGGCGTTATGGGTATCCCAACGCTGATCTTTTATCGCAACGGCGTCGAAATCACCCGGTGCATGGGCGTGCAGTCACAAGAGGATCTCTTTCGTCTCTTTGCAATGCTTCTAAACGAGCAAGTACCGATGCCTTCGACCCCGATGTCGGATGCCACGCGCTGGCTGCGACTGCTCAGCGGTCTGGCGCTTTGGACCATCGCCAGCTTCAGCAGTTGGTCGCCGGTCTTGTTGATCGCAGGAGCTATCCTCCTCTTTAGCGCTGTCTACGACCGCTGCCCTCTCTGGCAGACACTGAGGCGACGCCTGCGCTGAACGACGAACTTTCGGTCGGCGCTCCCGCCGGAGAAGGGCCGCGATTGGGCTCATCGTGGATTCCTGCTATACTTTCCCCGTTATCCTCTGAACAACGGTCAGGAAAGGACAGCGAGATGAGCGACATCAAATTCGGCACCGATGGGTGGCGCGGGCGCATTGCGGATGACTACACCTACGCAAATGTGCGCCGAGCCGCCCAAGGATTTGCAAGCTACCTGAAAACGACCGGCAGAGAAGGTCCGGTAGTCGTCGGCCATGACCGACGCTTCTCGGCGGAGCACTTCGCCGCCGCGGCCAGCGAAGTGCTGGCCGGCAACGGCTTTTCGGTGCTGTTGACGCCAGGGCCGACCCCCACGCCGGTGATCAGTTTCAGCGTCAGAGCGAACGGCGCCATCGGTGCAGTGAACATCACCGCCAGCCACAACCCGCCGGAAGACTGTGGCTTTAAGGTGCGCGACCACAACGGCGGCGCCATCGACCCTGAAGGACTGAAGGCGATCGAGGCGCTGATCCCCGACGCTCAGGCTACGGCCGCCATTCGGCAGATTCCCTTCGAGAGGGCGCTCGCCGATGGAAAGATCGCTTACTTCGATCCCAAGCCTCCTTATCTCGCCCATCTACGCAACCTGATTGAGGTCGAGCCGATTCGGAACGCAGGGCTGAAGATCGTCGTCGACAACATGTGGGGCAACGGCGCCGGCTGGCTCAGCGAGATCTTGGGCGGCGGCTGCACCGAGGTGATCGAGATTCACGCCGAACGCAATCCGATCTTCCCCGAAATGAGTCGCCCCGAGCCGATTCCACCGAACGTGGACGCCGGCCTCGCCGTCGCCCGCTCCGTGGGCGCCGATTGCGTCTGCATTCTCGACGGCGACGCCGATCGCTGCGGCTTTGGGGACGAGCGCGGCGCATTCGTCGATCAGTTGCGCGTGTACGCGCTGCTGGCCTACTATCTGCTGGAAGTGCGCGGCCTGCGCGGACCTATCGTCAAGACGCTCAGCACGACGTCGATGCTGGACAAATTGGGCAAGCTCTACGACGTTCCCGTCATCAACACAGGCGTCGGCTTCAAATATGTGGCGCCGGCGATGCTCAAACACGACGCCCTGATCGGCGGAGAAGAGAGCGGCGGCTACGCGTTCCGTGGGCACCTGCCGGAGCGCGACGGCATTCTGTCCAACCTTTACCTGCTCGATTTTATGGTGCAAACGGGCAAAAAACCTACGGAATTGATCCAGATGGTCTTCGAGAAAGTAGGCGCCCACTACTACGATCGCATCGATATCCGCCTGACGGACAATGCCATGAAGGAAGAGGCGCGACGCCGCCTCGACGCCGTCGACGTCTCCACGCTCACCCTTGGCGGCCGTCGCGTCACCGAGCTGGTCACGCTGGATGGATACAAATTTGTGATGGAAGACGGGGGGTGGCTCCTAATTCGCTTCTCCGGAACAGAACCCCTGTTGCGCATTTACACAGAGACGACAGACCCTCAGGCAGTGCGCGCCATCCTGGCGGATGGCCGCAAACTGGTCGGCGTTTGAGCGCTTTGCGACGCAGCGGAGGTGAGCCTGGCAGCCCACCTCCGCTTTTTTCCATTTCCGCTTTTTTCATTCAGGAAAAAGGAAACTCGGTGCGTCCTAAAAAAACTGGTATACTGAAAAAACTATGTGCAATCAGACCTACTTTTCTGGTGAATTATCTGTGATAAAATGAACAAACAAAACTGCACAAAAGATGATCAATGTTTGAAGAAGGTTCATATCATTCATGCGAGGAGAGCGCCCATTGCGGCTTGTCGATAGCCATTGCCATCTCGATCTGCCACAGTTTGACGAAGATCGCGAGGAGGTGATGACGCGGGCGAGAGAAAAAGGCGTTGAACGCATCATAAACCCGGGCATCGACCTGGATGGCTGTCGCTGCGCCCTGAAGTTGGCCGAACAATTCGAAGAGTTGTATGTGGCGGTTGGCGTCCATCCCAACAGCGCAGACTCCTTTGACGCCGACGCGCTTTCATCTCTGGCGGAAATGACGAAACACCCCAAGGTGGTGGCTATCGGTGAAATTGGGTTGGATTTCCACTGGAAAACATCGGCGCCTGAAGTCCAACGGCGCGTCTTCGCTCAACAACTGGAACTGGCTGCGGAGCTGGGCCTACCTGTCATCATCCACAGTCGCGAAGCCAACTCGGCCATTCGGGAAATGGTGGGCGAATGGATCGCCGGCGCTTCGTTCCAACGATCTCCGCTGGCGCAACGCCCCTTCGCCGGCGTGTTGCATGCATTTCACGGCGATCTGTCGCTGGCGGAGGAGGCCTATCGTTGGAATTTCGTGCTCGGCCTCGGCGGGCCGGTGACGTTTCGCAATGCACGCTCCCTGCGCGAGTTGGCGCCTAAGCTGCGCCTGGATCGCCTGCTGCTCGAAACCGATGCACCCTATCTGGCGCCACATCCGTTGCGCGGCAAACGCAACGAACCAGCCTACGTAACGTTGGTGTGCGAAGAATTGGCACATCTTTGGGCGCTGACGCCGGAAGAGGTCGCCGTGCAGACGACGGCTACAGCGCTGCGCCTCTTTGGTTTGGAGGATCGATTCGGTGTTGATTTCTCAACTCACGTCACCGCAGTCCATTCCTGACATGGCAATGGAGCCATCGGCGTCGTACGAAGCTGTTGAAACGATTTCCCAACGCAACAATGCGTCGCCGGACGTCAACGCATTGTTTGCCCCGATCCGTCCTGGATTGCGACAGGTGGAAGCCAAATTGCGCGCCGTGGATTCCACGCTTTTTGCGCCCCTGGCCGAAGCGTTCCTCACCCTCATCGGCAGCGGAGGCAAGCGACTACGTCCGGCGTTGGCATTGTTGTCGGCGGAATTCAACGGCCCCATGCAAGGCGGCCCGCGCCATCACGTCGTGATTGCGCTGGCGGCTTCCGTGGAAATGTTGCATACGGCGACGCTGGTGCATGATGACGTAATCGATGGGGCATTGTTGCGCCGCGGCGCGCCGACGCTCAACGCGCGTTGGAGTGGGGTCTCCACGGTGTTGGCCGGCAACTATCTCTTCGGCACCGCCGCGCACTTTTCCGCCGAAACCGGTGACATGCGCGTCATTCGACTGTTCAGCGACACGCTGCGCACCATTGTTGACGGTGAGCTGCGTCAACTGAAAGATCGCTACAACTTTTTGCAGCCGCGCGAAAATTATTACCAGCGCATCTACGCCAAAACCGCCAGCCTCTTCTGCGCAGCCACGCAGGGAGCGGCGATCTTATCACGCCTGCCCGAAGAGCGCATCGACGACCTGCGTCAGTTCGGCTACAATTTCGGCATGGCTTTTCAAATCATCGACGATATTCTCGATTTTATCGGGGACAACACCACCTTGGGCAAGCCGGCAGGCAGCGATTTGCATCAGGGTACCCTCACCTTGCCCTTCTTTCACTATCTTCAGCAACACTCGGCCCCAGAGAGTGTGCTGGCGATGCTGGAGGAATCGCAGCGCGAGGCCGACAACGGCAACCCGATGGTTTGGGAGGAAACCGTCGCCTCGCTCGTGCACGAGCTGCGCAACAGCGCAGCCATTGAAGCGGCGCGCGAGGAGGCGCGCCGCTTTTTGAACCGCGCCGTAGACAACCTTTCCGCCTTGCCCGACAACGTCTATCGAAGCTCGCTCCTGGGGCTGTGTGAGTTCGTCGAAAAACGCACCTACTGATCTGTAGCGCCACAGAGACGCCGCCCCTTTTTTTGGCGTTCGGCCTGCCGCCTGTGCCTCTGCGTCGGGCCTCGGTGCCGCCATCCCTTTTGAACTCTTCCTATACCGCAAAACTCCGATTGCAGGCGTGCAGCTAGTTGACGGCGAGCCTATATCGACGTACCATGAAGTTGCCGTTACGGAAACGGTCACTCTCTTTTGGTGGAAGGCTGCTTGAATTCACAGTACAATATGCGAAGCGAGGGCAACCACGATGCAGCACCAATCGATTGCAGAACAGATCGTCCAGATTGTCCGTCTGATGTTCGAACGTCATCTGACCGACATCGCAGGCGGCAACGTCAGTGCGCGCGAGGGAGAGAAGATATATATCACGCCGCGCTACGCAGGCAGCAGACAGCACTGGCAGCTTGCGCCTGCCGACATTCTGTGCGCTCCGATCGACGGCGACGCGCTCTTGCAACATCCACGCTGCTCGCGCGAGGGGCGGGTGCATCTGGCCATCTATCGAAGCTATCCTGACGTCGGCGCAGTGATTCATGCACATCCTTTCCATGTGCTTCCCTTCTGCGTCGCCGGTCGTCCCATCGAGCCGGTGTTGGAAGGCACACAAAAATTTGGAGTGACACCCGTTGCCCCTTTTGCACCGGCGCATAGCGAGACGCTGGCACAGCACGTTGTCGAAGCATTGCGCGGCCGCGAAGCCATCATTCGCAAACAGGCGGCCGCCGTGCTCCTATCCAAACACGGAATTGTTGTTGCCGGCGTCGACCTGTTGGCTGCGGTCGATGCGCTCGAGCGCATCGATTGGAACGCATGGTGCATTCTTGGCCAGAACCTGTTGCCCGTCGCAACGCTGACCTACTCGACGACGCCATCATGATCTTGACGCTCACCCCGAACGCCGCCTTAGATCGGGTCATCTTCATCGACGAGTTCGTTCCGACTACCACCATGCGTGCCCCGCGTTTCATCGAATGCGCAGGGGGCAAAGGCTTCGACGTGTCGGTGGCCCTACGCGGGCTTCGGATCGAAACGACGGCTGTTGGCTTTGTGGCCGGCTACTACGGCAAACTCCTCGTCAGTGTGCTGCAGAATTACGGAATCAATGTCGATCCGATCTGGCTGCCCGGCGAGACGCGGCTGGCGAACGTGATCGTGGAAACCGCGCGCGCTCGACACAGTCATGTTATGATCGGCTCGCTGCCGGTCGCCGCCGCCGACGTCGAAACGATGCTGGCGCGCCTGCGTTTCCACCTGCCTGCAACAACATGGGTTGTCGCCGCCGGTTCGTTGCCGCCCGGCATGCCGCCGACGTTCTATCGCCTGGTGACCGAAATCGCTCACGCCGAAGGCAGGCCCATCTTGATCGACGCTATGGGCGCAGCGCTGCTTGAAGCGTTGGAGGCGCAGCCGGAAGTGGCCAAAATGAACCAGGATGAATTTATCAGCACGTTTGGGTTGAGCGGCGGCGAATTTCCCGCCCTCGTCGCTGCGGCGAAGACGATGCGGCAAACCTATCGCATACCTGCGCTTGTGCTCACCTGTGGCCGCGAAGGGTTGCTCGCCTTCACCGACGAGGGCGTCCTGCAGGCGCAGGCGCCGGTGCAGCGCGCCGTCAACGCCGCCGGCGCCGGCGATGCAGCCTCTGCAGCCATCGTGTGGCGGCGCTCCTTGGGCGACTCCTGGGCAGAGACGCTTCGCTGGGCGGCGGCCGTCAGCGCCGCTTCGGTGTTGACGGAATGCACGGCCGAGGTGCGCTATCCAGACGTCGAGCATTTGCTGGCGGATGTGCGGGTTACATCCTGGACCTAACGCTTTCGATGAATGTACGATCTTTATCCCTTCCAACAGGTCGATTGACCATCTGCCTTACACTGGTTCTGGCGCTGTTTGCGTTCGCTGCTTGCCAACGACGCCCTGCGGCAACCACCTTTGTCTTTCCCACGCCGACGCCAACGCCGTTCGGGTATTTGACAGGATCGCCAACGCCTGGGGGCGTGTGGACGCGCGCAATTGCCGCCAATCCGACGAACTTCAACCCGATCCTGGCTGCCGACAGCGCCAGCGTAGCCGTCCATGCGATGCTTTATCCTTCCCTCGTTCGTCCGGATCCGCTCACCGGTCAGCTCGGCGCAGCCGGCGCCATGGCGGAGCGCTGGGAAGTCTCCGAGGACGGCCGCTTATGGACCTTCTATCTGCGCGCAGGGGTCACCTGGAGCGACGGCGAAGCAGTGGACGCCAATGATTTCCGCTTCACCTACGAAGCCATACGCGCGGTCGGCGCCGATTCCCCTTATATTCGTCTGGCCGAACCGATCGAGGGAATAGAGATTGTCAACCCGCTCACGGTGCGCGTGCGCTTGCGCGAGCCGCGCTGCGACGCTCTTGCGCTGCTACGCGTCGCATGGATTCCCAGCCACCGCTTTGCCGACGATTTCAGCGACGTGACCACCAGCTTCTTTAACCAGTCGCCCGACGTCAGCGCAGGCCCCTTCATCTTTCAAAGCTATATGCCCAATGACAGCGTGGTGTTGCGACGCAACGCCCGCTACTGGCAGGGCGCTCCATGGATGGAGCGCATGATCTTTCGCGTGTTGCCCGACCCGGAGGAGCGTCTGAGGCTCCTGCTTGCCGACACCATCGATGAGACGGTTTTGACGCCGGATCAGCTGTTAAGCTTATTGGACGCTCCGCAGATCAAAGTTGCAAG
>JANWYX010000413.1 GCA_025055055.1 Caldilinea sp. | reverse complement strand
GGTGCGTGGGCGAGCCGGCGGCCAGCACATATAACATCAATTGCTCGGCGTAAAAGTCCCAGTGACCCTCGAAACCCTTCTCCGGCCGATAGGCCATGTAAAACATTTTGCGCGATTCGTCGACGAACCACGGCCAATTGATGTCGCGGTAAAGCTGCTCCGCCTTGGCTTGGACTTCGCCGCCAAAATACTCGCCCGCCGTGAGCACGCCCATTATCAAAATTGCAGTGTCGATGGTGGAAACCTCGCTGTTCCAGGCGCGGGCGCCGTTCTGCATGTTCACAAAGTGGTAGAAGAAGCCCTCGACGCGTTCCATGCCCAACAGCGTGTCGAGCGTCCGGCTCGCCCGCTCCATCCCTTCTGCATGGGCGATGTAGCCTTTTTCTACGCCGATCGGATAGGCGGTGAGCGCAAAGCCGACAGAGGCGATGCTTGCAATGCCGGGCGAGCCCGGATAGCGATCGCGCACCAGGCCGTAGCCAGGGCTGGCGAGGTCGGTGTTCGCCTGCTCCCAGAAAAAGTCGAAGGCGCCCTTCATCTCATATGCGATGACCTCTTGGATGGTAGAAGTCTCGGCGGCGCGGGTTGATGTTACAGACATATCTTGCGTCTCCTCAATGAGACTCGGCGTTGTGGTTGTAGAAAGGAATGCAGGCGTTGACGGGTCTGGAATAGTCGCACAACTAACCACAAAGAATGTAGCGATCCCTAAACCAGCAGCAAGTCTACTCACCGGCGATCCCCGTCCTCTCCACCGACTCGACGAACCACTTTTGCAAAACGAAATACATCACGAGCAGCGGCAGAATGTTGAGAAAGGTGCCGCTCATTTTCACCGCCTCGTTGATGCGGTCGAAGATGTTGACCGCGCCCGGTGGATAGAGATTTTCGTAAGCCTGAACAAATCGGGAGAGTTGCATCGGCAACGTCTGCACCCCGCCTTCGAGGAAGATCGAAGTCAAGAAGGTCTCGTTCCAGTACCAGACCACCGAGAAGATGAAGGAGACAATGAACGCCGGCAGTGCCGAGGGAACGGCGATGGTCAGGAAGATGCGCAGGTCTGAAGCGCCGTCGATGCGCGCCGCTTCCTCCAACACCTTGGGGAGGGAGAGAAACGTCTGGTAAAAAACCAGAATGAAAATGGCGCTGCGATACCCTTGTCCGAAGGCGGCGGGTAAGACCAGCGCCAACGGGCTACCCAGCAACCCCAGATCGCGATAAGTCAGCATCTGGGGAATGACGGTGTTCTGCGGCGGAATGATGAAGGTGGCCAGAATGAGCAGCAACACCAACCGCCTGCCCCAGAAGCGATAACGCGCCAGTCCATAGCCGATCAGTGCAGCCACAAAGGTCTGCAACAGCGAAGGCGCCACGCTAAGCAGGATAGAGGCAATCAGCGCGTTGGGGTAATTCAACACTCGGAACGCCTTGACGTAGTTGCCGGTGTAAAACTCTGTCGGAACCCACTGCACCAACGGGTTGAGCAGGTCGGTGGGGCTCTTCATGCTCGTGATGAACATGAAAAGCAGCGGGTAGAGGTAAACGAAGCCGATGGCGATTAACAACGCATAAAGCACGGTGGTGAAGATCAACCCATAGCGCGTGCGGCCGCCGAAGAGCAGGCTTCGCACCCGGTCAACGGTGTGAGAATGAAAGACTTGCATCTCAGCGCGCCTCCTTGCCCAGCAGTCGGGTCAGAAAGAGATAGACGATCAGCAATAGGACGGCCATCAAGGCGAAATAAAGGAACGACATGGCGCTGGCATAGCCGATGCCGCCTTGCAGCGCGTAAGTCTGACCGTAGATGTAGCGGACGACCTTGTTTTCTGAAAAGTGCGACAGCGTGACGATGGTGTAGACGGCGTTGACCACCGTCGCCGTGGTAAGCGTGGGCAGCGTGATCTTCCAGAAAATCTCCCACGCCGAGGCGCCGTCGATCGCCGCCGCCTCGTAGATGCCCTGATCCACCTTTTGCAAACTCGCCAGGTAGATGAGAATCTGCACGCCGGAGAACCACAGAATGAGGATGAACGAGACCAGCAGATACTCCACCGGGTTGCGCAGCGCGCTCGGCAATTGCGCCAGAAACTCCACCACCGCCGGCGTTTCGGCCACGCCCGGCGCAGTCGCCGCGCCCTGCTCCGTGAGCTCCCTGATCACCGGCCCGCTCGTGATCACGACCGGCAGGAAAAAGATCGTGCGAAACAGCCCTTTAAGCCGGAAGCGCAGGTTCAAAAAAAGGGCGATGATCATCGAGAAAATCAACACGATCGGCACCGCCACCAGCGTCTCGATGGCATAGCCGATCAACAGCTCACCAAAAGCCGGGTCGGTGGCGAGCGCACGCGTGTAATTGGCCCACCCCATATAGGTGAGACTCACCCCGGTGACGGTCACCACCACTCGATTCAGGCTATAGTTAAAGGTCTGAAGCAGCGGAGCCAGCGTGAACAAGACAAAGCCGATCACCCACAGCGCAATGAAAGCGTAGCCGTGCAGCGCCTCGCGCGTGCGCAAGCTGAGCAACCGGTGGGGAAGCGGACGAACGGTCATGGCGCACTCTCCAACAAGAACGCATTCCTGGCCTCAACGGTGACGCCTTGATAGGCGAAGGGACGGTCGGTGTAGTTCACAACGATCTGCTTGCCGTTGGCGTACGTCGTGGCGAAGACGCCCTGCGCCAATTGACGGCGGGCGACGATCTCCTGCCCGCGCACCGGCCCCAACAGTGCATTCATCCAGCGATACGTCTCCCGGATATGCTCGCCCCACTGGGCGTAGGAGGAGGTGAAAATCCAGTTGGAGCGGGTGTTGAGCATGGCAGCGGTGGGCTGCTGCGTCAAAAAATAGGAGGGATAGACGCCATAATCAACATGTCGCAACAGGTCTTCCTGCAAGTTCGCCGAAAAGTTGAGCGCTTCGCCGTAATAGGGAAGATATCCCGCCAGCACGATCGGCAGGAAAGGAACCGTCTCGGAGGTGTACACATAGCCGTTGTCCCCCAGCGGCATGTCGAAATACGCCTCCGCCACGCTGAACAGATAGTCGTTGGGGCGGTAGAGAACCAGCCGCACCGGTGAATCGACCAACAGCGCGCGATACGCGTCGGCGGCCTGCTCGCGGTTCATCGAGCGACCACTGCGAAAATCGCCGTAGAGCATCCAACCGATCTGATCGAGCGCCAGTCCAATCGACGGATGCGTAGCGAGTTCCTTCTGCAACGCCTCGAAGCGTCGGCGCAGCGCCTCGAAGGTGAAATAGAACACAATGTGGTTACGGTTAAAGCCGCTCAAGCTAACATTCGTGATTGCAATGGCCAGGTCGTTGCGCGGGGAATAGCCCGCCTCTTCGCGCAGCGCTCCCTGGGGGTCCAGATAAAGCGAAAAATGTCCGCCCTCCTCCGCAATCCGCTCCGCCAACGCGGTCAGCTCGGCGACGCTGCCCAGCGAACGTTCCAGCCGCAGCA
Organism: Caldilinea sp.; assembly: GCA_025055055.1. GTDB lineage: Bacteria > Chloroflexota > Anaerolineae > Caldilineales > Caldilineaceae > Caldilinea. The sequence goes on along the minus strand of JANWYX010000413.1, from coordinate 762 downwards.
CCGTTGGCGGCATGCTCGACGCGCCGAGCGGCTGCCAGCCGTAATAGACGACCTCTGGATTGGCAACGCCCAACCCGGTGAGAATCTCCCCCATCTCTGCAACGGTGGTCATCGGCACAAAGCGGCTCCAGAGCAATATCTGCTCTTTGTCTCCTCCGAGAAATTCCAGACGAACGCCGATGTTTGGGTTCGCCACCGGAACCTTGCGCAGCAGTCCCTTTTCGACCAGGTAGCGCTGATAACTGCGCGCCATGCCGACGTAGTCCGCCGCCTCGCCGGTCAGAAAGCGGAAGTGCACGACGACATCGAACTCGTTCGTCCTGCGCTGGACGACGGTCACGCCGGCGCCGGCCCGGTTCGTGGCCTGATAGTAGCTTTCGTTGTAGATAAAGGCATTGTAGATAAAGTTGAAATTGGTCAGAATGCCGGCGGGGTGCGCCTGAATCTCTCCGTAGGCCGCCCCTTGCTCCACGATCGAAAGGAGGGCGTTCTGTCCTTCGCCGTGCACCATGCCGAAGACCGGGTAGGCGATCGGATACGGGCGCCTGAGCTCCGGGTCAAACGGTGCCACTGCGATCATGCCCAGGTCGGGTCCATAATAACGGCCGTAGAACATATTTCTGGCTTTGGTGGCGTCGGCGAAGCGAATCAGGCTGCCGACGCCGTCCGGCAGCAACATGTAGCCGGGCGTCTGACTGCCCCGCGTGGCGCCCAGGAAGGGATAAAGATAGAGTAGACCGAGCTTGAACTCCGGCTTCTCCT
>JANWYX010000393.1 GCA_025055055.1 Caldilinea sp. | reverse complement strand
CAGCTTTTGGGCTCTGGCCAATCGCTCTTGCAGGTTGCGTTCGGACTCTTCAACGCGTTTGCGTTCAACAATCTCCCACACCATGTCGGCGACTTCTTCCATTAGGAGAACGTCCGTCCGCAGATAGGGGGTTGGTTTATTGCATACGCTCAGCAGTGCGACCACTTTTTCTTGCCGCATGATCGGAGCAACGAGCTGACGTTCAAGCACAATCCGGTCGTCGGGATCTCCTCGTTCATCGCTGCCGAGGCGCACAGGACCATCATGGATGAGGGGAGTGCGGGAAACGAGCGCCTGCGCCCATGCGCTGTCCGGATCGACCGGATAGCGCAGCGCCCGCTGGCGTGAAGCAACCGGCTTGCGCAGCGTCGGTGGAACCCACGCCTGCAACGACACCATGCGCCGGTCCGCTTCTACGGTCATGAAAAGCGCTGCGGGGCTGCTGACCAGCGCGCAGATCTCCTCGAGCGCTTTGGTCAGCAGGTCGTGGTAGGAATGCTCCGCGGCGAACTCCAGCAGCGCCAGGCGCAGGCGGGTGATCTGCTCGCGACGTTTGCGCTCTGTAACGTCGCGCGTGATGGCGATCACCTCGTCGGCGGAGATCGGCGTGAGACGCTGTTCATACCAGCCGACGCCGTCCGGCGTTGCGAGCGAATATTCGTAAATCTGCATCGTCCCGGTCTCCAACGCCAAGTCCAACGCGCGCGCGCCGCCTTCGGCCACTTCCCATGGCAAAACCTCGAACGTGGTTTTCCCAAGGAACTGCTCGCGGGGCAACAGCAGGTTATTCTCATCGTTCACCCAGCAGTCCAGGAAGCGGTAGTTGCGGTCCAGCCGAAAGATCAAATCCGGAATTGCCGAGATCAGGCCGCGAAGACGCGCTTCGTTTTCCGCTAAGGCGCGTTGCGCTGCGCGCTCGGCGCTTTGGTCGCGAAAAACGAGCACAACACCCTGAATGGCGCCGCCCTCGTCGCGGATAGGCGCTGCAGCGTCGGCGATCGGGCGGCGCCGACCATAGCGATCGATCAGCACTGTATGGTTGGCCAGACCCATGACTCTGCCCTCTCTCAACACCCTCGCCACCGGATTTTCGGCAGGCTGCAGCGTCTCCTCGTTGACGATCTGAAAAACTTCCTCGAGCGGTCGATTTTGTGCTTCTTCGTTTGACCAACCGATCAGCGCCTCGGCGACAGGGTTGAGCAAGGTGACCCTTCCCCTTGCGTCGGTGGCGATCACGGCGTCGCCGATGCTTTGCAGCGTGATGCGATAGCGCAGGTCGCCGGCGTGCTGCGCTCTTTCCGCCGCGTACAGCTTTTCCAGATATTGATGGCGCTGGCGCTGCCACACCACCAGTGCCAACAGGCCGACCAGTGTGACGGCGCTCAACGCCAGCAGGGACTGCATGCCGGCGCGCTGGTTTATCTCGGCGAACGCCTCGCCTGCGTCGAGCTTGGTCACCAAAAACCAGGGAGAGTCGGGAATTGGCTGAATATAGGCCAGCACTTCAACGTTGCGAAAGTCCCTGCCGCCGACCAGCCCTTGGATGCCGTTTACGGCCATGACGGCGGGATCGTGCGTGAGGCTGAGCGGTAGGCGTAGGGTTAAAGCGGCGTCGGGCCGATCGTGCAGATCGTTGAGGATGAGCGCACTTTCTCCCTCGCTGCGGACGAGCATCGTCTCCAGGGTGTGACGCGTGATGAAGGAGGGTTGTAGGAGAGGGAAAAGCGTCCTCCGCGCATTAATGACGAAGAGCAGCGCGCCAAGGGGTGTTTGCGTTGCATCGACGATAGGGACGCACACGCTGAGGTGCGGCTCCGGGCTGTGGCCGTCCACATGCAGGTCGCTTAGCACAGGGCGTCTTTGATGCAGTGCAGTTTCCAACGCATTGTCTGCATGGGCGGCGCCCTCCGTTCCGCTCAGGCTGAGCCGGATCTGCCCCGAAGCGTCGACGAGCAGGATGTCATCATATCCATCGTGTCGGCGAAGCCCCTCGAGCTCGGCAAGCAAGATGGGCACTTCATCGGGCTGTGGCGCTGTGATCCATGACACCAGTCGGTTGTAGAGCAGGGGGCGGTCCATAACTTCAGCGCCCTCTTGAATTTGCTCCTGACGCCAATCGACAATTTGCTCGACTTTGAGTCGAGCCACATATGTCAGCTCGTTTTCGGCCTGCTTGCGCAAGGCGGTCTCCTGATTGCGATAAATGATCAGGATGGTCATGACCAACGCAAATAGAAGGACGCCGATGATCAGGGTTGGCCAACGAAGCAGTTTTGGTGAGCTCATACCTTGTTTGAAGCTCCGGCTCGTTTGTGCAGCACAGCGGCGATCGTTCGCGCAAGCAGGTCGGCGCCCGGCGGTTTGGGCAGCCAGGCATCCAGGCCGTGCCGCCGAAGCTCCTCCAGGTCTTCCCCGCGCAGATGACCGGAGAGAAAAATGATCGGGATGTCCATCTGACGTTGGCGCAACGCCTTAAACAAAGCGATCCCGCTCATCTCCGGCATCACCACGTCGCTCAAGATCAGATGCGGAGGATCCACCAGAGTTTCGAGAAGCGCCAGCGCCTCTTTGCCATGGGCCGCGACGATCACGCGGTAGTTCCAGCGTTCGAGCACTTCCTGCAGCGTGGTGCGCAACGCCTGTTCGTCCTCGACCACCAAAATCGTCTCCCGGTTTCCGGGCGCAGAGATCGTCGCAATTTCGGTTGCGTCGACGTCCGCTTGCAGTGTCTTGAGCGCAGGCAAAAAGATGGCAATGGTTGTTCCCGCGCCGACTTTGCTGGCGACGGAAATGTGTCCACCGTGTTGTCCGACAATGCCGTGCACCTGAGACAGACCTAAGCCGACGCCCACGCCCGCCGGCTTGGTGGTGAAAAAGGGCTCGAAGATGTGCTCCTGATCTTCGGGCGAGATGCCTACGCCGGTGTCGCTCACCTTCAGACAGACCCATGTGCCGGGCGCCATGCCGGGAAGCGGCGCCTCTTTCTCGCTTGTAAACTCAAGTTTTTCCACGATAATGCGGAGCTCGCCCCCTTCGGGCATCGCATCGCGCGCGTTGACGGCGAGATTCATGAGCGCCTGCTCCAACTGCGTCGGATCGGCGAAGATGTAGCATTCGTTCTGCGCCGTTTCCAACTCGATCCGAATGTTCTCCGGCAAGATGCGCTGCAGCAATTTGATCTGCTCTTTTAACAACGGCAGCAGATCGAGCGGTTGGCGCTCGATAGCGGTGCGTCGGCTGAAGTCGAGCATTTGACGGATCATGTGCACGGCGCGCAGACCCTGCCGTTCGATCACGCGCAGCCGCTCGCGATCGGACTGCTCCAGCGTCGACGACTGCATCATCATCTGGGCATAGAGGATGATGACCGACATCAGATTGTTGAAGTCATGGGCAATGCCAGAAGCCAGCTGCCCGATCGCCGCCAGCCGTTGCTGGCGTTGCAGTTGTTGTTGGACGAAGAGCTCGTCGGTCAAGTCGCGAATTACCACGACCCAGCTCGCCGGCTCCGGTGCGCGCTCTACCAGTTGGGCGCGCACCTCGAAGGTGCGCCGCTCTACGTTGACAAGATGTCCCCAACGCTCGGTCGGCGAGGTGAGCAGCTTGGCGAGCGGCTTGTCGCCTAGGGCCTTCACCTGCCTGCATTCGGCGTCCGTCGTCAACCAGCGCAGGTATTCTTGAGCCTGCGGGTTGGCAGAGCGAATATAGCCGTCGGCGTCCAACAACAGCAATCCTACGGGCACGCCTTCCATGATTTGCGCCAGCTCATCCGCCTGTTGACGCAGACGAGTGCGACTGGCTAAACTCTCGATGGTGACTCCGAGTGCGCGACTGACCGCCCGCAGCGCCTCGATCTCTGCTTC
>JANWYX010000352.1 GCA_025055055.1 Caldilinea sp. | reverse complement strand
TTGTTGCTGGCGGTCGTGGTCAATCAACGGCGGTTGCGCTTCAAAGGTTTCTTTCGCACGGCCTATTACTTCCCATCGATCACCTCATCGATTGCGATCAGCATGTTGTTCCTGTTTCTCTATCAGAGGAACGGGCTGGTCAACCAGGTGTTGCAAACAATCACCTTTGGGCTATGGCAGCCGATTGCGTGGATGGCCGACCCGCGCGGCCTCTTTCATATCATCTTTGGCTGGTTTGGACTGACGCTGGAGACGGCGCCGGACTGGATGCGGGCCAACGTGCTCAGCCTGCCCGTGTGGGACTGGATCAGCGGCCCCAGCGTAGCTTTGATGGGCATCATGTTGCTCAACACCTGGACAACGATCGGCACGATGATGGTGATCTTTCTGGCTGCGCTGCAGGATGTGCCGAGGGAAGTCTACGAAGCCGCCGAGATCGACGGCGCCAATGGCCGCCAGATTTTCTTCAGCGTCACGCTGCCGTTGCTGCGGCCGACGCTCTTTTTCGTCGTGACCCTCGGCTTGATCGGCACCTTCCAGGTCTTCGATCAGGTTTACGTCATGAGCGCGGGCGGCCCGGCCAAGACGACGCTGACCGTAGCCTATCTGGTCTATCGCAACGGTTTCACCAACTCGCAGATGGGGCTGGCGGCGGCGATCGCGCTGCTGCTCTTCATCATCATTTTCACCCTCACCCTGGTGCAGCGTCGCATCACCGAGGGAAAGAAGGAGTAAGACGATGGCCGCCTCGATGACAACCTCCGCTCCCACCGCCGTCCGTCGAGAGAGCCGCCTGCGCGAGAACATCCGCCTGGTGCTCTCCTACGCGTTGCTTTTCCTGATTGCACTGGTGTTCCTCTATCCGTTCGTGTTGGCGATCTCGACCAGCTTCAAGACGCTGCCGGAGATCAACGAGCGGCCGGTGGCGCTGATTCCGCAGACCTTCACGCTGGAAGGCTATCAGCGCATGTTCGCGCTCAACGTTGGGCGTTGGGCGTTCAACAGCTTTTTCATCGCAGCGACGGTGACGATTTCAAACGTGCTCTTTTCGGCGCTGGCCGGCTACTCGCTGACGCGCATTGCCTTCCCCGGCAGCCGATTCGTTTTTCTGGCCATCATCGGCACGATGATGATCCCCGGCATTGTGCAACTGATTCCGATGTTCATCGTGCTCAAGACGCTAGGCATGATCGACAGCTACACCGGCTTGATCATCCCCAAGATGGTGACGGCCTTCGGCATCTTTCTGATGGCGCAGTTCTTTGAAGCGATCCCGCGCGAGATCGAGGAGGCCGCGCGCATCGACGGCGCCGGTCGCTTCCGCATGTTCTTCCAGATCGTGCTGCCGCTGGCGCGGCCGGCCATCGTGGCGCTGGTCATCTTCAGTTTCCAGGGCAGCTGGAACGAGTTCATGCATCCGTTGATCGTGATCACGACCAATCAGGACCTCTATACGCTGCCGCTTGGTCTGGCCTTCCTGCGAGGCGGGTTGGGGCAGAACCTGCAATGGAACGCCCTCCTCGCCGGTTCGATGTTGACCACCGTGCCGATGGCGATGATCTTTTTCTTCTTCCAGCGCTACTTTATCGAGGGCATCAGCTACAGCGGCGTGAAGGGGTGAGAAGAAGGAAAAGCCCTGGCATCGTAAAGATGCTTACGTAAAGGTTATCGTCTCCAGCGAGCCGCGGAAGCGCACCAGAGCTGCGGCTACGAGCCGCAGCTACAATGATTGCCGGACGATTTTGTAAAAACATTGCGCGGCTTGCGTCATCACTCCCAAAATCTACGCGAGACAGACAAGTCACCGGTTTTGGGGCGAGTCGTTTACTTCACCAGCAGCAGCGTCACGTCGTTGACGTTCGTGCCGGTCGGGCCGGTGATGAGCAGATCGCCACTGGCCCTTAAGGCCGTGTAGGCGTCGTTGTCGGCCAATGCCCGTTGCGCATCGACGCCCTGCGCGGCCAGCCGCGCCGCGGTCTCGCCGTCGACGATGCCGCCGGCCGCATCGGTTGGCCCATCGGTGCCGTCGGTGCCGACGGAGGCCAGAACCACATCGGGCAGACCGGCCAGCGCAATCGCCGCAGACAACGCCAGCTCCTGGTTGCGTCCTCCCCTGCCGGCGCCGACGACGGTCACCACCGTTTCGCCGCCGCAGAGCACGGCGCACGGCGGCGCCAGGGGCTTCTGCTCGCTGCGCACCGAGCGCGCAATCGCCGCCAGGAAGCGGCCCGCCTCGCGCGCTTCGCAATCCAGCGTAGTGGTCAAAATCAGCGGACGATACCCTCGTTCCTGTGCAGCCTGTGCGGCGGCCTCGACGGCGACGCGCACGCTGCCGATGATGTGCGTCTCGACGTTGTCAAGCGCCTTGGGCGTTTCTTGCTCCAAAAGTTGGCGCAGCTTGGGGGACAGCGCAAGGCGATACTTGTCGATGATGGCTCGCACCGTCTCGACGGTCGTGGCGTCGGGATAGGCCGGGCCGGAGGCGATCGTGTCGAGCCGGTCGCCAAGCACGTCGGAGAGCGCCAGCGTCAGCACGCGCGCCGGCGCGGCGCGCCGGGCGAAGCGC
>JANWYX010000322.1 GCA_025055055.1 Caldilinea sp. | reverse complement strand
ACCGGAAGGTGACGTATGAACGGCAACCGCGGTTTCGACACACAGGGGTGCAGGGAACGTTCACGACAGATGCGCGCAGTTCGCATGCGTCTCATCGCCTATATCGAGCAAGTGTATTGCCACAGACAGTTCTTCAATCTGCTCTATCGAGACCTGGCGGCGATCGCGGTGGAGCCGCACAAGCGCAACCTGCTGTTGCACCTTGCCGATCTTGAACAGCAGGGCATGGACCGATGCGTCCGCGCTCTGCGACGGTTGCAAAGGCAGGTCCCTGAAGCCTGTGACAATGCGTTGCAACGGACGTGGCGCCGCATACTTGTTCTGGCCGGTCCGCGCCTTGCATTGACATGGATTGACCACATCAAGCGTACAGACATGCAGCGACGCGTGGACTTGCTGCGACGGCTCAAAGTCATGAAAATGTTCAAGGCGTGAAAAGATTGGCCACGGTCGCTATCCTGGCGCAATCGTTTTGATGGAGCAGGAAGTTGATCTGACCGTCCACCATCGAGGTGCGCAATGAATTACAAAGCGTTCATGGATGCGTTCAACAGGTTTGGAAATGAATTGATCCTGAGAATGGCGCAGGCTTCAGGAGAGATCGTCGGCCCTTTTGATTCGATTCTGGTCGGACGCCTGTTAGTGGTGCTGTTGCTGTGCGGCTTGATCGGATGGGAGCGTTCACAACATGAGCGCGCCAGCGGCTTTCGTCCCCATATTCTGGTGGGGTTGGGCGCATGTTTGATGACCATGGCTGGCGCGTATGCTTTACCCGATACAGGAGTGCGCGATCCGATGCGGGTAGCCAGCTACGTGGTTTCGGGCATCGGTTTTCTCGGCGCCGGCGCAATCCTGCGTCATGGCTCGACGGTGCGCGGCTTGACCACGGCCGCCAGTATCTGGGGCGTGGCGGGGATCGGCATTGCAGTTGGGGTGGGGATGGCCGGGCTGGCGACGGCGACGACCTTGCTTATTTTGTTCACACTGGTGGTTCTGGAACGCGTGGAAGCCAGGCTCGGCCGTAACCACGAAGTCAATATGCTCAAGCTCCATCTGAAAGACGACCATCGCGCAGTCGGCAAGGCACTGACCGCACTTGACCGGCTGGGGGTGCCGGTCAAACGAGCGACGATGTTGCCTTCGGCCGGCGAGACTGCAATCTTGCGCGTCGATCTCACTCGACCCTTGACTTCCAATCAGCTGGAACGGCTGGTGAAACAGTTGCTGGTCGTTAAATCTATTCAGCGCGTGGACGTCTCAGACGTTGAGGTGGAAGCGCCAGATGAGGCCGGACCGGCGACGAGGCAAGGTGAAGATGTCCAGCATCAAGAGCAAATGAATCTTGATGACGAAAATCTGTTGGTCGATCTGAATGAACCTGAAGGACAGGATTTGGAAACCTCCAAACGTTAGACCGGCCCGGCGCAGATGGCGGTGAAGTGCAAGCGCATTTGCTCCCTTCCGCTCAAAACGCCATCTACGCTGCCGGTCTTTACGCCACGTCCTGTAAATTGCTCTTCAGCCATGCTTCGATGAACATATCGATCTCGCCGTCGAGCACGGCGGTCGTGTTGCCCGTCTCCACGCCGGTGCGCAGGTCTTTGACCAACTGATACGGATGCAACACATAGCTGCGAATCTGGCTGCCGAAGTTGGCGTCGTCCACCTTGCCCTTGAGCCTGGCTTTCTCCGCCGCCAGCCTTTCTTGTTCCAGTTCATAGAGCTTGCCGCGCAGCACGCGCATCGCCATTTCACGGTTCTGCGTCTGGCTGCGCTCGTTCTGCGAGGTGACGACGATGCCGGTCGGCAGGTGACGAATGCGCACGGCCGTCTGGTTTTTCTGCACGTTCTGGCCGCCGGCCCCGCTGCTGAGAAAGACCTCCACTTCGATGTCTTTGGGGTCGATCTGAATCTCGATGTCTTCGTCCAGCACCGGCATCACCTCAACCTTGGCGAAGCTGGTGTGGCGGCGGTTGTTGGCGTCGAAGGGGCTGAGGCGCACAAGTCGGTGCACCCCCTTTTCCGCTTTGAGCAGGCCGTAGGCGTTGGGGCCGTTGACCTCGACGGTCACGCTCTTGATGCCCGCCTCTTCACCTTCGGTCTCATCGGTAATAAAGGTTTTGAAGCCGTGTTTTTCCGCCCAGCGCAGGTACATGCGCAACAGCATTTGCGCCCAGTCCTGCGCTTCGGTGCCGCCGGCGCCGGCGTGAATGCTGAGGATCGCCGAACCGCTGTCGTAGGGGCCGCTGAGCGCCAGCGTGAACTCGCGCCGATCCAGCTCGGCCTCCAGCGCGTCCGCCTCTGCCTCCAGCTCGGTCAACATGGCCGGGTCGTCCTCGGCCATCTGGTAAAGCTCAAGCGCGTCGTGGGCACGGCGGGCTAGCCCCTCCCAAACCTCCACCTTGTCGCGCAGCGCACTCAGC
>JANWYX010000270.1 GCA_025055055.1 Caldilinea sp. | reverse complement strand
TCGTCTTCTTGCTGCGCTGAGCTACCTGTTGATCCTGGTCGGTCCGCTTGCCATCATTCTTCTGCGACGTCGGGATCGCTTCACGCTCTATCATGCCTGCCAGTCGCTGGCGTTGGTAGGCGGCGCCATCGCCGTGCCGCTGCTGTGGCTGGTGTTCGGCTGGTTGACGGCCTTCGTTTCGGTGGAATATCCGCTTTTGTTCATCATTCCGATCGGGCTGGCGCTCTTTATGCCCGTTATTCGCCAGCAACAGCGCGCCATGCGCTACAAGGGGCAGGTCTCTTGGTTCTCGATGCTTTCGACGCTGGCGGTGGCGGCGGCGCTCATCTACGCAAGCTATCTGCTCATCGAATGGCTGGCGCCGGTTCTCCTGCCCTTGGGGGGGGCGCTGCTCTTTCTGGCAAGCTTTTCGATTGTCATCGCAGCCGCACTTGCGCTGGTCGTCGCCTGGGTGGTGGGAATCGTCAATGCGCTGGCCGGTCAGGTGCGCCCGACGCCGGTCTACGGCGAGTGGGGGCAACGTCTTTTCCTACGGCTGACATCCTGAAGCAAGAAGACAACGACGTCAAAAAATGGGCGACGTCGTTTTGGCGCGCCTATCGAATTGCGTGGCTCATGTTTCGTTGCGCAGCGCGCAATCCTAAAACACGGAGCACGCAACAAAGAAAAACTTCATTTGAGGAGCGATCACTTTATGCCAACCATTACCTTTATCGGCGCAGGCAGTCTGGTCTTTACGCGCAACCTCTGCAGTGACATTCTATTGACGCCGGCGCTCCAAGACAGCACGATCGTGCTCATGGACATCGATCCCAAGCGGCTGGAGCAGGCGCGCACCATCGTGCAGGCAATGATCGACCGGCGCAAGCTCAAGGCGAAGGTCGTCGCCACCACCGACCGCCGCACGGCTGTGACGGACGCCGACTATGTGGTCACCACTTTCCAGCAGGGAGGGCTGGAGGCCTACCGGCTTGACATCGAGATTCCGCAGAAGTACGGCGTCGAGCAGTGCGTGGGCGACACCCTGGGGCCGGGCGGCGTCTTCCGCGCGCTGCGCACCATTCCGGTGCTGCTCGACCTATGCGACGAGCTGGATGAGCTGGCGCCCGACGCGCTGCTGCTCAACTACGTCAATCCCATGGCCGCCAACTGCTGGGCCGTTGCCGACGGGACGGGGCGACCGCACGTAGGGCTTTGTCACAGCGTGCAGGGCACGAGCGAGATGCTGGCGAGCTGGATCGGCGTTCCCTATGAAGAGGTGAACTTCGTCTGCGCAGGTATCAACCACCAGGCCTTTTTCCTGGAGTTTCGCCGCGGCAAGGAAGACCTTTACCCATTGCTCTGGCAGGCCATCGAGCGACCGGAGATCATCGCCCAGGAGCCGGTGCGCACCGACCTCATGAAATACTTCGGCTACTTTGTCACCGAGTCGAGCGGCCACGCCAGCGAATATGTGCCTTATTTCCGCAAGACGGCGCGCATGGTGAACGAGGAGCTGGTTCCCCGCTTCACCGACCCGGTCAACCATTGGTTCGACTTTGGCCGCACGGGCGGCTATCTGCGCCATTGTCTGCATCGGCTGGAGCAGTTCCAAAGCGAATACGAGGAGATCGTCTCCGGCGAGTTCCCGACGACGCGCAGTCACGAATATGGCTCCTACATCATCGAGGCCATCGAGACAAACAAGCCGGTCGTCATCGCCGGCAATGTGCCGAACACCGGCCTGATCACCAACCTGCCCGAAGGCTGCTGCGTCGAAGTGCCCTGCCTGGTCAACGCCAGCGGCGTTCAACCCACCCACATCGGCGCACTGCCACCACAGTTGGCTGCGCTCAATCGCACCAACATCAACGTGCAGAGCCTCATCGTGGAAGCTGCGCTCACCGGCGACGTCGATGCAGTCTACCATGCGGTGATGCTCGACCCACTGACCGCTGCCGTCTGCACCTTGCCGCAGATCCACGCCATGGTCACGGAGATGTTGGAGGCGCAGGCGCAGTGGTTGTCGCAATTTTGAAACGTGGTGTTCATAAGAGAAGACTCAACGCAAAAACGCAAGCTCGCAGAGAATAGACTTAAGACCGAGAAAGGACACCGTTTCCATGCCCAAGATTACCTTCATCGGCGCCGGCAGCTTCGGGTTTACCCGCACGCTGGTGCGCGATCTGTTGACCTTCCCGCTGCTGGAAGCTTCACACATCTGTCTGATGGACATCGACGCCCAACGGCTGGAGTGGTCGCAGCGGGCGGTGCAGCGCATCATCGACGAAGGCAAGTATCCGGCCACCGTCAGCGCCACCCTCGACCGCATCGAGGCGCTGCGCGGGGCCGACTATGTGATTGTGACCATCCTGGCCGGCTCCACCGAAGTCTGGCGCCATGACATCGAAATTCCCAAGCGCTACGGCGTCGACATGAACGTCGGCGACACGCGCGGGGTCTCCGGCATCTTCCGTGCGCTGCGCACGATCCCGGTGATGGTGGACATTGCGCGCGACATGGAGCGCTACTGCCCGCGCGCACTGATGCTCAACTACACCAACCCGATGGCGATGCTTTGCCGCGCCATCGACCGCACGACCGATGTCACCGTGACCGGACTGTGCCACAGCGTGCAGGGCACCGCCGAGATGCTGGCGCGTTGGATCGGCGCACCGATGGAGGAGATCACTTACACCTGCGCCGGCATCAACCACATGGCCTGGTATCTGGAATACAAATGGAAGGGCGAAGACGCCTACCCGCTCATTCGCAAGGCGATCACGGAGCGACCGGAAGTCTACAATGAAGAGCAGGTGCGCAACGAAATGTTCCTGGCGCTTGACTACTACGTCACCGAATCGAGCGGCCACAACTCCGAGTACAACTGGTGGTTTCGCAAGCGTCCAGACCTCATCGAAAAATACTGCACACATGGCACAGGCTGGAATCCGGGCGAATACGCCTACATCCTGAAACATTACCAGGAGCGTGAGCACACCTGGCGCGACGAAATTCGCCAATGGCTGGACAACCCGGCGCCGCTCGATCTGAAGCGCGGCCATGAATATGCTGCCTACATCATCAACGCCCTCGAAGGTGGCGAGCCGTTCCGCTTCAACGGCAACGTGTCCAACAAACGCCTGATCGACAACCTGCCGCAGGATGCCTGCGTCGAGGTGCCGGTGTGGGCCAGCCGCGAGGGGTTGGAGCCGGTCGCCGTCGGGCCGCTGCCGCCACAGTGCGCAATCCTGACCAACCTCAGCGCCCAGATCGAGGAGATGGCGGTCGAAGCTGCGCTCACCGGCGATCGACGGCTCGTTTACCAGGCGGTAGCGCACGATCCTCTTTCGGCGGCGGTGCTTTCGCTTGCGGAAATTCAGCAAATGGTGGACGATCTCTTTGCGGTAAACGAGCCGTATCTGCCGCAGTTTGCGAAGAAATAAAAAGTTTCACAGCAGAGTGCGCAGAGCAATAAAGTCGACGCGCTTTCTCCTTTGCGTCTTTACATCTCTGCACCTTTGTGATCCACTTCAACTCATTCAAGGACCGACCTATGACACGACAGGCATCTCCTCAAGGACTCACCTGGTTCCAGGATGCACGCTTCGGCATGTTCATCCACTGGGGCCTCTACAGCATCATCGGCAAACACGAATGGGTGATGCACACCGACCGCATCCCCGTGCCGGAATATGAAAAATTGATGGCGCAGTTCAACCCGACGAAGTTCGACGCCGACGCCTGGGTGCGCACTGCAGCCGACGCCGGACAGAAGTACATTATCATCACCAGCCGCCACCATGACGGCTTCAGCATGTACGACACTGCGCTCAGCGACTACAAGGTGACGAACACGCCCTTCCGGCGTGACCCGATCGCCGAGCTGGCGGACGCCTGCGCACGCCACGGCGTCAAGCTCGGCTTCTACGTCTCGCTGCTGGACTGGCATCACCCTGCCTATCGTTTCCGCGCCGAAAGCGGGCTGGCGTGGGAGGACTATCTGGCCTTTCTACACGGCCAAGTGCGCGAGCTATGCACGCAATATGGCGAAATTGCGGCGATCTGGTTCGACGGCGATTGGCCGCGACATCCTATCACCCCTGAAAACGAATATTTCTTGCCCGGCGGCTCCTTTGAG
>JANWYX010000224.1 GCA_025055055.1 Caldilinea sp. | reverse complement strand
CGTCGAGGAGGCCGGTTGAACCATAGCCCGGATTGTAGCACCACGGGTGCAAACCGAAGAATCAACGATGCGTTCGGTGCAAAACGATTGTTCCAACCCACAGACGTCGAGCGCACAGAGACCCGGCTAAAGGACCTTTCTTCGCAACCTCTGCGCCTCGGCGGCGAGTCCACACCGTGAAGGCAACGCCGTGACAATGTCAACTACATCGTCCGCTTCCTACATCGTCAACTTCATGGCGCGGGCGGCCGGCCGGTCAGTATAAACCTGCGGAAATTCTCCCACCGATACAGCCGTCGACGCCAAACAAAAAGCGCTAACGCCAGCAGGCCACCCAGCTCCCATCCCCATAGCTCCGGTCGCCGCGTGAAGGCATACCAGTACGCTTTGCCGATCTCCGTCTGTTCAGAGCCGCGTTTGCCCCACACATGGAAGCGCCACCCGCGCAGCGGCCAGTAAAAGGTGTCGGGAAACATCCATAGGCGATCCAACAGGGCGTGCCCCAAAAACGCTGCGGCGTAGACGCCCAGACGTCGAAAACGTCCTATTGTCAACCAAAGCACGGCCTGGTTGAAAAGCAAGGTGTGTGCAAAAAGCACTGCGGACTTGTAGCGCCGGTAGAAATAGGCGGCGGCCATCGGCTTGTCGATCAGGTCTGGGCCGGTTGCAGCGACGGCGACAAGGCGATAGTCGGCCTCTTGTGCAACGCCGAGGCGGTCCTGCGCTAGGTCGAGGGCGAGCCAGGTGTATGCAATGTGCGAGATGGGCAACATCGGATGCTGTCTTTTTGTTCTCGGTGGCTTTCAGACGCCGCGCTCTTCGCGGACGTATGGCTGTCCCAGTGCTGCCGGCGCACCGATGCGTCGGCGCATCTCGCTGCGCGCGCTGATCAGCATCAGCAAAATGACGAACAGATAGGGCAGCATGTTCATGAAGTAGCCCAACTGAGGATAGGCCAGGAAGAAAGGCAGATTTTGCGAATCAAGTGGTAGGCGACGGATGGCGCCGAACAGATAGGAGCCTAACGCGGCGCGCAGCGGATCCCAACTGGCGAAGATCACAAGCCCCACCGCAATCCAGCCCTGACCGGCGGTCATATCTTCGATCCAGAGCGGCGTGATTGCCAGGCTCAGCGCCGCGCCGCCCAGGCCGGCCATGACGCCGCCGAAGACAACGTACGCATAGCGCTGGCGATTGACGTTGATACCCAATACGTCGGCTGCGGCGGGATATTCGCCGATGGCGCGCAGCTCCATGCCGGGGCGCGTGCGATGGATATACCACCACGCCAGAGGCGCCATCACCAAGCCGAGGTAGACAATCACATTGTGGTTAAAAAAGATGGGGCCTAGGATGGGAAGGTCCGCCAGAACAGGAATGGGGAAGACCGGCAGCCGCGGCGCATTGCGCACTTCGACCAGCGGCGCGCCAAGCACGGCGCTCAGGCCGGAGCCGAGAAAGGTGAGCGCCAGGCCACTTACCACCTGATCTGCACGCAGCGAAATGGTCACCATCCCATGCAACAGCGCCATCAAGCCGCCGACCGCCATGGCGACGCCTAGCCCCAGCCACGGGTTGCCTGTGGCAAAGGCGACCCCATAGGCGCTGACCGCGCCCATCAACATCATGCCCTCGATGCCAAGGTTGAGCACGCCCGATCGTTCGGCGAAAATTTCGCCGATTGTCGCAAAAAGAATTGCCGTGCCGGAGCGGATGCCCGCCGCTAACAAAGTGACCAGAAAGGCTAGTTCCATGATTTAACTCGATGCACTTCGTCCCACTTTGATGCGATATTGCAACAACAACTCGCCGCCAACGACGACGAAAAGCACCACGCCCTGGAGCATCTTGGCGATGCCTGCCGGTTGAATCGCATCGCTGCCGACCAACAGTCCGCCAAAGAGGTAGGCGACCGGCACAATCGCCAGCGGGTTCAGCTTGGCGAGCCAGGCGACAATGATAGCAGTGAAGCCGTAGCCGGGAGAGAAACGTTCCTGAAGACGATGGACGACGCCGGACACTTCCGCCATCCCCGCCAGACCGGCCAGTCCGCCGCTCAGCAACATCACGATGATGATTTTGCGCGCCAAACGCATTCCTGCATATTGTCCGGCGCGAGGGTTGTCGCCGATCACCTTGACTTCATAGCCCCACTTGGTGCGCTTCCAGACGAACCAAAGAAGGACGGCCACTGCCAGCGCCAGAAAGATGCCGGCGTGCGCCGTTATGCCACGTAAGAAAGGAAAGTCGCTGGAATAGTCGGTGAAGCGTGGCAGCCAGGCGTTGCGCGGAAACTGCGGCGTCAGCCCGAAACCGCGGTCGCTCCAGGGTCCGTAGACCCAATAGTTGTTCCACAAAATCGCCACATAGGTTAGCATCAACGAAGTGATGATTTCGTTGATGTTCAACCTTGCCTTGAGCACACCGGGAACGAACGCCCACAGTGCGCCGCCGATGAAGCCGCCGACGGCCATCACCGTCAACAGGAGCGCCTGCGGCGTGTCGCGCGGCAGCCAGAAGAGCGCAAAGCCGGTCGCCACCCAGGCGCCGATGAAGAGCTGCCCTTCGGCGCCAATGTTCCACAGCCGCATCCGGAAGGCAATAGAGACGCCCAGCCCGGCCAGGATCAGCGGCGTCGCCTTGATTGTAGTGTCGGACCAGCCGTGCGCGCTGCCGAAGGCAATGCTTGCCATCTTGTTGTAGACCACCCACGGATTGGCGCCGACCAACCCCAGCAGCAAGGCCCCGATCAATAACGCCGCTGCGATCAAGATGAAAGGCGTTGCTATGCGTAGCCAGAGGGGCTGCTCCAGCCGGCGCTCGATGCGCACTCCCATCCGGCGTTGTTGAGGCAAGGTCGTCGTTTGCGATGCCATCTTTATCCCCTGTCTTACGTTCCAGGGCTTGCTGAGGGCGCGCGACCGCCTGCCATCAACAAACCCACCTCGGTCAGCTCTGCGTCCGCCGTTTCAAATTCGCCCATGATGCGTCCCTCATAGAGCACGACGATCCGGTCGGAAATGGCGAAAATTTCGTCGAGGTCTTCGGAAATCAACAGGATAGCTGCACCCTGGCTGCGTTCTTGCAGTAAAAGGCTGCGCACGCTTTCGGTGGCGCCGATGTCCAGTCCGCGCGTGGGGGAGGCGGCGATCAGCACTTGCGGTTGGCCGGAGATTTCACGCGCCAGGATGACCTTTTGTAAATTGCCTCCGCTCAATTTGCGCACCGGCGTCTTGATGCTCGGTGTAAGGATGTTGAACGTTTTCACCAAAGATGTGGCTGTGCGCTCCACAGCAGCTAGATCGAGAAACGGCCCTGCGCCCATTTCCGTCTTACGGTAGCTTTTGAGAATGAGGTTTTCGGCGACGCTGAGATTGGGCGCACTGCCGGTCGTATTGCGATCCTCCGGAACGTAGGCGACGCCGACGTCGATCATGCGCCGCGCCGTCAGGTGTGCCATGCGTTCGCCCGCAACTTCGATGGTTCCTGACGTCAGCGGGCGCAGTCCGCAGATCACTTCCGCCAGCTCACGTTGCCCATTGCCCGCCACGCCGGCGACACCGACGATCTCACCGCTGTGCACGGTCAACGACACCTCGCGGAGCGCCGGCAACAGTTTATCGTCCAATGCACAGACCCTGTCAAGGCGAAGACGCACTTCTCCGCGTTGCACAGGAGGCTTTTCCAACTGAAAGAGCACCTGTCGCCCTACCATCAGGTTGGCCAGTTCGGTTTTGGTGACGCTTTGTGCCGACAGCGTGGCGGCGACTCTGCCGCTGCGCAGCACCGTGATACGATCGGCGATCGACAACACTTCCTCCAGTTTGTGACTGATGAAGATGATCGTTTTATTGTCCGCCGCCATCGATCGCAGGGTGACAAAGAGATTTTCTGCTTCTTGCGGAGTGAGCACGGCGGTCGGCTCATCTAGGATCAGGATTTCGGCGCCCCGATATAAAATTTTAATGATTTCCACGCGCTGCTGTTCACCTACGGAAAGCTGCCAGATTTTGGCGTTTGGATCGACCGGCAGACGATACTGTTCGGCAATGCGACGCACCTCTGCAGCCATACGCTGGGGATTCAGCACGAATCCAATTTCGCGCGCGCCCAAAAAGACATTCTCGGCCACGCTTTGCGAAGGCGTCAACATAAAATGTTGGTGCACCATACCTACGCCATGGCGAATTGCATCACGCGGAGAATGAAACTCCACAACCTGACCATGGATGGCGATCTCCCCCTCATCAGGCCGATAGAGGCCGGAGAGAATGTTCATCAGGGTGGATTTGCCTGCGCCGTTTTCACCGAGCAGGGCGTGAATCTCCCCCTTGCGCACCTGGAAGTCGATGCGGTCGTTCGCCAGAACGCCCGGAAAGCGCTTGGTGATGCCGCGCATCTCGACAGCGTAGGATGAAGTGGTCATGATTTGCGTCAAAAGCAGTGTTGGAATTGCGAGGTCAAAGCCCACCGTGCATTGGGGAAGAAGGGGCGTCAGGGAGCAGGGTTTCCCCAACACCCCGAACGCCCCTCAAAACCCGGGTTATTGTGGGATCTCTGCGTCCGGCACAATGCCTTCGGCGAGCCAGTTCATGCAGATCGTGCAATCCTCGCGGCCAGGGATGCCCTGCAAGCCTTCCAGGTCAGATTGCGTCAGTGTAACGCCTGCCGGCACGATCTCGTTGCCTTTGTTATCGCGGATCGGGCCGGTGAAAATGGTGAAGCGATTCATCTCGCCGCTCAGCATCTTTGCCAGCAGCTCCTCGACCGTGGGAATCACCTCCGCCGGAACGCCGGGCTGGGGCGTCTGCCCTTCCATGAAGCCCAACAGGCCAAGGCTGCCGCTGTCCACGTCGAAGTAGATGTCTGCCCCGACAAAGGTGCCGTCGAGCATGCTCTGGACAAGACGGGTGTATTCCGGCCCCCATTCCCAATAGGGGACGGTCAGACAATGCTCGGGGTCCACGTCGCATGCATTGCGGCTGTCGTAGCCGATCCCCCATTTGCCGCGCTCCCCGGCCACCTGGACGGGGCCAGGCGTATCGGCGCCGGTGATCACGACGTCGGCGCCGGCGTCAAACAAGGACTCAGCCGCCTGGCGCTCCTTGTCTGGGTCAAACCACGTGAAGATCCAGCGCACGTCCATCAGGCAGTCCGGGCAAGTCCGGCGCATGCCCATAGCCGTGGCGTTAAGATGGCGGATCACTTCCGGAATCGGGAAGGGCGCAATGTAACCGATGCGATTGCCGCCGTCGGCCTGCGCGCGGGCGCCGGCGATCATGCCGGCAAGATACTTCATGCTCTCCATGGCGCCAAAGAGATTGGCGAAGTTGGTGTCGTTGCGCTTGAAGCCGGAAATATGCACAAAATAGACGTCAGGAAATTCCTCTGCGACGGTCGCCGTCGGATCCATGAATCCGAACGAGGTGGTGAAGATGGCATCAAATCCGGCGCGAGCCAGGTTGCGAATCACGCGTTCGGCGTCCGCTCCCTCGGGCACGCTCTCCAGGTAGGCAGTGTGTACCACATCGCCCAAAGCTTGCTCGAGATAGAGGCGCCCTTCGTTGTGAGCGTACGTCCATCCTCCATCGCCGATCGGCCCCACGTATACAAATGCCACGTTAAACTTTCCATCCACAGGCTCGGGAATTTGCACGCCGCCCACAGCCGGAGCTGGAGCGGGCGCTTCCGCCTGCGGCGCCGCAGGCGGCACTCCCGGTTGAGGGACGACGCAGGCACCAAAAACCAGTGCAACGATCAACAGCACACCCACTGCAGACCACTTTTGCGTTCTCATCGATCCTTGTCCTCCTTCTAGAACGTTTTGTAAAGGTTTGTCATCTCCTGATCAAGCCGGAGCGCAGAAATCCTTACGTCGGCGTCCTTACATTGGCGAACGCTAATCCTAAACAGCGCTCTTATTTCCGATGTCACCTTCACTCATTCCTGACGGCGACGCGTGACGAAAGCGCCCAGGAACAGGGCGGCCAGAACAAGCCCTACGATGGGCAATGTGGTTGCGCCCGAGGAAAGGGCTATGCCGGTGCCAGGCAACTCGCCCGGCGTCGACGGCGGAAGCGCCTCCTTGACCGGCTCCTCGGCGGCGGCGGGTGTCGCCTCTTCCGTCGGCGCTTCGGTCGCCTCGGCTGTGACTTCCTCAACCGGCTCCTCGGTGGCGGCGGGTGTCGCCTCTTCCGTCGGCGCTTCGGTCGCCTCGGCTGTGACCTCTTCAACCGGCTCCTCGGTGACGGTGGGCGTCGCCTCTTCTGTCGGAGTAGGAGTATGCGTCGCAGTCGCTGTATAGGTCTCCGTAGGCGTGGGCGTCGGCGTATTGGTTGGAACCGGCGTCGCCGTTGGCGTAAGGGTTGCGGTCGGCGTCGGCGTGGACGTCGGCACCGGCGTAAACGTCGGCGTGTGAGTGGCCGTCGCCGTGGGCGTGTCGGTTGCGGTCGGCGTTGCCGTGGGCGTCGACGTAGGGGTGGGTGTGCCGGTCGGGGTCGGAATCTCGATGATCACCGGCGGGGCAGCGGCGCGCACCCTGCCGTCCAGTGTCACGCTCTCCACCGTGAGCGTGTAGCGTCCGCTCTCGGGCAGAGTGATGGTGGTCCGCCAGCGGCCTTGGGCGTCTACGATCGCTGCGCCCGCAATTGTCCCGTTCACCAGCACGCGGAGAATGTCAC
>JANWYX010000211.1 GCA_025055055.1 Caldilinea sp. | reverse complement strand
TTGCGCGTGACGCGGAATGGGAAAGCGGCGACGATCTCCATGCCGCTGAAGTGCGTGTCGAGGTGGTCGGCGATCAGCTGTTCGAGCGGCAGATAGTGCATCGGGCGCTGCAACGGCACCCAGCGCGGGCGCGTGGGCGGAACCTTGACGCGCGCAAATTGGCGCTCGCCTGTCGATGGATCGATCAACACGATGCCGAGGCTCAGGCTCAAGTTGCTGATAAAGGGGAACGGATGACCCGGATCGACTGCCAGCGGTGTCAGGATGGGGTAGACTTCGTTCAAAAAGTATTCTTGCAGCCGTTTGCGCTCCGCCTCGTCCAACTCGTCGTAGTTCACCAGCCGGATGCCGTGTTCGGCGAGTTGGGGAAGGATGTCTTCGTGTAGACATGCACTTTCGATCGTTACCATCTCGCGCACGGCGCGTGCAATCAGCGCCAGTTGCACGTCGGGCGCCCACCCTTCGAGCGTGAGGTTGGCCATGCCTGCAGCTTTCTGGCGCTTGAGGCCGCCGACGCGCTTGCTGAAAAACTCATCGAGGTTGCTGGAGGTGATGGCAATAAATTTGAGTCGCTCCAACAGAGGGGTGCGCGGATCAAACGCCTCGCGCAGCACGCGCCAGTTGAAGTCGAGCCAGCTCAGCTCCCGATTATACACTTCATCCGCCGTGCTGAGTGCGTCGAGCGAGAGCGACGCCAGATCGAAGGTTGGGCGATAGACCGGGTTGAGAGGCAGCGTATGGGTGCGCTCCCAATCCTGTAAGAACTTCTGATACACCTCGGCCAGGGCGCCCGGCGCAGGCACGCGCGGGGTGATGCAACGTAGCGGTGCGCGCTGCGCCTCTTCGTGCGTCGTCGCCGACTCCACCGGGGCAGAGGAACCTTTCAGATTGAGGAGTGGAGCGGCCGGTGTTACGGGTTCCGGGCCCCGCTGTCGGTGCATCGAGGTTCCTTTTCTCTTGCGCCGAACCGGGTCCGGAGCAGTTTTTGCATGTTCCGAGGAGGTTGTGCGCACTGTGGCCGCGCCGTTTATCTGATTGCGCATCGCTTCACGGCTCTGGGTGGATGACCCGTCGTCGTCCCTCATTTTGATTCCTCCTTGACGCAGGTTTTTCGTGCACTTTGCTCGGCGATAGAACGGTAGTCTATCGCACTCTTCCAACTGTGTCCAACACAACCCGGAGGCATTTGGTTATGAATTTGTATTGGCGGTAGACTAAAGCCATTGCTTGACAATTTTTGCAGTCAGAGCAATGGGAAGAGCGAGCTTCAAGGCGGAAACGGATCCTCGTCCACCTGGGTTGCCTTCGATCTATCCAGAAAGGCGCTTCATGATGTTTGAAACGATCGGTGTCATAGTGCAGTTTTTGCCGGTGATTTTTATTTTGTTCGTGGCCAATCTTGCGCAAAAGTTGCGAGAGGAGGAACAGCCTTATCTTGCGCTCGCCGCCCTCGCCTACGCCATGGTGGCGGTCATCCACGCAGCGCTGGCGCTGTTGGGCGTGATGGCGCTGCTGGGTCCGCTCAGCTTGGGGACGCAGATGGAGGAGATTGTGCCCGTGCAATCATGGGCTTGGTTGGGGTGGGGGATGCTCCTCCCGTCGTTGGCGGGATTAGCGCTGCTGGCGAAGCCGGTGCGTCGTCAGGTCGCCCGTCTTACAAATTTGGACGCCGACAATCCTCTCCATGCGGTCAGCGGCTCGATGAGTATGTTCATCCCCGTCTATTTGAGCGTCACGTTGGGCATCGGCCTGGACAATCTTTCGATGGAGCTGGCTGCTCGCGCTGAAAAGACCGGACAGCCGCCGGTGACGATCGGGTTTTTGTGGGCGCAGACGGCGCTCTTCCTTTTGATTGCGTTGATCGGCGTCGGCTGGCTGACTCGCCTCTCGTTGCGCAAGGCGCTCGACCGTCTCAACATCGTCAAGCCCAGCGGCCGAGAGATTGTGATTGCCATCGGATGGGCGTTCGCCATGGTGCCGACCGTGATGTTGTTGGAAGCCGGCGCCCGCGCAGTGGGGTTGGGCATCGACGCTGACGTGGAAACGCTGACCGAACAACTGATCGGTCCACTCTTTCAAAGCCCTTGGGGCATCATCTCGATCGGGTTGGCAGCCGGCATCGGCGAGGAGGCTCTCTTTCGTGGGGCGATGCAGCCGCGCTTTGGGCTGATTGTCACCTCCTTGCTCTTTGCGTTGGTGCATAGCAACTACGGCATTACGCTGGCGACGGTCGTTGTCTTCTTGTTGGGCATGATGCTCGGTTGGCTGCGCATTCGCTACAACACGTCGACTGCCATGATTGCACACGCCGTTTACAACTCCACGTTGGCGCTGATAGCCGTGACCGCCGCCCAATTTCTCAACAACCAATAGATAGAAAGTGTGAGAGGCGCACACCGTGCAACGAAAACGGCTCGCTCTTTCCCACGTCTCTGCTGCCGGAGCCGCCCACCGCCCTATCGACTGGCGTCGCAATCTCGTCGTCTTGTCCGTCGTTCAAATTTTTTCGACGTTAGGCTTTGGCCTGATCTTTCCGTTTCTTCCTCTCTACGTGCGCGAGCTGGGCGTCA